>JAZKRN010000030.1:0-21174 GCA_036628655.1 Desulfohalobiaceae bacterium | reverse complement strand
AAGAAGGTTTCACCCCGGTAGCATCACAAGGCTGAGCTACGGGGCAGGCGGGGTGAACTTCGACCTTGCCCGGCACTCACTTTTTTTTATGTTTGCTCGTAATATATTGAACTTCGGGAAAAAAAGTGAGTGCCGGGTCGCGCTTGACCCTTGAAATTGTAAAACGCCCTGACTGATAAGGTCTCTTTTCAACAGGCTTTTATGGCTCATTCCGCTGCGAGTCGTGGTCCGGGTTCCGGGAAAACCCCCGGGCTTCTTCCCTGGCAGGTTTTTCTGGTCTACGGTGTGCTGGGTCTGGCTTCGGTCAAGTTTTTCCTCCCCGCCCTGGTCGGTGGATGCCTTTTCGGGATCGGGCTGCGGCGGACCGGGAGCTGGCCGGGCCTGTTTCGGGCGTTGCTTTGCTTTCTCGCAGGGGGGCTCGCGGCCTGGGCTCTTCTCGTGGAACCGCCTCCGCTGGACAGGGCCGAGATGCCGGAGTGGATGGCCAAGCGCAAGGAGGTCCTCGTCCGGGCCCAAGTAGAAAGGGTAGACACCAAGCCAGAGAACAGGCTGCAGATCATCCTGGACAGGCCTCGTTTCCGGGCCGAGGAAGAAAGCGGCATGCTGTCCATGGACCTGTCCTGGAACTGGTACGAGCCCGAGCGCATCCCGTCTCCCGGAGACACTGTCCAGGCCCGCTTCCGGATCGAGCCCGTGCGGGGCCATCTCAATCCCGGAACCTGGGATACCCGGTTCTACTGGGCCAGACAGGGAGTGGGGTATACCACCTCCTCGGAGGGCTCAGAAAGCATCGAATCCTGGCAACATCGAAGAAACAGCTTCTGGCAGGCCAGGCGGACCGTGGTCGATACAGTGGCCCGCCATGCCGGAGAGGGCGTCGGCGGCGCCATCCTTTTGGCCCTGCTCTGCGGGGACAAGTCCGAGCTTTCCTACGATCAGCTCAATCTCATTCGACGGGCCTCCCTTTCCCATGTTTTGGCCCAGTCCGGGCTCCATCTCGGCTTCCTCGCCGCTTTGGGCTGGATTCTGGCCAGGGCGGCCGGACGCATCCGCCCGGGGATCTACCTGACTCTGCCCAGGCAGCGGCTCGCCGCGCTCACAGCTCTTCCCCTGGTGGGATTCTACCTGTGGCTGGGCGCATTCAAGCCTTCTCTGCTCCGGGCCAGCCTGATGTTCTTCTTCTGGGGGCTGCTGCTGTGGCGCGGCAGGGGCCAGGTCCTCATGGACGGGCTCTTCGCCGCGGTCCTGGTCATTGTCCTCTTCTGGCCCATGGGGATTTTCGATCTGGGGCTGCAGCTTTCCGTGACCGCTGTCGCCGGGATCGTGCTCCTCTGGCCCAGGGCCGTGGGGTGGCTGAGCCGGCACCTTCCGCCGCGCATGCTCCATCCGGCGCTTTTCTATCCCCTTTCCGTGCTGGGCATCAGCCTCGTGGTCAATGTGGCCCTGCTTCCGCTTCTGCTCTGGTACTTCGGCCAGGTCAGCCCCCATATCTATCTCAATCTGCTCTGGCTGCCGGCATTGGCCTTCGGAGTCATGCCCCTGGGCCTATCCGGTCTGGTGCTGGCTTTGGTGCCCGGCCTGGAGCCCGCGGCAGCTTATCTGCTCCAGGCTGCCGGCTTTATCCTGCAACAGCTCTTCGAGCTGCTGCAGCTCATGGACGGGGCGGGCTGGCTCGGGGCGGCGGTGCTTCCCCGCCCCGGCTGGCAGGAGATGCTGGGATACTGGACTCTGCTCGCCTGCGCGGCGCTGTGGACGGCCCACGGGATGCGCCGTATCTGGCCGCTATGGCTGTGCGCGGCTGTTCTGCTCCTCTGGCCTTTGGCATCCAAGGGGCTGACACCGGATCCAAGGCTCAGCCTGCGTCTTTTCGACGTGGGCCAGGGCCAGGCCCTTTTGCTGCAAACCCCGCAAAAGCGGCTTCTCGTCGATGGCGGGGGCTCCTGGAACAGGGACTATGACGTGGGTCGCCTGGTTCTGTCTCCCGCCCTGAGCCGGGGGCGCAGGCCCGCTGTGGACAGCGTGGTTCTGACTCATCCGGATTTCGACCATATGCGGGGGCTGTACTACATCCTGCGCAAATACAGGGTAAAGCGCTTTATGTACAACGGCCGCTGGCCCGAGGACTGGGATGGGCGGGTCCTCGGGCGGATCCTGGAAAAGAGGGACATCCCGGCACGGGCCCTGCGGGCGGGCGAGGCGATCGATCTGGGCCGGGGGCTGCGGCTGGAGGTGCTCCACGCCGCGGACCGGACCGGCATGCGGGAGCCGAACAACACTTCCCTGGTACTGCGCGTGGCGAACGGAGACCGGAACCTGGTTCTTCTGCCGGGAGACGCGGAAGAAGGGCTCCTGCGCAGTATGGTCCGCTCGGAGCGCGATCTCGGGGCGGAGCTGATGGTCCTGCCCCATCACGGCAGCCGAAGCAGCCTGTGCCGGGCCTTCTACAGGAAGGTAGCCCCGGATCTCGCGGTGACGAGCTGCGGCTTTTTGAACCATTTCCGCTTTCCCCACGAAAAGGTTGAAAAGGCCCTGGATAAACAAGAGGTCCCCCTGCTCACCACGGCACGGGAGGGCAGTATTCGGGTCAGCTGGCACGGCCCGGATCTGGAGATGGCGGTGGAGAGTCAGAGGGGGATCGATGATATTCCATAGACAGTGGTGATCGAAAAAAGCAAAGAACGGGAGAAGCCTATGCACGGTACGTTCCGTTTGCGGCGCTCGGTGCTCACCGTGCCCGCGAACAAGGACAAGATGGTGGCCAAGGCCCTGCAGCGCGGAGCGGACCAGGTGATGCTCGATCTGGAGGACAGTGTCCCTCCCGGGGAGAAGAAGGGGGCCAGGGAGATAGCGGCCCGCAGTTTTCAGGAGCTCGTGTGGGGAAGCGTGACCCGATGTCTGCGGATCAACGGCATGGACACCCCCTTCGCCTATCGCGATCTGGTGGACGTGGTGGAGCAAGCGGGGGAGCACATCGACACCGTGGTGGTGCCCAAGGCGGGCTCGGGCGCGCAGATCGAAGCGGTGGCCATGCTCCTGGATCAGATCGAAACGGCGATCGGACAAACCGGTGGTATCGGTCTGGAGGCCATCGTGGAGGATGCCCAGGGCATGCTCAAGGTGGAAGAGATCGCGACCGCCTCCTGTCGGCTGGAGGCCCTCGTTTTCGGTGTCGCCGACTACGGCGCATCGCTGCGAACGCCCAGCAGGGGGGCGAGCGGGCACGGGGAGGAGGATCCGGACTATCCGGGGCACAAGTGGCACTACCCCTTAAGCCGGCTCCTCATGGCAGCTCGCGCCGTGGGGCTCCAGGCGATCGACGCCCCGTACGGCGACTACAGTGACCCGGATGGGCTGGAGCGCTCCTGCCGCATGAGCGCGGCCCTGGGATACGACGGCAAGTGGGCCGTACACCCGGACCAGATCGAGACCGTCAATCGCGTCTTCACTCCGGATAAAGCGGAATACGAGCGCTGCCGCCGCATCCTCGAGGCCTACGAGCGGGCTCGGACCCGTGGGGAGGGGGTCATCTCCCTGGACGGGGAGATGGTGGACGCCGCCTCCGTCCGAGTGGCCCGCGAGGTCTGCGCCAAGTGGGAGAGGATTCGCGAAAAGCAGGGGACCGACCCCGGAATATGAACCGCCAAGACACCGAGAACGCCAAGGGGAGGCTTCTTGGCGTTCCTTCGCGCCTTGGCGGTCCATACTCGAGAATCGAGGACCTATGTATCGGAAAAGGCCTACTTCTTCCCCTTCTTCTTTTTCTTCTGGTCCCCGATGACCTCGTTGGCAATAACGATCTTCTGGATCTGGGAGGTGCCCTCGTAGATGGTGAAGACCCGGGCGTCGCGGTAGAGGCGCTCCACGCCGAACTCCTTGGTGAAGCCGTATCCGCCGTGGATCTGCACCGCCTGGCCCGCGACCCGGTTGGCCATCTCCGTGGCGTAGAGCTTGGCCATGGAGGCCTCCTTGGAGCACTCCTTCCCCTGGTCCTTCATCGCCGCGGCGGAATGGATGAGCCCTTCCGCGGCCTCCACGTCCGTGGCCATGTCCGCGAGCATCCAGCGAAGGCCCTGGTTCTCGGTCAGGGGGCGGCCGAACTGCTCCCGCTGCTTGGCGTACTGCACCGCGAGATCCAGGGCGGCACGTCCCACCCCGAGGCCCTGTGCGGCGATGCCGATGCGGCCGTCGTTCAGCCCGGACATGGCCACCTTGAACCCGCCGCCTTCCGGGCCCAGCAGATTGTCCGCAGGGACGCGGCAGTTGTCGAAGATCAGGTCCGTGGTGTCCGAGGCCCGCAGGCCCATCTTGTCCTCCTTGCGGCCCACCTGGAATCCGGGCGCGTCCGGGGTGACCAGAAAGGCGCTGATGCCCTTGTGGCCGGCCTCGGGGTCCGTCTTGGCCAGGACGATGAAGATGCCGGAGGTCTTGCCCCCGGTGATCCAGCGCTTGGTTCCGTTGAGCACGAATTCATCCCCGTCCCGGACCGCCGTGGTGGTCATGGAGGCCGGGTCCGATCCCGCCTCCGGCTCGGACATGGCAAAGGAGCCGATGATCTCTCCTCCGGCCATGGGCCGCAGAAAGCGCTCCCGCTGCTCCTCGGTCCCGAAGCGGGTCAGGCTGCCGCAGCAAATGGAGTTGTGCACGGACATGATCACCGCGGTGGAGGCGCAGCCCGCGGCGATCTCGGACAGGGCCAGGGCGTAGGACACGGTATCCATGCCCTCACCGCCGTATTCCTCGGGCACCAGCATCCCCAACAGCCCCAGTTCCCCCATCTGCCTCAGGCTGTCCGCTGGGTATTCCTCGTTCTGGTCCCGTTCCGCGGCCTTGGGGGCCAGATCCTTGCGGGCGAACTCCCGCGCGGAGTTGCGGATCATCTCCTGTTCCTTGCTCAGTGGGACGCCCATACGCTCTCCTTTGTGTTTGCGCGCTGATAAGTGCATCATGAATGGCGTCCATCCTTCAAAAAAGGGGTTGTCCTGTCAATACACCGTACTGAAAGGGACCAGAAAGAAGCGGGCCCGCTGTTGCCAAGAGTCCCGGCCCGTGCTAGAAAATGAGCGCATTGTGCAGGACGAAAAAAAGTCTCGCTGACGATTCAGGGGAGCCCTATGAGCGATTCCCGAAATCTAGAGGCCGAATGCCGTGATCTGACCCGGGAGGAGCTCCTGGACAGGTTGCGTCGGGCCCGCTCCGAGAACGGGGAGCTGAAGGAGCAGCTCCGGCAGTACAGGCGTGCGGAAAAGGCCAATAGCGAGCTCAAGACCCTTTTGGAGGTCACACAGGATCTGTATGAGCTGAAGCAGGCCCAGGACGCCCTGAAAAAGGAGCGGGACTACTTCAAGAATGTCCTGGACAACTCCGCGGACGCCATCGGGATCGTGGACCGCAAGGGCTGCTTCATCCGCTGGAACAAGCGGGCTGAGGAGCTCTTCGGATACAGCTTCGAGGAGCTCGAGGGCAAATCCGCCTTCGACCTGTACGCAGATCCGGACAAGCTGCGGCAAATGCTCCACGAGCTCAGGAGCTCCGGCTACGTCCGCGACTACGAGATCGATATCCGCCGCAAGGATGGGAGTATTCTGCCCTTCGGGATGTCCATCAGCCTGCTCCGGGACGGCGGAGGGGCCAAGATCGGAAGCGTCTGCGTGGCCCGCGACCTGAGCCAGATCAAGCAGGTCCAGGAAAAGCTGTACCGGACCAATGAGCGCCTGGAACAGCTGGTCCAGGAGCGAACCTCGGAGCTGACCCGTGCCAACAGGAAGCTGGAGGAGACCAATACCGCGCTCAAGGTTCTGTTGGAGAAGAAGGACGAGAACAAGCGGGCCTCGGAGGAGAATCTGGTCTTCAACGCCAAACAGATGGTCCTGCCCTTTCTGGAGAAATTGTGGGAATCCGGCCTGGATGAAAGCCAAAAGGTGTACATCGATATCGTGCACTCCAACCTGGAGGAGATCATCTCCCCCCTGCTCAAGCACCTCTCCCAGCGCTACGGGTTCACGCCCACCGAGCTGCAGCTCGTGGATCTGATCAAGCAGGGCAAGGAAACCAAGGAGATCGCCCATCTTCTGGGACTCTCCAATCGGACCATCGATACCCACCGACACAATATCCGCAAGAAGCTCGGGCTCCTGAACAAGTCGGTCAATCTCCAGGCCTATCTATCCTCCCTGGACAGCAACCGCCTCTCAGAAACTCCTCTTGAATCCGCCTCCTGATACGTATTATGACTACGTATTAACTCCGAAATTTTCCGGTATTGTTTCTTGCCATCTCCGCCTCTATATTTGCATTAGGAATAGTGGCATCAGGAGATTGGCTTTCGGCGATCGAACCAACCTAACACCAAGGGAAGGCACATGATCTGGCAGACTGCTGTAGGAAAGAAAATGCTCATGGCCCTGACGGGAATCCTTATGGTCCTGTTCCTGGTGGGGCATATGCTGGGCAATCTCAGCTTTTTCTGGGGCGCGGACGCCCTGAACGCCTATGCGGAGCACCTGAGGGCCCTCGGACCCCTGTTGTGGATCGAGCGCCTGATCATGGCCGGGGTTCTGGTGTTGCACGTGGTCCTGGGGATTACCCTCTTTGTGGAGAATTCCCGGGCCAAGCCGACTCGCTACGCCAAGACCAACTATCAGGAGGCTGGGCCGGCTTCCCGGAGCATGTTCTACACAGGGCTCGTTATCCTGGGCTTTGTCATCTACCATTTGCTTCACTTCACGGTGCGCGTGACCAATCCGCAGATCTACGAGGCCGCGGCACACGGCGAGGGCCACTTCGGGGTGTATCAAATGACGGAGATGAGCTTTCAAGGCCCATGGATCAGCCTGATCTATCTGGCGGCCCTGGTGGCCGTGCTCATCCACCTGTCTCACGGAATCGGGAGCTTTTTTCAGACCGTGGGCTGGAACACGGACCGCACCAGAGTTGTGGTCGATACTGGATCCCTCGCTTTGGCGGGCATCGTTTCCGCGGCGCTCGCCGCTATTCCCATAGCCTTCTGGCTCTTCGGGATGTAGCCCCGGCGAGCTGCCGCCGAGGGGACACCAAAAAAACCGGTTTCCATCCGACACGAGCATAAGGGAGAAAGGATATGGAGCTTGATGGCAAGATCCCATCCGGTCCGATCCAGGACAAATGGGACAAGCACAAGATGGATGGCCTAAAGCTGGTCAATCCGGCGAATAAGCGCCAATACAAGGCGATCGTTGTGGGAACCGGGCTGGCCGGAGCCTCGGCCGCGGCCTCTCTGGGAGAGCTCGGGTACAACGTGGAGGCCTTCTGCTATCAGGAAAGCCCTCGCCGGGCCCACAGCATCGGGGCCCAGGGCGGGATCAACGCGGCGAAGAACTACCAGAACGACGGGGACAGCATCTACCGTCTGTTCTACGACACCATCAAGGGCGGTGACTTCCGGGCCAGGGAAGCCAACGTCTACCGTCTGGCCCAGCTGAGCACCGCCATCATCGATCTCTGTGTGGCCCAGGGCATTCCCTTTACCCGGGAATACGGCGGCCTTTTGTCCAACCGCTCCTTCGGCGGGGCCCAGGTCTCGCGAACCTTCTATTGCCGGGGCCAGACCGGTCAGCAGCTCCTTTTGGGGGCGTATCAGGCCATGATGCGCCAGGTGCAGGAGGGCAAGGTCACGGTTCGCGGACGGCGGGAAATGGTGGATCTGGTCCTCGTGGACGGCGAGGCCAGGGGCGTGATCATGCGCAACCTGCGCACCGGAGAGCTCGAGTCCTACGCAGCGGACGCCGTGATCCTGGCCAGCGGGGGCTACTCCACGGTCTTCAACCTCTCCACAAACGCTGTGGGGAGCAACGTGGGCGCGGCCATGCGGGCCTACCGCAAGGGGGCCTGTTTTGCCAATCCCTGCTACACCCAGATCCATCCCACATGCATTCCCTTCTCCGGGAGCCATCAGTCCAAGCTGACCCTGATGTCTGAGTCCCTGCGCAACGACGGCCGGGTGTGGGTCCCCAAGAAGAAGGGCGACACCCGCCATCCCAGCCAGATTCCCGAGGAAGAGCGGGACTATTACCTGGAGCGGAAATACCCCAGCTTCGGGAACCTTTCCCCCAGGGACATCTCCTCGCGGGCGGCCAAGGAGGTCTGCGACGAGGGTCGCGGCGTGGGCGAGACCGGATACGCGGTGTACCTCGATTTCGAGGACGCCTTCAATCGCCTGGGCAGTGAGATCATGGACGAGCGCTACGGCAACCTTTTCGAGATCTACCAGCAGATAGCCGGCGAGGATGTGCACAAGGAAATGCGCATGCGGATCTACCCCGCGCCGCACTATACCATGGGCGGCCTCTGGGTGGATTACAACCTCGAGAGCAACATCCCAGGCCTCTTTGTGCTGGGCGAGGCCAATTTTTCCGACCACGGGGCCAATCGCCTGGGCGCCAGCGCGCTCATGCAGGGCCTGGCGGACGGCTATTTCATCATTCCCTACACCATCGGGAACTATTTCGCCCGGATCAAGCCGGGCCAGGTGGACACCGACCGCCCCGAGTTCGCCCAGTGCCGCGAGGATGTGGGGAAACGCAACAAGGAGCTCCTGGCGATCCAGGGGAACAAGACCGCCCACGAGCTGCGGATCGAGCTCGGGGATGTCATGTGGGACCACGTGGGCATGTCCCGGAGCCGGGAAAGCCTGCAGACTGCTCTGAAGGAGATCGCGAGGGTCCGGGACGAATTCTGGAACAACCTCAAGGTCCCTGGCACGGACAGCGCCCTGAACCAGGAGCTGGAGCAGGCCTGGCGCATGGCCGAGTCCCTGGACTTCGCCGAGGTCATGGCCCATGACGCCCTGAACCGGGAGGAGTCCTGCGGCTGCCACTTCCGGGTGGAGTATCAGACCGAGGACGGGGAGGCCCTGCGCAACGATCAGGAGTACACCTACGTCTCCGCCTGGGAGTTCAAGGGTGTGGGCCAGGAGCCGGTTATGCACAAGGAGCAGCTTGAGTTCGAGGAAGTGTCCCCAAGCACAAGGAGCTACAAGTGATGGAATTCCAATTGAGCGTGTGGCGTCAGGCCGGTCCGGATGCACCGGGCGGCTTCGAGGAATATAGGGCCCGGGATGTGAAAGAGGATATGTCCATCCTGGAGATGCTGGATCAGGTCAACCAGGACCTGGTGAAAGAGGGCCGGGACCCCATCGCCCTCGAGAGCGATTGCCGCGAGGGCATCTGCGGCGTTTGCGGCCTGGTCATCGAGGGGGTTCCCCACGGGGAACAGAAAAAAACCACCACCTGCGAGCTCCGGATGCGTCACTTTCGGGACGGGCAGACCATTAGCATCGAGCCCTTCCGGGCCGAGGCCCTGCCCATCATCAAGGATCTTATGGTGGACCGAACCGCATTGGACCAGGTCATCCAGAGCGGGGGCTACGTCTCCACCCGCGTGGGGAGCTCCCCGGAGGCCAATACAGTGCCCGTGGCCAAGCAGGATCAGGAGGAGGCCATGGACGCCGCGGAGTGCATCGGCTGCGGGGCCTGCGTTGCCGCGTGCCCCAACGCCTCGGCCATGCTCTTTACCGGGGCCAAGGTTTCCAACTTGGCCAAGCTGCCCCAGGGGCGCTACGAGGCGGCCAAACGGGTGAAGGCCATGACGGAGCAGATGCAGGAGCTCGGCTTCGGCAACTGCTCCAATCACTACGAGTGCCAGGCGGTCTGCCCCAAGGACATCAACGTCAAGTTCATCGCTCGCATGAACCGGGAGTTCTTCAAGGGGCTGTTCAAGAAGAGGAACTGATTTGCGAGAAATCCTTGTTTCAAGGCCGGTGATATGTGAGGTCTGGAATAGGGTCCTCCCTTTTCAATAAAACCCTCATTCCCGGGCGAACCCGGGCACAACCAAACATGAAAATAGTGCGCGGGGAGTCGGGGATGTGCGCTGATGCCGGAGTTTCATCTTGGCGTCCAGTGCAGGGACGGGCTCACGCTAAGCGACTCATGCCCGTGAGACACCTGTTGTTTTCCACGAACCCTTGGCATCGCGAACCTTAAGGTCGCTATCGGCAAAATCCCTATATCGCGGACTACAAGGGCGCGCCTCTCTATGAAACTCGGCTTCAGCGCACATCCTCGTCTTCCCGCGCCCTACACTTTCACGAAACAATTCAACAGGTTGGCCACATTTTCATACAAAACGCAACGCTATTTCGCCGGACGAAACCGGTTAAAGAGGCACCATGCACAGTATAGCAGCGGAGACGATCCAGAAGCAGGTCCGGGACATGGTCCTCCATGTCAGCCGGAACCTCCCCCGGGATGTGGTCGCCGCCCTCCAGCATGCCAGGGATGAGGAGACCGATGACGGCGCTCGCCAGATTCTGGGCGAGCTCCTGGAAAACGCGGATATGGCCCGGGAGCGCGACCTCCCCCTGTGCCAGGATACGGGCCTGGGGGTCTTCTTTGTGGAGCACGGTGAGGACTGCCGCGTGGAGGGGGGCAGCATCCACAACGTGCTGGAACGGTCGCTGGCCCAGGCCTACGATGAGGGCCTGCTGCGCAAGTCCATGTGCCATCCCCTCACCCGGAAGAACACCGGGGACAATACGCCTGCCCTGATCCACACCGATCTGGTGCCCGGCAGCGAAATCAGGATCCGCTTCATGGCCAAGGGCGGCGGCAGCGAGAACATGTCCCGCTGCACCATGCTGACTCCGGCCCAGGGCTGGGAGGGGATCAAGAACTTCGTCGTGGACCGCGTGGCCGCGGCCGGCCCCAATCCCTGTCCGCCCACCATCGTGGGCGTGGGAGTGGGCGGATCCTTTGATCAGGCCCCCCTTCTGGCCAAGAAGTCCCTGTTCCGCCCCCTGGATCGGGAGCACCCCGATTCGGAGATCGCCGAGATGGAGCGCGAGCTTCTCAGCGAGATCAATGCGCTGGGCGTGGGCCCCATGGGACTGGGCGGCAGGACCACGAGCCTGGGCGTGCGCATGGAGATGGCACCGTGCCACATCGCCAGTCTTCCCCTTGCCGTGAACGTGCAGTGTCATTCCTCCAGGCACGAGGAGGTCGTGATCTCATGAATACCTACCATTTGCAGCCGCCGCTCAGTGACGACGATGTGAGCCAGCTCCGCATCGGGGATCGCGTCTACCTGTCCGGCACGATCTATACAGCCCGCGACGCGGCCCACAAGCGCATGGTCCAGGCCCTGGACCGGGGGGAGGAGATCCCGGTTCCCCTGCAGGGCGCGGTGATCTACTACGTGGGACCCACTCCGGCTCCGCCCGGACGGCCCATCGGCTCGGCAGGGCCCACTACCAGCTATCGCATGGACCCCTTCGCCCCCAGGCTCCACAGCCTGGGCCTCAAGGCAACCATGGGCAAGGGCAGGCGCAGCCCGGAAGTGAAGCAGGCCCTGCGGGATTACGGCGGGGTCTATCTGGCGGCAACGGGCGGCGCGGGAGCGCTTTTGTCCCAGTGCATTATCGGCGCCAGGATCATCGCGTACGAGGATCTGGGACCAGAGGCGGTCCGCGAGCTGACCGTGCAGGATTTTCCAGCGGTCGTGGCCAACGACGCCCACGGCGGTGAGCTCTACGCGGAGCCGCAGAGAAGCGGCTGATCCCGCCGGGATCGCCCTTGGGGAGAGAGACCGCCAAAACGGGAGCACAAGGTTATGGAACACAGAGAGAAGAAAATCGCGGCCATATCCGCGGGGCTGGCCTACTATCTTCAGGAGGAGCAGGAGGCCGCTCAGCTCATGCAGCAGGCGCAGCAGCCTCCGCCTCAGCCGCGCCCAGCCTTTCCGGAGAACAGCCCCTGGGCCATGTCCGGCAGGCAGGCGATCATGGAAAGGCGCTATCAGTGGCAGTTTCGGCTGGTCAGGTAATGAATCTGCCGGGATTTTTTTGAGCACGGATTTTCCGGCTTCCCCTCGAGGTCGAGAACGCGAAAGCAAATCGCGGTAAAGAAAAGGAGAGGGCCATGGTGGACCGACATACGCAACTCCAGGCGACGGATTTCGATGAGGAAATCCAGGCGGACAATCCGCTCCGGATCCAGGACCTCACCTTGCGGGACGGCCATCAGTCCCTGTTCGCCACGCGCGGACGGACCGAGGACCTGGCCGCCATCGCCGAGGAGATGGACAAGGTGGGCTATTTCGCCATGGAGGTCTGGGGCGGGGCGACCTTTGACTCCATGCACCGCTTCCTCGGCGAGGACCCCTGGGAGCGGATCCGGACACTGAAGAAGCACGCCCCAAACACCCCGTTCTCCATGCTCCTGCGGGGGCAGAATCTGGTGGGGTACCGCAACTATCCCGACGATGTGGCCCATGCCTTCACCGAGCGCTGCTGCGTGAACGGGATCGACGTTTTCCGGGTGTTCGACGCGCTGAACGACTTCCGCAACTTCCAGACCGTGGTCAAGGTCATCAAGGAGCACGACAAGCACTTTCAGGGCTCCATCTGCTATTCCCTGACCGAGGAGCGAATGGGCGGCGAGGTGTACAACCTGCAGTACTACCTGGACAAGGCCAAGGAACTGGAGGAAATGGGGGCGGACACCATCTGCATCAAGGACATGGCCGGAATCATCGCCCCCTATGACGCGTACAGGCTGGTCAAGGCCCTGAAGGAGACGGTGAAGATCCCCATCCATCTACACAGCCACTTCACCTCGGGCATGGGGGACATGGCCATGCTCAAGGCCGTCGAGGCGGGAGTGGACATCATAGACGTCTGCCTCTCCCCCTGGGCCTATCGCACGTCCCATCCGGCAGTGGAGCCCCTGGCGGTCTCCCTGCGCGGAACCAACCGGGACACGGGCTTCGACCTGCGCCAGCTGACCAAGTGCGCGGAGCACTTCAAGGAGATTACTCCCAAATACCGCCACCTTCTGGACGACCGGATTACCATTATCGACGCCAATGTTCTCCTGCACCAGACTCCCGGCGGCATGATCTCCAATCTGGTGAACCAGCTGCGCGAGATGGATGCTCTGGACAAGCTGGACCAGGTCTTCGAGGAGCTGCCCCGCGTGCGGCGCGAGCTGGGCCAGGTGCCGCTGGTTACCCCCACGAGCCAGATCGTGGGCATTCAGACGGTGAACAATGTGCTCTTCGACACCGAGGACGAGCGCTACAAGATGATCACCGCCCAGGTGAAGGATCTTTGCTACGGGCTCTACGGCGAGACACCGGCCCCCATAGACCCCGAGGTCCAGAAGAAGGCCCTGCAGGAGTATCCGCGCGGCAGCGAGCCCTGCTCCTGCCGCCCGGCGGACATCCTGGAGCCGGAGCTGGACAAGGCCAGGGAGGAGGTCAAGGATCTGGCCAAGGATATCGACGACGTGCTCATCTACACACTCTACCCCACCACCGGCAAGAAGTTCCTGCGCTGGAAGTACGGCTTCGAGGACATGCCGGAAGAGGTCAAGCCCAAAACCCTGGAAGACGCGAAGCGGGAGCAGGAGCTTGCGGAAAAGGCCAAGCGGGGCGAGCTGATGGAGAAGCCGGCCAAGGAGGCCCCGGCCAAGGGCGAGAACCTGCGCACCTTCAACGTCTTCGTGGACGAGGAATACTTCAGGGTCGAGGTGGAGAACACGGACAGCCGGCCCTTGATCAGCTCCATCACCCCCATGGGACAGCCGCAGCAGCCCGTCGCTCAGCAGCCCCAGCAACCCCAGCCGGCTCAACAGCAGCCGCAGCAGCAACCCCAGCAGCCCGAGCCCGCGCCCTCAGCGCCAAAAGAGGAGCCCAAGCCCTCCTCCGGCGGCGGCATTCCGGTGGAGGCACCCATGCCCGGCATGATCATCCGCTACGAGGTCCAGGAGGGGGACAGTGTGAACGAGGGCGACGTGCTGCTCATCCTCGAGGCCATGAAGATGGAGAACTCCATTACCGCCCCCAGCTCGGGCACGGTCCGGGAAGTCCGCTTCAAGGAGGGGGACAACGTGCAGAAGGGGGACGTGCTGGCTGTCGTGGGCTAGCAGGACGTTCAAAATCTTTCAATTGCTGCGTTGCTTCAAAAAGTTCAAACTCTCACGTAGGTTAACTACGCTACGACCTTGAACTTTTTTCGCGCCTTGCACTTGAAATTTTTGAACGCCCTGCCTGATAAGGATGCTCTCAACAGTCTGCTAAGAGGATGAAAAGCTTTTTCGGATAATTTGCAAGCAGCAAAGGAGATAATTATGGCCGCTCGAAAGAAGATCACCGTCGTGGGAGCTGGAATGGTGGGAGCCACCGCCGCCCACTGGGCAGCATCCAAGGAGCTCGGCGACGTTTACCTGGTGGACATTGTGGAAGGCATGCCCCAGGGCAAGGGGCTGGACCTGCGCGAGGCCTCCCCGATCGAGGGCTTCGATTCGGATATTGTGGGGACGAACAGCTACGAGGACACAGCCGGATCGGACGTGGTGATCATCACCGCGGGCCTTCCGCGCAAGCCGGGCATGAGCCGTGACGATCTCATCGCCAAGAACACGGAGATCGTCAAGACCGTGACCGAACAGGCGGTGCACTATTCCCCAGATGCCGTGCTCATTGTGGTCTCCAATCCCCTGGACGCCATGGTCTACGTGGCGCATCAGGCCAGCGGATTCCCCGCAAACCGCGTCATCGGCATGGCCGGGGTTCTGGATTCCGCCCGCTTCCGCACCTTCATAGCGGACGAGCTGGATGTCTCCGTGGAGGACGTGACCGCTTTCGTTCTGGGGGGACACGGGGACAGCATGGTCCCCTTGCCCCGCTTCAGCTCCGTGGGCGGCGTCCCCATTACCGAGCTGCTGAGCAGCGAAAGGATCGAGGAGCTGGTGGACCGCACCCGACAGGGCGGCGGCGAGATCGTGGGCCTGCTCAAGACGGGCAGCGCCTTTTTCGCTCCCTCGGCGGCCTCCGTGCAGATGGCCGAGGCCGTGATCAAGGACAAGAAACGGATCCTGCCCTGCGCCGCCTATTGCGACAAGGAGTACAACGTGGGCGGCTACTTCGTCGGCGTCCCGGCCAAGCTGGCCGACGGCGGGGTCAAGCAGGTCATCGAGTTCAATCTCACGGACGAGGAGCGCAAGCAGTTCGAGGGGTCCGTGCAGGGCGTTCGGGACCTGGTCAAGAGCATCAGCCTGTAGGGAATAGGCTATAGGCTATGGGCGATAGGGGAGCATCCCGCGCCCACGCCTTTTTCGGAGACGGCTCCACTATCCGCTCTCCCTGAGCCCGGAAACGCTTCATTGCACGCGCAGGAGCGGGTCAGTGGCTTTTAACCACAGGAGCTTTGCCATGGCCGAAGGAAAGACGATTCGGCGGATTCTGATCGGCAAGCCCGGCCTGGACGGTCATGACCGCGGGGCCAAGGTCATAGCCAGGGCCCTTCGGGATCACGGGTTCGAGGTCATCTATACCGGGATTCGCCGCACCCCGGAGCAGATCGCGGCGGCCGCGGTCCAGGAGGACGTGGACGCCGTGGGGCTCTCCCTGCTTTCGGGAGCGCACATGGAGCTCTTCCCGGAGGTGGTGAAGCATCTCCAGGAGCGCGGCGCCGGGGATATACCTGTTGTCGGCGGCGGCATTATCCCGGAGGAGGACATGCCCGCTCTGCTGGAAAAGGGCATTCGGAAGGTCTTCACCCCGGGCACACCCATCCAGGAAATCGTGGACGCTTTTCGCGAGCTCGAGCCGGAGGGGGCCTAACAGGACGCCCCCAATCTTTCAATTGCTGCGTTGTCCGGCACCTATTTGAGGTGACAAAAGGGTGTCTGATTGACTTGGCTTCACAAATAGGTGCCGGATTCAAACTCTCATGGAGGAGAGCTACGCCCCAGTGAAACAAAGAAGGTTTCACCCCGGTAGCATCACAAGGCTGAGCTACGGGGCAGGCGGGGTAAACTTCGACCTTGAGCTTTTTTTGCGCTTGACCCTTAAAATTTTTCAACGCCCTGTCTGACATGAACGAATCTAATAGGCTGCTCTCCATGGCGATGATGTGTGGCCAGAAAGCGAGGGCTATGGATATCGAAAAAATCATTACCGGCATCGGCGAGCGCAAGAGCCGGGCCATCGCCAGGGCCATATCCCTGGTGGAGGACGGAGCCCCGGAGGCGGAACAGCTCCTGGCCTCCCTGGACGGCGCTTCCATCGAGAAGGCCATGGTGGCCGGCATTACCGGCGCTCCCGGGGCCGGCAAGTCGACCCTGACGGACAAGCTCATCGCTCACTGCCGCAGCCAAAACAGGCGGATCGGAGTGATCGGGGTGGACCCGTCCTCCCCCATCACCGGAGGCGCCATCCACGGGGATCGGGTCCGGATGATGCAGCACGCCCTGGACGAGGAGGTGGTCATCCGGTCCATGGCCACGCGGGGGCGCCTGGGCGGCCTGTGTGCCTCTGCCGGGGCGGTGGCGCGGATCATGGCCGCCAGCGGCTGCGATCCGGTGATCATCGAGACCGTGGGCGTGGGCCAGTCGGAGATGGATATTATCCGCATCGCCGACGTGACCGCCCTGGTCTCCGCTCCGGGCCTGGGGGACGACATTCAGGCCCTCAAGGCCGGGCTGCTGGAAGTGGCGGACATTATGGTGGTGAACAAGGCGGACAAGCCCGGTGCGGACATGCTCTCCATGGAGCTGAAGGAGGCGGTCGAGGATCGAGAGGGCCGCGTCCTGGAAACCGTGGCCTCCAGAGGCGAGGGCGTCTCCGAGCTCATCGAGGCCATGGAGGACGTGTTCCGGAAAAACGTGGAGAGCGGTGAGAGGGACAGGCGCAGACGCGAAGCGCGACGAGCGGAAGTTGTGGATTGGTCCCTGGAGATGCTGCGCCCCTATCTGCAGCAAAGGGCCGAGGGAGAGGAAGTCCTTTCCGGCGATCCGCGGAACCGGGCCAGGGCCCTCGTTGATAGGCTCATGCCACCAGAAGACAGATGACAGTAGACAGATGACAGAAGACAGAAGACAGAAGACAGAGGACGGAGGACAGAGGAGGCAAGAGGCGGCTTCCCAAAAAGGGATAAGTTTTTTCAGCTGTGCCATGGGAAGCACTTTCCATGCTCTTACCTCTGCGTGCTGATATCTGACCTCCGATATCTGACCTCTGCAATCTGCCCTCTGCAATCCAAAAAGGAGGAAGGCATGGCGGATCATCCGAACTATCGGGAATGGGAGGAGACGACACTGGGCAAGACGCTGCAGAAGATGCCCGAGCGCAAGGGCGAGTTCAAGACCGTGGGCGGGCTGCAGCTTCCCAGGCTGGCCCTGCCCAAGGAGATCGACGCGGAATATATCCAGAAGCTCGGCTTCCCCGGGGAACATCCCTTCACCCGCGGCGTGCAGCCGACCATGTACCGCTCGCGCCTGTGGACCATGCGGCAGTATGCGGGATTCGCCACCGCCGCGGAGACCAACAAGCGCTACCGCTATCTGCTGGAGCAGGGCCAGACCGGGCTCTCCGTGGCCTTCGACCTGCCCACCCAGATCGGATACGACTCGGACCACAAGATGAGCCGCGGGGAGGTGGGCAAGGTCGGCGTGGCCATCGACTCCCTGGCGGACATGGAGGTCCTCTTCGACCAGATTCCCCTGGACCAGGTCACCACAGCCATGACCATCAATTCCCCCGCGGCGGTGCTTCTGGCCATGTACGTGGCCCTGGGGGAGAAGCAGGGGGTGGACCGGGAGAAGATGCTCGGCACCCTGCAGAACGACGTGCTCAAAGAGTATGTTGCCCGGGGCACCTTTATCTATCCTCCCCGACCCAGCCTGCGCATCATCACCGACATTTTCGAGTGGTGCAGCGCCAACACCCCGTCCTTCAACACCATTTCCATCTCCGGGTATCATATCCGGGAGGCGGGCTCCACAGCGGTGCAGGAGGTGGCCTTCACCCTGGCCAACGGCTTGGCCTACGTCCAGGCGGCCCTGGATGCCGGCCTGGACATCGATGTTTTCGGCAAGCGCCTGTCCTTTTTCTTCGGCGCGACCACGGACATCATGGAGGAGGTGGCCAAGTTCCGCGCCGCGCGCCGGATGTGGGCCTCGATCATGCGGGACCGCTTCCAGGCGCAGAATCCCCGCAGCTGGATGCTGCGCTTTCACACCCAGACCGCGGGGCACACCCTGACCGCGCAGCAGATCGACAACAACGTGGTCCGGGTGACCCTGCAGGCCCTGGCCGCGGTGCTGGGCGGAACCCAGTCCCTGCACACCAATTCCAAGGACGAGGCCCTGACCCTGCCCACGGAGGACTCCGTGCGCACGGCCCTTCGCACCCAGCAGGTCATCGCCCACGAGTCCGGGGTTCCGGACAGCATCGATCCCCTGGGCGGCTCCTATCTGCTGGAGGAACTCACGGACCGCATCGAGAGCGAGGCCTGGGAGCTGATGCAGAAGATCGAGGACATGGGCGGGGTCATCCCGGCCATCGAGCAGGGCTTCATCCAGCGCCAGATCGACGATGCGGCGTATACCCACCAGCAGGAGGTGGAGAGCAAGGAGCGCATTGTTGTCGGGAGCAACGAGTTCCAGAGCGAAGAGGAGTTCAAGGTGCCCCTCTTGCGGATCGATCCCGAGGTGGAGCGGGGCCAGGTTGCCCATGTGCAGAAGGTGCGCTCCGAGCGGGACGAGCAGCAGGTGGAGAAGAGCCTGGCTCAACTGCGCGAGGCCGCCCAGGGCGAGGACAACGTCATGCCGCCCATTCTGGAGGCGGTGAAGCAGTACGCCACCATCGGCGAGATCTGCGACGTCATGCGCGAGGTTTTCGGGATCCACGAGGAATAGTTGGTGCTTGGACGCAAACTCACCCATCTACTTCGTCGCTGCAAAATTTTGAAATCCTCATGTATTTGTATACACTGCGGTTTCAAAATTTTTTGCTCCTTGTATATGGGCAACTTTGCGTCCAAGCACGGTTTTCGGTCAGGCACTAGTTATTGGGGTTCAAAGTTCAAAGTTGAAGTTGAAGAGATGATCTCCAGATCATAACCTATAGCCTTCAACATAAGATACTGATCGAGGTGCCGTATATGACATTGACCGTGCAGGAAAAAATGCGTGAATTGCTGGAGATGGAGGATGAGATCCTCCAGATGGGCGGAGAAAAGGCTGTGGCCAAGCAGCGGGAGAAGGGCAAGCTCACCGCGCGGGAGCGCCTGGAGCGCTTCTTCGACCAGGGCACCTTCCAGGAGACGGACATGTTCGTCAAGCACCGCTGCACCAACTTCGGCATGGAGGATGTGGACGTCCCCGCGGAGGGCGTGGTTACCGGCTACGGCAAAGTGAACGGCCGCATGGTCTGCGCCTATTCTCAGGATTTTACCTCCAGAGCGGGAAGCCTGGGGGAAATGCACGCCAAGAAAATCACCAAGATCATGGATCTCGCCCTGAAGAGCGGCGTGCCCATGGTGGGGCTCAACGACTCCGGAGGGGCGCGCATCCAGGAGGGCGTGGACGCCCTGTCCGGATACGGGCAGATTTTTTTCCGCAATTCCAACGCTTCCGGGGTGATTCCGCAGATTTCCGCCATTATGGGGCCCACTGCCGGTGGTGCGGTGTATTCCCCGGCCATGACCGATTTCGTCTTCATGGTCAAGAAGTCGAGCTACATGTTCATCACCGGACCGGATGTGATCAAGTCCGTGACCGGCGAAGAAGTGACCTTCGAGGATCTGGGCGGGGCCATGGTCCACAACCAGAAGAGCGGCGTGGCCCACTTCGCCTGCGAGAGCGACGAGGACGCCCTGAACCAGATCCGTGAGCTGCTTGCCTTTCTGCCGGGGAACAACATGGAAGATCCGCCCATGGAGGCGCCCAGCGACGACCCCTTCCGCGAGGTCCCGGATCTGGGCGAGATCATCCCGGACAGCGCCAATCAGGCCTACGACATGAAGAAGGTCATCCAATCCATCGCGGACAACGGGGAGACCTTCGAGCCGCACGCCCACTACGCCACGAACATGATCACCTGCTTCATCCGCCTCAACGGCTGCCCCGTGGGAGTTATCGCCAATCAGCCGAGTGTTTACGCGGGCTGCCTGGACATCGACGCATCGGACAAGGCCACCCGCTTCATCCGCTTCTGCGACGCCTTCAACATTCCCCTGCTGACCCTGGCGGACGTGCCCGGATACCTGCCCGGTACGCAGCAGGAGTGGGGCGGTATTATCCGGCACGGGGCCAAGCTGCTCTGGTGCTATTCCGAGGCCACCGTGCCCAAGATGCTCCTGGTTACCCGCAAGTCCTACGGCGGGGCCTATCTGGCCATGTGCTCCAAGGATCTGGGCGCGGACATGGTCTACGCCTGGCCCAGCGCCGAGATCGCGGTCATGGGCGCCAGCGGAGCGGCGAATGTGATCCACCGCACGGAGATCAAGGAGGCGGATGATCCTGAAGCCAAGCGGGAGGAAAAGATCAAGGAATACGAGGAGATATTCTCCAATCCCTATCGCGCCGCGAACAGGGGCTACATCGATGCGGTCATCCAGCCCCGCGAGAGCAGGCGCAGGCTTATCGCCGCCCTGGACATCCTCATCAGCAAGCGCGAGGCCCGTTCGCCCAAGAAGCACGGGAATATCCCCATGTAAGTGCCAGAGGTCGGAAGTCGGAGGCCGGAGATCGGAGGTCGGAGTTCGGAAGTCGGATATCCGAGGACAAGGGAATATACACCGGCTGCCAAAAATACGGGATCGGAAGACATGATTGCGGGGCCTTGCGGGCAGGGCTCCCAATCGAGACTGAAACCGCCTGAGCTAGGGAGAGAGGATTTATGCTCAACAAAATCGATCATCTGGGCATCGCGGTGAAGTCCCTGGACGATGCGGTGGCTTTCTACGAAAAGGCTTTGGGCCTGACCTGCCAGGGCGTGGAGGAAGTGGAATCGCAAAAGGTGCGCACCGCTTTCTTCGACGTGGGCGAGACCCATATCGAGCTCCTGGAGCCGACCTCTGAGGAAAGCCCCATTGCCAAATTCATGGCCAAGAACGGGGAAGGGGTCCATCACGTGGCCTATCAGACGGACGATATCCAGAGTCAGCTCAATCAGGCCCGCGAAGCGGGATGCAAGCTGATCAACGAGGAACCGGTCGCAGGGGCCGGCGGCAAGAAAGTGGCCTTTCTGCACCCCAAGTCCACGCATGGGGTTTTGACCGAGTTCTGCAGCACAGAGGGCTAGCAGGGCTTTGAAAATCTTCCAATTGCTGCGTTGTCCGGCACCTATTTGAGG
>JAZKRN010000029.1:0-21334 GCA_036628655.1 Desulfohalobiaceae bacterium | reverse complement strand
GAGCTGATTCCGGCATTCAACTCCGGGATGAAACACTGGCATCAGCGCAATCCCCGACTCGCCTCGCATCATTGTATGTTTCGTTGTGCTAGCGCCTGCGCAGGCATGGAGGTTCTTGAACTCCGAAAAAAAGTGAGTGCCGGGCTTCCCCCGCGCGAGGAGCCGAGAAAATCGACAGAATCTCCGCCTGAGACGGCTCGAAGAAGCCCGTGCAGGCTTGCTCATTTATGAAGTTTCATAAGAGCCAACTGTCGGTGTTTCGTTCTCTCGGACGGGAATTCTTGCGGCTTCCCAAAAGGGTGTCAGCCTAGGGCCGCAGGATCGAGCTGTCAACAGCCTCGTCTGCGTCTCACGCCAGCATTTCCCGGAGCCTGAGACCGTTGCGGAAGGCGTTGTTGCCGTCGGTGTTGTCGAAGTAGACGTGCGCCGTGTTTCCCTGTCCCAGCCAGTCGCGGATCCTATCCGCCCACCGGGTCAGGTCCTCTTCGGAGTACTCCGAGCGATAGAGCTCGGTGTGGCCATGCAGGCGGACATAGGCCAGTTTAGAGAGCACGCGGTCCCACATGGGCCAGTCCGGGGCATCGGAAAGGCAGTTGGCAATGCTGTGTTCCCCGAGGATGTCCGCAACCTCCTCCTCGAACCAGGATTCGTGCCGGAATTCCACGACATGCGGGGTGTGGGGCCAGTTCCGCGACAGGGACTCGGCGAAGTCCTTCAACCTGTCGACATTCTTCTGCAGGCTGGCAGGCAGCTGCCAGATCACGGCGCAGAGCTTGGGCCCGAGGGGGGCGACGTTATCACGCTGCTTGATGATGGATTCCTCGGGATTCTTGAGGCGCTTGACGTGGGTTGCGTACCGGGTCCCCTTGATGGCGAAGGAGAAGGATTCCGGGGTCTCGCTGACCCATTTGCGATAGGTGTCCTCCTTGAGCTGGCGATAGAAGGTGGCGTTGACCTCCACGCTGTCGAACTGCGAGGCGTAGTACTGCAGCCAGCGCTTCTGGGGCACTCCCTTGTAGAAGTCGTCCTTCCAGTTCTTGTAATTCCAGCCGCTGGTCCCGATGTACAGGCGGCTTCCCTGCTCTGCCGCATTTGACATCCCCGGACCTCCTTCCTATTTTTTTTCTCCATTGTTACACTCTGGCTTGGCTCGAACACGTTGCGGATACGGCGGTTTGCGGGAGTCGAAGAGTGTTTTGCTTTATCTGCCTCCAATCTAGCGAACCGGCTGTTCCTGGTCAAAACAAGGAGGTGTTATGGACATGGACATGGACAAGGTCTACTTTGCGCCCTGGAACATGAACGGGGATATGCTCGAGCGCAGCAAGGCGCTCTATGAAAGCGCAGGAACCTTCGACGTGGTCAGCCCCGGAGACAAGGTGGCCATCAAACTGCACGCCGGAGAGCTGGGCAATCCCAATTACGTGCGGCCCTTCTTTCTCAAGCACATCGTGGATAAGGTGCGCGCCCTCGGCGGCAAGCCCTTTCTGATGGACACCACGACCTATTATCCCCTCAAGCGCAACAACGCGGTGGACCACATGGAAACCGCTGTCGCCAACGGATTCGGGTTCGCTCCCTTTATCGTGGCGGACGGGCTCATGAGCGAGAACGGAGAGAGCATGCCCTCTCCGGATCCGCTGCTTTCCGACGTGGAAGTTGCCGGCGCGGTGAATGAGGCTGACGCCATGATCGTGGTCTCCCATCTGAAGGGCCATCCCCTGAGTGGTTTCGGCGGGGCGATCAAGAATGTGGGCATGGGCTGCGTGACCAAGAAGACCAAGCTGGAGCAGCACAGACTCCTGGATCTGGTGCTGCACGAGGAACACTGCCAGGGCTGCGGCGTCTGCGTCGAGGCCTGCTGGTTCGATCTCCCCCGACTGGAGGGCGATGTGGCGGTTATCGACAGCCCCAACTGCATGCGCTGCCCCATCTGCAGCTCCTCCTGCCCCGAGGGCGCCATCACCCTGGAAGGGCAGTACAAGATCCTGCACGGCGTATCCGTGGCCACCAAAGGGGTGATCGACACTTTTGACCCGGGCAAGGTGAGCTACGTCAACTTCGCCAACGACGTGAGCACTGTCTGCGACTGTGCCCCTGTGCAGGGAGACAAGTATATCAAGGACGTGGGGATCTTCGCCTCCTCCTCCCCCTTGTCCATAGACGCCGCAGGTCTGGAGCACATCGAATACGAACACCTCAATCAGGTCCACGGGGTGGACTGCTTCGAGCAGCTGACCAAGATGGAGGAGCTTGGCGTGGCCGGCAGCAAGAATCCCTCTGTGGAGAAGGTCTAGCCTGATTGCTCAAGAAGCCATGGTGGAACACCTTGCAGGCGGCATGCCTTGTGCTTTTTTTGTATGGAAATGCGTTCAACTTGCTGGATTATTGGGGAATTGACCGCGAGGCTCGACGGGGCCTTCGCTGAGGCCGTGTTCCATAAACAGGCGAGCCCTTGTTGCGCGCGATATGGAATCCTTGGCGGTAGCGACGGTGAGGTCCGCGAGGCCGAGGGCAAAATCAAATCCACGTTCTTCTGCGGGCTGGAATCGATTAGCTCATACAGCCCCGGCACTGGACGCCTGGATGAACACTGGCCTCAACGTACGCCCCGACTCGCCTCGCTCGCATTTTCATGCTTGGTTGTGCCCGGGTCGGCCTGGGAAAGAGGGTTGTATGAAAATTTTTTCAGCTTGCTGAATTAGTTGGAGAAATAGCCGGGACGTGTGCTGAAGCCGTGTTTCATATGCGGGCGCGCCCTTGTCGCCATCAGCGATAAGCGTATCTGGTGAATAGGGGGTTGGTGGCATACTGAAAGTGCACCACCTTAGGTGCCTTTCATGGCATCAGCGTATCCCTTGACTCGCCTCGCCCCAAATGAGCCAGCCGGGATGTCCGGCAGGAGAAACAAGACGTACGAAGAATTCCCGGGGTTGCTGCGGTTGGCCCGACTTGACCCCGAAGAATGCTTCGGTGTATTCATGCCTTGGCCCAAGCCTTGTGTGCTCCGGATACACGGGTGAAAGAGATCGGAGCGGGCCTTTCAAGGTAAGGGGTTCAGAGAATCCGAAAACGATGCCCTGAGAGGGCTCAAGGAGTGCATCATGGATCGATATGAGTGCCCCTGCGGATATGTCTATGATCCGCAGGAGGGTGATAACGAGCAGAGGATCGAGCCCGGTACACCCTTTGATGAGCTGCCTGAGACATGGGTCTGCCCCTTGTGCGAGGCGGAGAAGGAATACTTCGGCCAGTTCGATTGATCCCGCATTCCACTCGACGAATAGAGACAGGGCTCATCGAGTGTCTTGCCATATTTCCCTGATCGCCCGGGACGAATATATATAACAGCCCGCAATAACGAGCAAAAAAACGACAATTCACATTTGGCAAGACACTCGTATGTTTGTGCCTCGTTCCGGGAGCACGGACATGAGCGTTTCCAGAAAATTTCCCCGACCACGGGAGGTTGTTGCTCGCTGTGCGGGCGGCTGCGAAGAAAAGGACGGCTATGCGGATAACGTGCCCCAGCTGCGGTTTCAGCCGCGATATGCCCGAGGACAGGATTCCCTCCACGGCCCGGTTGGCCACCTGCCCCAAATGTCAACACAAGTTCCGGCTCCGGGAGGAAGAGGACTCCTTCCTGCTCGAGGACGATGCGTCAGGCGAACAGGAGGGGGCCGCCTCCACCGAGGTCGAGAATGATCCCGAACCCGCTGCGGAGTCCGAGGAGGGCACCGATGACACGTCCGACAGCGAGGACATATGGCGCAGGCTGGAAGATATGAACGGGGATCCTTCCGCCTTCGGGGCCGAACGGGAAGCGGATGCCTCGCAGCAAAGGGAAGGCTCCGGGGGAGGGGAGACGCCTTGGGAACGACTCCAATCCATGGGATTCTTTCCCGGGCTTTTCGACACCGTGAAGCAGGTGATGCTCACTCCAGCTGAGTTTTTCAGCAGCCTTTCCGGCAGCGGCGGCTTAAGCCATCCCGCAGCCTTTTATCTGCTGATCATGGAGGTGCCCGCGCTCGCTCTGGTCTTCTGGCTCATGAGCGGGTTGTTCCCAGAGGCGCAAAGCGAGGCCGGCGGACTTTTCGAGATGGGCCTGACTGGGATCGGCTCCCTCACCTTCCTGCTCGTGTTTCCGGTGTTCATGGTGATCAATCTGTTCATGAGCAGCGGTATGTATCACCTCCTCCTTCTCGCTCTCGGCGAGGGAAGTGCCGGATTCGAAGGCACTTTCAGGGTTGTCTGTTATTCCGCGGCCCCCATGGTTCTTGCCCTCATCCCCGTGTTCGGGATGTGGGTGGGGGGAATCTGGCAACTGGTTTGCCTCTTTCTCGGATTCAGGTGCGTTCACGGCATCACCGCGGCCAAGGCCGCGCTGCCAATTATAGTGGTGCAGGTCCTCTTTGTCCTGCTCTTGAGCGGGGTCAGCGGAGTGGCCTGATCGGCTCCGCGGATTTTCAACGCCACTGAGGCGGGGAAGGGATCATGCGAGGCTGGATCGGCAAGTTTGTACACAACCTGAGATACCGGATTGAGGAGCGCAAAAGGCTCTCCTCAAGCAACTTCCGGAGGATGGTTGAGGATATCCGGCAAATGGCGGATATATCCGGAAGACTGTGGATTCAGGATTCCGACTTCCAGGAGCGGGTGAATAAGATCCAGGCGGAAATGGATCAGCTGGACAATCTGCTCGCAAAGCGCTCCTTCCAGACCCTTTCCCGGGAGAAGAAGCAGCAGTTGCACAAGAGCCTCCAGGTTTCCAGGGAAGAGCTTATCAAGAGCCTCCGCTCTGCTCCCTGTCCCACGGACAGGATCCAGTAGCTAGTAGTGATTGGATGGAAACTTACCCATCTACTTCGTCGCGGCAAAATTTTAAAATCCTCATGTATTCGAATACACTGCGGTTTCAAAATTTTTTGCTCCTCGTATATGAATAAGTTTACATCCAATCGCGGGTTTCGGTGAGACTGGAGCTTACTTTCGAAAGGGAGATTCTTACAACCCTTATTCCTGGGAGGATCCGGGCACAACCAAGCATACAATGCCGCGAGGCAATAGCGGGTGGACGCTGAAGCGAGGGGTTCATCACGGGTTTCACCTGACGGGATACTGAGTACCGTATCGACATTCCCGCACCACGTCCTTGAAGGCAAGGTTTTCATGATGCGTCTTTTGGCCGGAGCAGCCGCAAATTTGCCTCAAAGAGTACCAACAAGGCCGTGGTGTATTATGAACCCCGGCGAAGCGCTCCACCCGTTGTTGCCTCGCGTAAATCCCCGATAAATCAACAACTTGAGCGCATTCATACAAAAAATTCATCCCACCGCGTGCGAATCGATTCGAGCGCGGCATATAAGGAAACGGATATGATCGGTGTCTCCAAGCTTTACTGCAATACAGTGGAACCCTCGGATGCCCTGCGCTACGAGCGCAGATCCGGGGAGCTTCCCTCGCATCTGTTGCAGTTTTCCCGGGATAAGAAGCCTGTTGTGGTTTGGAACGTGACCCGGCGCTGCAACCTGCGATGCGTCCACTGCTACGCCCAGGCAACGGCCCAGAACGAAGAGGAGATCGGCACTGCAAAGGCCAAGGAAATCATTCGCGACCTGGCCGAGTTCGGTTCCCCGGTTCTTCTCTTTTCCGGGGGGGAACCCCTCGTGCGCTCCGATCTCAGCGAACTGGCCTCCTACGCCGTGGAGCAGGGGATGCGCGCAGTGATCTCCACCAACGGAACCATGATTACCCGGGAAAAGGCCCGCGAGCTCCGCTCCATCGGCCTGTCCTATGTGGGGATTTCCCTGGACGGGACGCGCGAGGTCCACGATCGCTTCCGTCAGGTGAACGGCTCCTTCGATCGGGCCATGGAGGGAGTGGAGAACTGCCAGCTCGAGGGCCTGAAGGTGGGCCTGCGCATGACCGTGAGCCGGAACAATGCGGACGAGGTTCCGGCTGTGTTCGACATCCTGCGCGAGCGCGAGATCCCCAGGGCCTGCTTCTACCACCTTGTCTACTCCGGCCGCGGCTCGGAGTTGATCGACCAGGATCTGGAACACTCCCAGACCCGGAGTATTGTGGACGTCATACTGGACAGGACCTGGGATCTGCATCAGCGCGGCATGGAGAAGGAAGTGCTCACCGTGGACAATCACGCGGATGGGCCCTACATTTATCTCCGCCTGCTCCGGGAGAATCCCGATCTTGCGGAGAAGGTCTGGCGGCTTTTGCAGTACAACGAGGGGAACAATTCCGGCCGGGGCATCGGCTGCATTTCCTGGGACGGCCAAGTGCACCCGGACCAGTTCTGGAGGGAGCACGTCCTGGGCAACGTCCTGGAGCGCCCTTTTTCCGAGATTTGGGTGGATTCCGATATTGAGCTGCTCCGCAAACTCAAGGACAAGAAGCGGCACGTCCACGGCCGCTGTGCCGCCTGCCGTTTCCTGGATGTCTGCGCCGGCAACTTCCGGGCCCGAGCCGAGGCCTACTACGGCGACATGTGGGCCCCGGATCCCGCCTGTTATCTCACCGACGAGGAGATCGGCCTGCACAAGATCCAGGCCGGCTGAAGGTTCGGGTCACAAACCGCTGACTGGAGGATCCATGCCTGAGACCGAGCCCTTCTTCCGCGGCAGACGACTGCGCAACTCCGCCTGGCTGCGCGATATGGTCCGGGAGACCCATCTGACTCCCAGGGACCTTGTGCAGCCCTATTTCGTGGTGGAGGACGACTCCGAGGCCAAACGGGAGATTCCCTCCATGCCGGGCCAGTACCAACTCGGCCGGGAGGCGCTGCTGCGGGAGCTGGAAGAGCCCGTGCGCCAGGGGTTGAGGGCAATCGTCCTTTTCGGCGTTCCGGTTCACAAGGATGAGCAGGCGAGCGGAGCCAGCCATCCCGAGGGAGTTATTCAGAAGGCGGTTCAGCGGATCAAGGAAGTCTATCCCCAGCTCATCACGATTACGGATGTCTGTCTCTGCGAATACACTTCCCACGGCCACTGCGGCCTGGTGCAGAACGGGAGCGTGGTCAACGATCCCACCCTGGAGCGTCTTGGGGATACCGCCCTGAGCCACGCCCAGGCGGGAGCGGACATGGTTGCGCCCTCGGACATGATGGACGGGCGCGTTGCAGAAATCCGGAACAGGCTCGACGCCCACGGCTTCGTCCAGACCCCGATCCTTTCCTACGCGGTGAAATACGCCTCCGCGTTCTACGGACCCTTCCGGGACGCGGCTCAGAGCGCTCCGGAATTCGGGGATCGCCGGACCTATCAGATGGACCCGGGTAACAAGCGCGAGGCCCTGCGCGAGGCTCGCGCGGATATCGCCGAGGGGGCGGACATCCTCATGGTCAAGCCCGCTCAGCCCTATCTGGATGTCCTGCAGGCCCTGAACGCAGACGTGGAGCATCCCCTGGCCGCCTATCAGGTGAGCGGAGAATATTCCATGCTCAAGGCCTCGGAAAGGATGGGCTGGCTGGATGGAACCCAGGTGGCCCTGGAATCCTTGACCGGCATCAAGCGGGCCGGGGCGGATATTATTTTGTCCTATTTCACAACCCAGCTGTTGCCGCGTTTGTAGGCAGCAGAGAAATCGAGTAACCATGAGCCCATCCCCAAAAGACAGCGTGCCGGAGCTCCGGGTGCTGGCCTGGGAAGTGACCCGGGCCTGTAATCTGGCCTGCCGGCACTGCCGGGCCGACGCCCACACCGATCCCTTCCCCGGGGAGCTGGACACGGACGAGGCGCTGCGCCTGATCGACGAAATCGCCCAAGTGGGCAGTCCCATCCTGATCTTCAGCGGCGGCGAGCCCCTCCTGCGTGCGGATATCTTTCAGCTCGTGGAGCGGGCGCGGGCCAATGGCCTGCGCTGCGCCATGGCCCCCAACGGGACCCTTTTGAATGCGGAGAATGTGCCCCGAATGGCGGAAAGCGGCATCGAGCGCGTGTCCATTTCCATCGACGCCGCAGATGCGCAGAGCCATAACGCCTTCCGCGGTGTGGAGGGGGCCTTCGAGGCCAGCATGCGGGGCATCGAGCACTTGAAGCGGGCCGGAATTCCCTTCCAGATCAATACCACGGTAACCAGGAACAATTTCCGCATCTTCGGAGAGATCCACGATCTGGCCCGGGATCTGGGTGCCGTTGCCTGGCATATCTTTCTCCTGGTTCCCACAGGCAGGGCCAGCGAAATGAGCGAGGAGGTTGTCTCCAGCGAGGAATACGAAAGGGTTCTGAACTGGTTCTACGATCTTTCCAGGACGAGCTCCATGCAGCTCAAGGCCACCTGCGCCCCGCAGTACCACAGAATCCTGCGTCAGCGGGCCAAGCAGGAAGGCATCGCGGTGAGTTACGCCAATTTTGGCCTGGACGCTGTCAGTCGCGGATGCCTGGGAGGCAGCGGCTTCTGCTTTGTCTCCCATTCGGGTCAGGTGCAGCCCTGCGGGTATCTGGAGCTGGATTGCGGCCAGGTGAGGGACGAATCCTTCCCGCATATCTGGCGCAATTCGGCCCGCTTTCGAGAGATCCGCGATCCGTCGCTCTACACCGGACGGTGCGGCATCTGCGAATACGAGCGAGTGTGCGGCGGATGCAGGGCGAGGGCGTATACCATGAACGGGGATTATCTGGCGGAGGAGCCGCTCTGCGGCTATGAGCCCCGAAAGAGGAGCACAGATGGATACAACGGATAAGCGAATACTTGACGTGATCCAGTCCGATTTTCCTCTGGTCAGCAGGCCCTATGCCGAAATCGGATCCAGACTCGGGCTTACCGAGGAGGATGTGCTCCGACGTGTGCGCAGCATGCGGGAAAACGATGTTATACGCCGGATCGGGGCCAACTTCCATTCCCGCATGCTGGGGTGGAAGAGCACCCTTTGCGCAGCCTCCGTCCCCGAAGAAAGGCTCGATGAATTCGTCAGCCTGGTGAACACCTACCCCGGGGTTACGCACAACTATCTGCGCAAGCACAGCTATAATGTCTGGTTCACCTATATCGGCCCCAGTTGGGAGGAGATCGAGAGGGACCTCGAGGAGATCTCCCGCAGGACCGGGATCAAGGTGCTCAATCTGCCCGCCCAGCGCATGTTCAAGATCAAGGTGGACTTTCCCATGAACAACGAAGCGGATTCCCAGTCCGACAGTACAAATTCCTTCCAGTAGTGAACACCAGTCCTGCGCGGCTTATAGGAACGGGAACCGGCAAGATGCTCCGGTTCAACCGCAAGGACAAAAAAAAGCCCACGACCTGCTGGCCGGGGGCTTTTTTTATATTCAGAACTGAGGGAGGGGGGTTTTAGAAACCGAACTCGCCTTCTGCGGGACCGGCAGATCCTCCAAAACCGAAGTCCTCTTCGGGCTCGCCAGTTCCTTCGCCGGATTCGGCAGCAGCGCCGGCAGCCCCGGCCTCACCGGAGACTGTAACCACGCCGTGCTTCTTGACCTCGTCGATCTTGGCCAACAGGTCGTCCACCTTCTTGAGGTAGTCATCAACCTTGGAGGAGGAGGCCATGATCTTCTTCTCGCCTTCCTCCTGGGCCTGGGCCTCATAGTCCTGGACCTTGGTCTCCAGGGAGGCGATCTTGGACTTGTTTTCCTCCAGGGTGCCCTCGTACTCGGCGATCTTATCCTTCTGCTCCTGGAGTGTCTGCTTCTGCTCCTGCAGCTGATCGAAAATGGCGTCCACCTCTTCCTGCATGTCCTCGGGAAAGGCCATGATGGACACGTTCTCGCCGAGTTCGGTGACCTCTTCCTTTTTGGCGCGAGCGAGCTCGGGATGCTGCTCGTAGATCCAGGCCTTGGCCAGGGCGGCGGCGAAAGGAGCAAACTCCTTGTCCACGTTCTTGTTCGCTACAAAGCTGAGCAATTCGAGCACATCGTTGCTATATGCGCCGGGCTTGCCCCTGAGTAAGGAAACGAACGTCTGGATGGGGAATACTTTGCGCGTTTCTGCCATGGGTGCCTCCTTCTTTTATAGGACGTACAATGTGTTTTTCTGATCCGTTTGAATTTCCGTGGAGACCCTGCCCAATCTGCGGGCATGGGCCAAAGCCACGACCCTGTAGACGAGGTGGCCCAGCTTGGACCAGGGGAGATAGGCAATAAGCATGAACACGGAGACGAGGTGGATATAGTACACAATATAGGCCAGACCGGCCACATGGACAATGCGGAATATCTCGCTGAGGATCCCGGTCAAGGTGACGACCCAGATGGTTCCCAAAAGATACCAGTCGTAGAAGGACGAGCCGTCACGCTGACCCGCGTCCAGGCGCTTCTTGGTCAGATACACCAGCCCAATGACTAGACCGATGGCTCCGAGATTGGCCAGGATCTTCACCGGATTCCACAGAGCCATGGGGTAGGGCATGTCCAGGAAGCCGAAGACCTTGCCGCCCCAGTGGGTCACGGCGACGATGGAAGTGACGATGAACAGGGCCACAAAGGAGTAGAAGGTGAAGAGATGGCCTTTGAACTTGGTCTCCTCAGGCTCTTCGCTCCCGCAATCCTTCCATTTCTTGTGCGTAACCACCTCTTCCTTGATCACCTGCCATAGGCTGACCCAGATGCTTTGGGGCCGATTGTAGCCAACCACGAAGGTTCGCGGTTGTTGGTCAAAAGTCTGAGCCATCGTGCTTATGCCGCGATAGAAGGTGTAGAGCACGAAAAGCGAGGCGAGGCCGAATATGGGATCGATGCTGAATTCACCGGGAAAGATGAGCCCGAACTCGATCTCTCCGTGGATCAGGGGGAAGGGGGTATTGTGTATGGACCCCGTAATCAGCCATACGATGAGGAAGATCACTGCGGGAATGGCGATGAGCTTGGGCAGATGCTTCGCCGAGCTCATCCAGCGGCCCAGAAACTTGGGTCCTGCCAGGCTCTGATAGGCCACGTTCCGCAGGGCGGCCATGAGCTCGCCTGGCTTGGCACCGCGGGGGCACAACTCGGTGCATTGGCCGCATTTGTGGCAGAGCCACATGTCCACGTCCTGGATCAACTTGTCCTTCAACCCCCACTGGGCCCAGATCATTTCCTTGCGGGGAAAGGGCTTGTCCATGGGGGAGATGGGGCATACCACGCTACATGTGGCGCACTGGTAACACTTGGTCAGATCCAGCCCGCCGACATTCTGGAGATCCTGGATAAATCCCAGATCGGGCTTGATTCGATTCGCAGTCGTCATATAGCTCCTCCTAGAAACCCTTGAATGGATTCGGTCCCAGATTGAATATTTCGTCAACGAAGTTGTCGATGATCTGCGGGATGCGCTGGTAGTCGTCGATAGCCGCTTCCTCCTGCCGGACCCGCTCGGTCTCGATGCCCAGCTTGTCCAGGGTCTCTCCGATGTTCTGCATACGGCTCTGGCAGAGCTCAGACCCCTTCATGAAGTGGCACTGGTAGTCGTCGCCGTACTTGCAGCCCAGGAGGAGACAGCCGTCGTTGCCCTTGCTCATGGCGTCGGCGATCCAGATGGTGTTCACCGAGCCGAGGCAGCGGACAGGGACTATCCGAACATAGGGGCTCCATTTCTTACCCTGTTGCGCCGCCATGTCCAGGGCGGGATAGGCGTCGTTCTCGCAGGCCAGGATGAGGATGCGCGGACCGCCTTCCTCCATTTCCTCGGGCACGTCGATGGAGCTGATCATGGACCCGATCTGGCCCACGCTGTAGTTGTCGAAGTAGATCACGCGTTCGGGGCAGCAGCCCATGCACGTTCCGCAGCGCCGACAGCGCGCGATGTTGGGCTTGGGCGTGCCGTCCGCGTCCTCCTCGAGCGCGCCGAAGGGGCACTCGATGGTGCATCGACGGCACTGCGTGCAGCGGACGAAATTGAATTTGGGATAGGTCAGATCCCCGGAGCGAGGATGGACCGAAACCCCCTGGTTGACGGATTCAATGCACTGAATGGCCTTGAGCGCCGCCCCTTGGGCGTCGCGTTCGCTCTTGGCCAGGCTCATGGGCTGATGCACGCAACCGGCTGTATAGACACCCGTGCGCCTGGTTTCGTAGGGGAAGCAGATATAGTTGGAGTCGGCAAAGCCGTCGAAGAGCTCCAGCTCAGGGAAGGCCCTGCCCTGCCTGTAGGCCAGCTGAACCACGGGATCCAAAGCGGTGGTGGGAACGAGACCCGTGGGAAGCACCAGCAGATCGGCCTCAATCTCCAGGGGTTCTCCAAGCAGATTTTCATCGACGCCCAGGACGACGTTGTCCTGGGAGCCCTGTTCCACCGAGGAAACCACGCCCTTGGTGAGCATGATCCCGGGGTCGTCCTGCGCGGCCTTGTAGTAGTGCTCATTGAGGCCTGTTGCGGTCATGTGCTCATAGATCATATAGCTCACCGCGCTCTGGTTGCTTTCCCGGATGTAGCGGGCCTGCTTGAGCGCGGTCATGGTTGTGAGCTCTGTGGTATAGGGCAGGTGCCGGTAGGATTCCGTCTTCTGGAAGGGCTCCTCGATGGCCTCTTCCTCTTCCTCCTGCTGCTGTTGGCGCTCTTCCTCCTGACGGGCCTTTTCCTCTTCTTCCTGACGAGCAAAGTCGTCCATGACCTGACTGAAGCCCAGAACAAAGGCAACGCTCTGCGGCTTGGCCCCGTCACTGGGCCGAACGATCTCGCCCTTCTGGGCCATCTGCTCCAATTGCCAGGTGGTGACCACATTCTTGTATTTGCCGTAGCCCATGGGCTCCAGGTAGGAGGTATCCTGCTCCTCCCAGCCTGTAGCGACCACTATGGATCCCACTGACTCCTCCTGCTGATCGGAGCCGCTCTGGATGGTGGCGGTGAAGTCGCCGGGCTGTCCATCCAAAGATTCCAGGGTGGAACCAGTGTAGACCGTGATCTTGCTGTGGCTGTTCACTGCGTCGATCCGCTCCTGAAGCCCTATGTCCTGAGCTTGCGTGTAAGGCGGCTTCAGGGGGAAGGTTTTGTACATCTGCGCGGCGTGGCCGCCGATCTGATTCTGTTTTTCCACCAATATCACGTCGTAACCGGCCCTGGCGGTTGAAAGCGCCGCATTGATTCCGGCCCAGCCGCCGCCGAGAATGAGTACCCTCTTGACCGTCTCCATGGCATCTCGCTCGGGGACCTCGCTCCGCTGCAGCTTATTCACGGACATGTTCACATAGTCCTGAGCCATCTGCTGCAGATACTCGGGCTGCTCCTTGTCTCCGGGTACACTACCGTCGGGGTGCTTGTAGGACCAGATGCAGAGCTCCCGGAGATTGACCCGGTCTACAGAGACGTTTTGCCCGAAGTTTAAGAACTCCTGGTCCTTCCTGGGAGACGTGCCGCAAATGGCAACCCCGTCGACTTCGCCGGCGTCGATATCCTGTTGTACCGTGCTGTGTCCTTCTTCGCTTGCCAGCTGGTCCACGATGCGGACCACAGTGCAGGAGTCGGACCACTTTTTGCCGGTCTTTTCCGAAATGGACTCGAGATCCAGATAGGGCTCGAGACTGGACTTATCGAAATAGACACCGATCTTCTCGGCCATTTTTACCTCCCTCTCACCGTTTCGATGGCTTTCATTGCCGCAGCGGTTCCGGACTGGGCCGATTTCATGACATCAAGGGGCTCAGCAGCGCAACCTGCGGGTATGATTCCGGACGTATCGCTTTCGCTCACAAAGCCCTCCTCATCCATGGAAAGATTCAGAGGGAGCGTTTCTTTGGCCAAAGTGGGCTGCATTCCCGTAGCCAGAACCACCATGTCGTAGCAGTTGCGCAATTTATATCCGGCAATGGCGTCCTCGGCGGTAAGCCAGACGTCACCGGTGGCTACGTCCTCTTCCACCTCCGCGACCTTGCCCTTGATAGCCCGGATATTCTCGTCCTCGAGCGTTTGCTTGGCGAAATTCTCATAGCGGCCCGGTGTCCGCAGATCGATGTAGTAGATGTCCACCTCGCTATCGGGATACTGGTCCCGGATATAGCGGGCCTGCTTTAGGGAGGCCATGCAGCAGAAGTAGGAGCAGTAGGTCAGATGGTTTTCATCCCGCGATCCGGCGCACTGGACAAAGGCCACCTTCTTGGGGGCCGCATTGTCCGAGGGGCGCTTGATCGCCCCTTCTGTGGGGCCGGACGGAGCGGACAACCGCTCCATCTGCATGTTGGAGATGCAGTTGGCGATTTCTCCGGCTCCCAGGTTGGTCAGGTTGGTCATGTCGTAGGGTTGCCATCCTGTCGCCAGGATAATGCTTCCGACCTGGAGGGTCATGGTTTTCTCCTCCTGCTCCAGATCGATGAGCTTGGACTTGGACAGCTTGGAGCGGTCTTCTTCGCTCAAGTGCTCCTTGTCCAGGACATAACGCTGGGGATAGGCGAAGGGTGCGCTCATGTAGAGCGGCCCCCGCTTGGCCAGACTGAATTCGAACTCGTTGTCCACATCCTGGCTCAGGCTTTGGGCCAAGCCGCTCAGATCGACGCTTGAAGCCGGGGTGTGCCTTGGCCTCAGCTTAACAGTGACCTCGTAGTTGCCGGCTTCTCCGCTTACGGAGATGACTTCGGACATGGTAAAGGACTGGAGATTTTTGGCATTCTTGATCCGTTGATACTGGATCTCCAGGCCGCAGGAGGGCGGGCAAAGCTTGGGGAAATACTTGTTCAGCTGCATGACCCTGCCGCCCAAATAGGGACTTTTTTCAACAAGGTAAACTTCCTCACCGAGTTCGGCTGCCTCCAGCGCGGCGGTAATCCCGCTGAAGCCTCCCCCGATCACGAGTATGCTTTGTGCCATCGAAATCCTCCCTCTATCTCGTGTCTTTGGCCACGTATCTCTGTGAACTGCGATGTTCACGCATTCGCGGCGTGTCGGGACGCTGTCTAGGCTCTCAAAAACAGCTCATCCTGTACAAAGAGACCCAGTTATATAGCTTTCTTGGACTGAGAATCGGAGGCACGTCTCATTATCGAGTCACTCTAATGCTCGAGACTGTGATAAGACAACGTGATTCGTCAAGAAGAGGTGGTGATTCCGCAGTCAAAGAGGCGGCGCGGCACGAAGGTCTCAATACAAAGTCGATGATGCCGTCCAGGGAAAGCAGCGGATGGGCCTTTGTCCAGGATGACCTGTTTTCGAAAAAAAAATGGCCGCAGACCGCTTTCGCGGCCTGCGGCCAGGTTACGGCTTACGGGGCGTAGGGGTCCGGAACGATCTTGATGTAGGGCCTCTTGAAGAGAGTCACCTGGTTCTTTTCCGGATCGTATTTGGAGTTCACGAAGCAGAGCCACGTGGAGTCGTCGATGCCCATGTAGTCGGTGCGGTAATAGAACCCGGGATAGCGGCTTTCCTTCCTGAACTCAATGTGCTGCATGTGCAGACGGACGGTCCACAGCCTGTGATACTGCTCCCAGGCGCGCTGAAGCTCGTGCAGGTCGCGGGCGGAGAGCTTCTTGGCGTCCTCCTCGAGCATATCCAGGAGCTCGAAGCCCTGATTGAGCATGGCCTCGGAGGTCATGTACATGGTGGAGCAGCCGCCCCCGTACTCGTCGGTGTGCTTCATCAGGCGGTCCATGAAGTTCTTGGGAGTGATGCAGTAGGGGTTCACTGTGGGATCAGTGGACTCCTCCTTGGCCTCCTGCCAGGTATACCAGGGCTGGTAGACCATCTGCTTGGCTTCGTCCGCGCTGATCATCAGCTGGGGCTTGTAGTCCTTGTGGTCCACGCACCAGCGGATAAGCTGCTTGCCTACGATGCGGCCCTCGGCGTGGGATCCTGAGGAGAACTTGTGGCCCGAGGCGCCGACGCCGTCGGCGGCGGTGAACAGGCCGTTGACCGTGGTCATGCGGTTGTAGACCTTGCCGTTGTCCGCCTTGACCTTATAGTCCTCAGGCACCCAGTCCTCGTCCGGTCCGGAAACCCAAATGCCGCAGCAGCCGGAGTGGGAGCCCAGGAGATAGGGCTCGGTGGGCATGAGCTCGGACATGTGCTCCTCAGGCTTGATGTTCATGGCCGCCCAGAGGTTGGCCTGGCTGGGGCACATGTCCAGGAAGTCTTCCCACGCCTCGGACTCGAGATGCTTCTGCTCGTTCTTGTTCAGCTCCTTGAAGGTGTTCTGCAGAGCAGTCGCGGTGTCCATGAACAGCGGGCCGCGGCCCTCGCGGATTTCGCGCAGGGCAAGGTGGTTCCGCAGGCAGGCGGGCACGACGGAGCCGGTGCCGTAGCCGCGGTCCTTGTACGGCTTGAGCATGGCCTCGTTGGTCTGAACGTAGTTCTCGCCCTTGGCGTTGACAGCGGTGGACTTGAAGAGCAGGAACCAGGCGCCGACCGGGCCGTAGCCGTCCTTGAACCGGATGGGAACGAAGCGGTTCTCCATCATGGTCATTTCCGCGCCGACCTGGGCGCACATGGTATAAGTGGACCCAGTGTTCCAGACCGGATACCAGGCGCGGCCCTGGCCCTCGCCGGTTGCGCGGGGGCGGTAGACGTTGACCGCTCCGCCGGCGGCAACCAGTATGGCGTTGGCCCTAAAGATGTAGACCTTGTTCTCGCGGGCGGACATGCCCATAGCCCCGGCGACCCGGTTGGGCTCATTGGCGTCCATCAGGAGCTTGACCACGAAGATCCGCTCCATGTAGCGCTCCTCGCCAAGGGCGTTCTTGGCGGCCTCGGCCACGATCACCTTGTAGGACTCGCCGTTGATCATGCACTGCCAACGGCCGGAGCGAACCACCTGGGCGCCCTCGCGGACCTTGAACCCCTCGGATTTGGCCTTGGCCCCGTCCAGGTTCTTGCCTTCACTCTTGACCCAAATGGGCAGGCCCCAGTCCTCGAAGAAGTGCACGGAGTTGTCCACGTGCCGGCCCACGTCGTAGATGAGGTCCTCACGGACAATGCCCATGAGGTCGCTTCGAATCATCCGAACATAGTCGTCCGGGACATTTTCGCCCTGCTTCATACCCAGATAGGTATTGATCGCGGACAGGCCGGGGGCCACAGCGCCGGAGCGCTCCAGGGCCGCCTTGTCCACGAGGAGAACGTTCACGCCGTACTTGTCTCCCCAGCGCACGGCCTCGACAGCTGTACCGCAAGCAGCCATACCGCCGCCGATGATCAACGCATCGGTATCAATCTCCACAACTTCAGGCTCCTCTATGGGCAGACCTTTGGTTGCGTCCTTTGTTGGCAATTGAGGCATAATCCCTCTCCTTTTTCAGGTTTGCGTGTTATCCGCAAAATAGCCCGGCCGGATAGCTTGATTCTTAGTCCGGGTTCTTCCAGGTCTGGGTCGCGTCGGCGTCGTTCATTTCGTACTTCTGGGCAATCGGATCCGTGGGGGTGGGAATTTCCGTTTCGTTGAACAGGCGCTCATCGTCCAGATCCTCGGGCTCACCCTCGCCGTGGCTGGTGAAGGGATCGATGGAGCCCTCCTCCGTGGTGCGGATGGGGAACTTGAAGCGCTTGACCTCGCCGCTGCGGAACTGGACGGTCCACATGATGTCCTCTGCGCTGCGCAGGGGAATGCTCGTTCCGCCCATGGGGGCGAAGTCGGCATAGGGCCTGATGGTCATGGCCCCCTGAGGGCAGATCTTGATGCAGGAATAGCACTCCCAGCACTGCTCCGGCTCCTGGTTGTAGGCCAGCATTTCCTTTTCATCCAGGACCAATAGATCGTTGGGGCAGACGTACATGCAGGCCGTTCTCTCGCCGCCCTTGCAGCCGTCGCATTTCTCCGGGTTCACATAAGATGGCATATCCATCCCTCCTTGAGTTGTTTGGTATTGCACCCGATTGAGCGGGCACCGATTCCTCTTTTCGAAGTGTATGGTATAGCGATCCGGGGCCGCAAGGCCCGGCCGGCTTTACCGAACCTCTTTCAGGACGTCGTCCATCACGTCCAGGCTCTGCTTTTCCACTACCTTGTCGAAGATCTTGTCCTTCACCTTCTTGGGCAGCAGCTCGATGCTGCCGGTCGTGGAGGTGTCATGCTTGGCGCCGAATTCGTTGACCAGGATCTTGGCCTGCTCGTCCGAGGCGTAGGCCACGAGCACCTTCATCCCGGCCAGGCGTTCTTCCGCGTGATGGGCCAATCCGGCCTTCTCCAGCTGATCGTAGCGCTCTTCATTGACCCATACGTAAATGGGGTTTTTCGCCTCTGCCATGTCCAAACCTCCTCTTGCGAGCTATAGGGGTTTAATAGTGAATACGGCGATTCGGTTCTCCAGGTAATCGTCGGTCACGAACGGAGAGCCCTGGCCGTACTTCTCTGCGCACTCCTGGACCACGTCGAAGACCTCGGGCCGGATGATCAGGCGCGGAGGCTTCACACCGTCGGTCACGATGCTGCGGATGAGCGTGCCGCTGAACTTCTGCTGCTTGTCCTTGTGGTTGCAGAGGCCCTCACTGGTAATCTCTGCGCACACTGGGCAATAGAGCCAGTTCATGGAATAGACAGGGGTGATGTCCAGCTTGTCCCGGACGCTGTCCAGCATATAGTGGGCGTCATATCCGCCGTAGTAATCACCCACACCGGCGTGATCGCGCCCGAACATGTGGTGGGAGATACCCAGGTTGGTACGCAGGATGGCGTGGAAGATGGCCTCTTTGGGCCCGGCATAGCGCATGTCCCAGAAGGTCAGGGAGGTGAGGTGGTTGTGCGGACCGAAGTAGCCGGCTTTTTCCAGCTCGTCCTGGCAGAGGATGATGGCTTCGTCGATGTAGTCCTTCTTCCGCTTCTCGCCGATGATGGCGTTGACCACGACGCCCACCTCGGGCTTTTCGATGGAGAGATCGCCGTAGGCCTGGTAGAAGGCGCTCTTCATGAGCCATTCGTGGCCGGTATGAGGTACGTTTCGCGTTTGATGGGCCACGGAGCGGCTCCAGCCCTTCTGCTCCTTGATCACCTGACGCATCTTCAGCGGAGGCAGGAAATAGGAAGTATAGGGCTCATTGATGCTCGGCTCCTGGAGCAGGGTGATCTTGCCGGCAACAAACTTGTCCTTGTAATTGTAGGTACGATCGCATCCGGGATGCTCCGCGTCCGCAGTCCCGAATACGGATTGGCACATGGCCTCGCGATCGTATTCGAAGACTTCCTCGACCTCGAAGAGGGCCATGGGATTGCCGTCGAAGGTCAGCACCAGGGACTTGCCGGCGTCCACACCGTATTCGCTGATCTCCTGATCGCTCATGTCGAAGAGGATGGGGATGGGCCAGATGGTCCCGTCGCTCAGGGTTGTGTTCTTGACCACGGAGTCGACGTCCTTCTTCCCCATGAAGCCCTCAAGGGGACAAAACCAGCCATAGGCCAGGCTGATGACCTCGTTGGCGAGCTGCTTGCGGATGGGATACTGGGGCAGCCCCTGAATCGCCTCTTTGGCCTCGCTAGGCTTCATGATGCGTTCTTGAATTTCCTTTCCGCCGTGTCCGATTTCGGCCATATCAGGCTCTCCTTTCTTTTGACGTTCCCTTCCTGGTTATGGATACTTTCCGTGGGGCACTGCATGAAACTTCGTCATTCCTTCGAGCCAAGGCGTCGGTATTGGGGACGTTTGGTATCAGGAGCATTTTCGCCGAGCGAGCTTGTGCACTCATTAACAAGGGCGTTGTTCCCTGTCAAGAGCCGGATCTGAAAAAGAAAACTGGAGCCGGAGAAACAGGGCCCACAGAGATGTTTTTTCTGTGAACGTGTGGGCCTGATCTTACGGCGAGGACGGCTATTCTCCGCCGTGGTCAAAGAGCTGAAATGTAGCTTGTGAAATAAAAAACAATCTGTCAAGAACCGACAGACGTGCGGTACAGCGGCTTGTTCCCCTTCATCTGAGTAAAGGAGCAACCGCGGCATGCGCCGCGAGTTCGAGCCCCGTATCGCTTCTTTCCGGTTGTGATGGAAGAAGCAAGCTGCTCCGTGCCCACGGAATCAGGGAAAACCCTGAGCCCAGTTACAGGATATCCTCACCAGGGCGGGATCCCCGGGTTGGGTAAGGGGCGGCGGAAGGGCATCAGCTGCAAGCTTTGCTTCCGGCCCCGAGCGCGTCTTTGACCCAAGCTGCGCAATGGGCAGGCTCTGGGATACCTTGTTTCAAAAGGAGCGAATACAGGGGCTGCCATCGAGGAACAGCATCCGGACCATAGACACGTATGCCGGGATGAATACGTTCGCACAAATGAAAAGTACTTGGGCAATGTGCCATGAACAAAGGGCTAGGTCCAGAGGATGAGATAGACAAAAACAAGGCCCAGCCTATAGTAGGCAAACGGTCTGAGCGTGAAGTGGTCCAAGAGGTGGAGAAACCCCTTGACCACAAGCCAGGCGGAGGCGAAGGAAACCAAAAAGCCCGTGCCCAGGACCAAAAGATCCGAATTTGTAAGAAGGGTCCAGCTGGAGAGGAGATCGTATCCGGAGGCGGCGGCGATGATGGGTACCGCGGCGAGAAAGGAGTATTCCGCGGCGAGCTTGCGCTCGGCTCCCAAAAACATGGCGCCCATGATGGTGGCCGCGGCTCTGGAAAATCCCGGCCAGAGGGCCAGGCACTGAAAGAGCCCGACACCCAGGGCGATCACCCATCCCAGATCATCAAGGGTATGGGCCCTGACTTGCGGTCGCTTGGATTCCACAAGCAAGAGGCCCAGGGCGCCGACTCCCAGGGCCAGGGCGACAGGCGCCGGAGCGAAGAGGTGCTCTTTAATCGGGGAATAGGCCAAAAGTCCGAGAAGACCGGCAGGGAGGGTGGTCAGGAACAGGAGCCACAGGCCGTACAGGCCGGAGAAGCGCGTCCCCGGAGCCGGGCGGATCAGGCCGACGAAGCGCTGCCTGTAGAGGTGGATCACGGCGAGGATGGCGGCGAACTGGACCACGATCTCGAAGGTCTTGGCCACGGGACCGGTGAAGCCAATCAAGTCCGCCGCGAGGATGAGGTGGCCGGTGGAGGAAATGGGCAAAAATTCGGTAACGCCTTCCACGAGCCCGAGCCAGACAGCGCTTACAATTTCCTGCATGTTGGGTGAACTTTGTTATTTTAATGAAAATGTGGATAACTTGCTGAATAATTGGGAGAAAGGGCAAGGCGTGGCTCGACGGGGCCTGCGCTGAGGCCGTGTTTCATATACGTGCGAGCCCCTGTTGTGCGCGTTAGAAAGATCTTGCCGGTATCACCCTCAAAGCCCGCGCTGCAAAGAGTACGTGGAGGTCATACGGTGTCGGGCAGCCGGAACCGATTAGCTTGAGTAATGCCCAGCACTAGACGCCGGGATGAAACACTGGCCTCAGCGCAAACCCCGACTCGCCACGCAGCATTTTCATGTTTCGTTGTGCCCGGTTCGGTCCGGGAATGAGGGTTTTATATGAAAATGTGTACAACCTGTTGAATTGTTACGTTCAATTGTCGGGCGC
>JAZKRN010000028.1:0-21358 GCA_036628655.1 Desulfohalobiaceae bacterium | reverse complement strand
TAATATATTAAAGTCAATTTGCCTTGTTTTCTTAGGGATTGGAAAATCCTTGGGCCTCTCATAAGTTGGTAGCAGACCAGCTAGGTCAGGGTGGCTTTCTCTTCGATTTCCATTCTAAATGCTCGAAAGGTGACATTGCTCCTTCCCGGATTGAGAATGCCTTTGGTATTCCTGTCTTCTTGGTAGCTGGACTACTGTCATTTCATAGCCGTAAACCTTACTCCAATTGTAACCCTTCAGGGGCATTTTTTCACATGAAAACCTCCAGCTCCGGATTTTCTAACGTCCGGCACTCACTTCTCCAGAGGAATCCAGTACTTGGGCAAGCATCCAGAAAAAGTGAGTGCCGGACGATGAAAATCGAGCAGAGCCTTCGGTGAATAGATTCCGAAATACCCCGTGAAGGATTACCTCCAATCCATATGTTCAAAGTCGGAAAAATAAGGACCACCGGAAACGCTGCTGCAATCCTTCCCCCTACTATTGCATCTCGAACTACATGCCAGCGCTCCCATTAAATACAGGGGTTATCCCCTTGCGGATTATGGTTTTTTTGATACCAGCCCGCCGGACTATGCCTTAATCTTGGTTGGTTATCAATTGAAATGGCAGCCCAATAGATAAGGTAAACGGGAATGAGTTATCAATTAAGATTTGACTTAAAAGAAAAAGAATGACATGTTTTAGTTGAAACTTTTTACCACAGGATTGTCTATGTCGGATGTGGAAACCTTTATCGTCCTCAAGGCACTAGCCCATGAGACCAGGTGGCGCATGATCGAGCTCCTGCTGGGCCACAGTCTGTGTGTGGGAGCCCTTGCCCAGGCCCTGGGAGTCACGGAGGCAGCTGCGTCCCAGCATTTGCAAATCCTGCGTAAGGCTGGCCTAGTCCGGGGCGAAAAGCGGGGCTATTGGACCCATTACCTGGTCCAGACGGAAGAGTTGAAAAGTCTGGGAAAAGAGCTGTCCGAACTGCCGGAGCGTGTGGCAAATCTTAAGGATTTGAATACCGAGCTTGGTTCTGGGCCCGATCCAAAAAACATCCAAACAGGAGGGGAATGATCATGTGCACAAACGGTTGCCAGCAGCCGGAGAAACTCAAGGACAGGCCGGAAAATTGCACACTGGAGCAGATCAGGGAGTGCCACGGTGATGACGCCGAGCATCCCTGCGCGAAAAAGGAGTCCGAGGAGTGATGCAGCATGCCCGGGGACGCTTTCCGTGGCGCCCCCGGCATTTTTGCGGAGGAGCGGGGAATGGAACCGATCATCTCGGCGGATAGCGTGTGCAAGTATTACGGCGATCACAAAGCTGTGGAGCGCATCAGTTTCTCGGTCAGCGGCGGAGAGGTGTTCGGATTTTTGGGGCCCAACGGTGCGGGAAAGACCACGACCCTGCGCATCCTCACCGGGCTGTTGCCGCAGTCCAACGGGAGCGTGCGGGTGCTGGACCATGACATGACGCGGGATCCGGTCGGGGCACGGGAGCATATCGGGATTGTGCCCGAGGTTGCCAATCCGTACATGGAGCTTTCCGGCTGGAGGAACATGATCCTGTCTGGAGAATTGTACGGCCTCAGCCCCGGAAAGACCAAGCTCCGCGCGGAAAAGCTGCTCCAGGACTTCGAGCTTTGGGGCAGACACAGGGATCCGGCCAAGAACTATTCCAAGGGCATGAAGCAGCGCCTGATCCTGGCCATGGCCCTGCTCCACGAGCCACAGGTCCTCTTCCTGGACGAGCCCACTGCCGGGCTGGATGTGGAGAGCAGGCACATGATCCACGAACGGGTCATGGGGCTGGCCAGGGAAGGGGCCGCTGTCTATTACACCACCCACCACATCGAGGAAGCCAACGCCCTCTGCAATCGAGTGGCTATTATCAGGGACGGGGAGATCGTCGCCCTGGACAGCCCAGAGGCGTTGAAATCCGCCTTCCAGGGGACAAGGTCCGTGCTCGTGGCCTTCGAGGGGAAGGTGGAGGCCTGGGAGATGAATGGCTTGCCCCATGTCAGCAGGGCGGAACAACAAGGGGACAAGATTTGTCTTTACACTTCCTCCCCTGGAGCGGTTGTGGAAGAAGTCGTGGATTTCGCCAGGGAACGGGACCTGGGAATTCTTTCCCTGAACACCATGGGCCCGAGCCTAGAGGATGTGTTCGTCTCGCTCGTGCTCAGTGAGGATCAAGCTTCGCAACCAGGGGAGGCGTCGTCTTGAGACAGGGACGCAAGTGCTGGGCCGTGGCCAAGAAGGACATCCAGGTCTACTACAGAAAAGGGCCGGTGATCATTTTCGGCGTCCTGTTTCCCGTTTTTCTCTTTCTGGCCTTCGCCATAGGACGGGACATGCCCCCACAGAATCTGGCTCCGGGACTCATAGGCATGGCCCTTTTCTTCACCGCTTCGGCCACCACTCCAACTGTCTTTCCCTTCGAGACCAGGACCCGGACCCTGGAGCGCCTGCTTGCCTCGCCCCTTCATCTCAGCACCCTTATCGCAGGCGATGTCCTGGCCGCATTCCTCTTCGGGATGGTGCTTTCCCTCCTTCCCGTTGCCATAAGTCTGACCGCGCTGGGAGCGGAGCTGCACCACCCCCTGATCCTCATCGCAGCGGTGCTTGCTTCCGGCCTGTGTTTTTCCGTGCTCGGCACCCTGCTCTCCACGCCCGCAACAGACGATCCTGCCTCGATTATGACCCTGGCCAACCTGGTTCGGCTGCCGCTCATCTTCGTCAGCGGCGTCTTCCTGCCCATCCGGGAGATGCCGGAATGGGGGAGTATCCTCTCCCGTATCTCCCCCCTTACCTATACCACGGAGGCCTTAAGGCACGCCCTGGGGCAGGAAACCTCCATTGGTCCGGGAATAAGCCTGGCAATGATCGTCGTGTTCCTCTGCCTGTTCTGGTTCTCCGCCCTGATCCTGCACAAGCAAAATATTGGCAAGAGGCTCTGGACCTGAGGATAGCCTCGAGACGCCCGAGATGGATTTTGCCAGCCAGGAGCTGCTCAGGGGCAACCGATTGAGGCCATAACCCGAAACACCACAAACGGCACGACTCGATCATGAAATACACTGTCTGTTCCCTCCTGGGGATTATTCTGATTGGAGCCTTGTTCTGGGGCGGCTCGATGTTCTTTTCCTCCCGGCAGGTGACCCTTGTGGATCCGGAAAAGGGCTCCCTGGAAAGGGTAGTTTCCGGCCCCGGGAATGTGGAAGCCGATATCCGGGCGAATATTAGCCCCCAGATAAGCGGAAAGATAGATTCCATCAATGTCCGGGAGGGAGACAGTGTATCCGAGGGCGAGGTCCTGTTCGAGCTGGAGGCGAGGGAAGGGGTTGCTCAAGCGGATCTGGCCGCAAGCCGGCTGGAGGAGGCGAGGTCGCGAGTCGAAATCAGCCGCGGGGAAATATCCAGGATCGAAGCCGATCTGGCCCTGGCGCGCTGGAGGCAGAACAAGGACAATAAGCTCTGGAAAAAGGGCCATATCGACGAAGATTCCCTCAAGGAGAGCGAGAGGCGCCTGGAGATAGCCCGGGCAGAGCTGGAGGCCGCGCGGGCCTCGTTGGAGCTGGAGCGGCAAAAGGTGGCGTCGCAGCGGCAGGAGCTGCACCGTCAGCAGGTCCTTCTGGGGTATACCAATATTGAGGCCCCCATGGACGGGCTGGTCGTCTCCCGCGAAGCGGATGCGGGGGAGATGGTTGCCCCGGAAAGGACCGTTGTATCCCTTATCGATCCGGACACCCTGCAGGTGGCCGCCCGCATAGACGAGTCCCTCGCCGGACGTGTTCAAAAGGGGCAGAAGGCAAGGATCCGCATGCGCACCGGCCGGACCCTGTCCGGGAAGGTGAGCCGGATCGACCTTGTCTCCGATCCAGCGACCAGGGAAATGACGGTGTATATCTCCTTTGACGCGATACCGGACCGCTTCGCCCTGAATCAGGAGACGGAGGTCGATATCCGAACCGACGAGGTGCGGGGCTTCGTTCTTCCCAGGTCCTGTCTCACGCGCCGTGAAGGAGAGTCCGGAGTACTGCTAGCCAGTGAGGGACGAGCCGAGTTTCAGCCCGTCCGGCTAGGGCCCGCAGAAGGGGAAAAGATCATTATCAGGAAGGGAGTGGACAAGGACTCCAGGGTCATCCGAGAGCCGGACGGGGTCAAGCCCGGGCAGCGAGTGCACGTCGGGGGCGAGGGCTAGCATGGACCTCGCCTTCAAGGACATAGGGCAGAATGCGGGCAAATTTCTGGCCACCGTGTTCGGCGTGGGACTCCTTTTGGGCATCGTGCTGGTCATGAACGGGATATATCGGGGCAATATCCAGGACGGCATCTGGCTCATCGAGAACACGCAGACCGATCTCTGGGTGGTGGAGAAGGACACTGCCGGGCCGTTCAATGAGCAGTCCCGGATGCCCAAGGATAGCTGGAAGAGCCTGGCCGCCATGCCGCAGGTGAGCCAAGCAGATCCGTTCATCAGCTATCAGGTGGAGCGAAGGATCGAGGGCAAGCGCAGGCGCTTCACCATCATCGGGTACGACGTCTTTGGCGAGCTCGGGGGCCCTGGGAGGCTGGTGACCGGGCGGTCCATCCGGCAGGCCCACTACGAGATGGTCGTTGACGCCAAGCTGGGCCTGGATCTGGGGCAGAAGCTGCGTCTGGGCAGACAGGAGTATACGGTGGTGGGGCTGACCAAAAATGCCAAGGACGCCAGGGGCAGCCCCTTGGTCTATCTCTCCCTTCCGGATGCCCAGGAAATCCTGTATCAGAAGGACAACCGCGCCCTGGAGCTCTCCCGGGCCAAGACCGAGAACAAGCTGCAAGGGAAGGGCCTGTCACAAGGAGAAATGGAGAAGGTGCTCCCTCTGGTTACCGGGGAGTCCTCTGCGGATACGATCAACGCGATCCTGGTGCGCCTATCCCCAGAAGCGAACATAAGGCAGACAGCAAAAAAGATCGAGAGCTGGCTCCACCTGGGCGCCTTTACCACGGAACAGGAAAAGCGGCTCGTGCTCAAGGGGAGGCTCAGGAAAATGACCGCCACTCTGGGGTTGTTTCGGGCCCTGCTGGTCATGGTCTCCATCGTGATCGTGGCCCTCATGGTCTATATCCTGACCATGCAGAAGCTGCGGCCCATCGCCATGCTCAAGCTCCTGGGAGCTTCCGGAGGCACCATTGTCCGCCTGATCCTGGAGCAGTCGCTTCTTCTGACCCTGGGCGGATTCGCCCTGGCTTACCTGCTCGCCTCGGAAGTGGTTGTCGGATTGGGGCTCTTTCCCCGGAACCTGGTCCTCTTGCCCGGGGACACCGTGAGCACCTTCGCCATCGTCCTTGCCGGCGGGATCGTCGCCTCTCTGGCGGGTGTCTGGAAGGCCCTGCGCACGCCCCCGTCCAATGCCCTGGGATAAAAGAGGGATTATGTCCGTTCTGAATGTGGCCGGCCTGAAGAAAGTCTACGGCAGCGGAGATCTCGCCTTCATGGCCCTCACGAACATCGATTTTTCCGTGCAGTCGGGCGAGCTCGCGGCGCTTCTCGGTCCCAGCGGATCGGGCAAGAGCACTCTGCTGAATTGCATCAGCCTCATCCTGGAGCCGACAGCCGGGCGGATCGAGATGGGCGGAAAAACGGTGTACGCGGACAGCAGGATGCATGTCCCGGCCAGGCGCTTCCGGAGACAGAACATAGGCTTCATCTTCCAGGGGTCCTATCTGATTCCCTTCCTGAATGTCCTAGACAACGTCTGTCTAGCCATGGAGCTGAACGGCAGGAAGGGAAAGCAGGCAAGGGAAAGAGGGATGGAGCTGTTGCGCTATTTGGAGATGGCGCACCGCAGCAAGTCGTTGCCAGGCAAGCTCTCCGGCGGGGAGACACAGAGAGTGGCCATCGCCAGGGCCCTGGCGAACAATCCTCGGTTGATCCTCGCGGATGAGCCCACGGCCTCCCTGGATACCGCCAAAGGACTTAAGGTGATGGAATTATTGAAGACAATCGCCCTGGAAAGACAGGCAGCTGTGATTACAGTTACCCACGATGAACGGATGATTCAGGGGTTCGACAGTGTCTATCGCCTCCAGGATGGAAGTTTTCAAACAGCGAAGCAATCCAACACATAGTGAGACTGTAGCATACTGCCTAAGGTGTTATTTTTCTTCGTTTTGGTTCCAGCACAACCGACTGCATGCTGGGATATTCACGGACTAGCTTAATCGTTATCTCAGGATGGTGAATTAAAATATTAGGGCACTATCTGTTCAAAATTCTACTAGCTTAGCATACGTGCCATAGGCCGCACAGCCTTATTTCTCAACTCACCTCAGGTATTATTCAGCTATAGCAATCCGTTATACGCATTTCAATCATTGTCCCTGCCAAGCTAAGACAATAGATGGAGAGAGGAGCAAAAAGGCAAGGAGGAGGGGAGGAAGCAGCAGGTGCCATGGGTCATGCCTCAGGATTGAAGGGGAATGCATGGAAAAGTATTGGCGACAAATAGATCACAAGACAGTCCAGTGTTCAACCCCTTACTGGCATTGCAGTTGAAGCCGGTCCCGTCTAGGCTAGCTCGTAACCATTCAGGGGATAAGAATGATGAACCGCTGAGGCGCAGAGGACGCAGAGGGCTCGCAGGGGTTGAGTTTTTTTGGTTCATCCGGTTCACGCGTACCTGTCTGTTTTTGAACCGCCAAGTCGCCCCAGTGAAATCCTGCTTCGCAGGGCCCGCCGGCATTTCACAGGGCAGGCAAGAACGCCAAGGAAAGACCTTTTGCTTTGCGGGGCTTCCGCAAAGCAAAAACTGAGCCTTCGATTTCGCTCTTTTGGGCTCTTCCCATTTCAGTCCATTCGTAATTTCAAGGAGATATCAATAAAGTGCCATACCAGAGCGGGATGGCGAAGCCTTTTGCCCTGCTGTTTAACCCAGCAGGGCAAAATATTCTCTTCTTGGCGTCCTTAGCGCCTTGGCGGTTTCCATTCTTTAGAACCATGTAAGCTTGTACCGGAAGAGCCAGTTTTTTTGCTTTGCGGTGAGTTCCGCAAAGCAAAAAGGGCTCCCGCCCTTGGGCTGGAAATTGTCTGCTTCTCCGGGGTGTTGCGCAACTCGAGAACAGTGACCCAGTCTGCGCAGAGCGGAGACTGTATATCGTTTGCCCCGCCTCGGGGGCAAACGATAATGCTCTCTCCTCCGCGTCATCTCCGCGCACTCCGCGCCTCCGCGGTGGGCTACTCTTCTCTCCACAGAGGTGCAGAGGAGGCAAAGGAAGAAACCCCGTGAACGCTTACGTGGCCCTGGCTCCGAAGCTGGATTGTATTGAAAAGCGATATGTCCGGGTGTACCCTTTGCATGGGTTGGAGGAAGCCCTGCTTCTGGAGGAGCAGGCGATCCGTTCACGGGGATATGTGGAGAGCCTTATGCCGGTACACAATAGCGATCTGGAAGAAATGTTCACCACTCTGGCCGATCTGCTGGAGATCGAGGGGGCCAATCAGTACCGCGTGCGTGCTTACCGCAACGCCGCCCGGATCGTGGGCGGATATCCCCGGCGTCTCGCGGATGTTGTCCAGCAGGGTGAGGATCTGACCCGGATTCAGGGTGTGGGCAAGGAGCTGGCCGGCAAGATCGAGGAGGCGGTTCGGACCGGGGATATGACCGCCCTGCAGAAGCAGCGGGAAAAGCTCCCCTCCGGCCTGCTCCAGCTGCTGGAGCTGGAGGGTTTGGGGCCCAAGAAGGTAAGCGCCCTGTACCGGGAGCTGGGAATCACCGGACTCGAGGATCTGGAAAGTGCGGCCAGAGAGGGCCGTATTCGGGAGCTGAAGGGGTTCGGGGAGAAGACGGAGGAGAAGATTCTCCATGAGTTGCAGCAGCCTGCGGTTCACTCGGAACAGCGCTTTACGCTCTCGGTGGCCGAGGAGGTGGCGGAGGTGCTCGCGGACTATCTCCGGCAGGGACCAGGGCTCCTCAATCTTGAGGTTGCGGGGAGCTATCGCAGGCGGAAGGAGACCGTGGGGGACCTGGATATATTGGTTCAGGCAGAGGACAATAGCCGGATCATGGAGCACTTTGTGGCGTACGAGGACGTCACCGAGGTCCTGATGCAGGGCGAGACCCGGACCAGCGTGGTGCTCCGGGGCGGGATGCAGGTGGATGTGCGCGCCGTGCCGGCGGAGAGCTTTGGCGCGGCCCTTCACTACTTCACCGGATCCAAGGCCCACAATATCGCGGTCCGCAGAATGGGCCAGAACCTTGGATACAAGATCAACGAATACGGAATATACCAGGGGGAGGAACAGATCGCCGGCAGCACCGAATCCGAGGTCTACAACGCGGTGGGGCTCACCTACATCGAGCCGGAGCTGCGCGAGGACCTGGGCGAGCTTGAGGCGGCAGCCAACGGGACTTTGCCCGAGCTTGTGAGCGCCGCGGACATTCGCGGGGATCTCCATGTGCACAGCCACTACAGCGACGGATCGGAGCACCTCCGCGATCTGGCCCTGGCAGCCGGGGCCAGGGGATACGCCTACCTGGCGATCACCGATCACAGCCAGCGGCTCTCCGTGGCCAGGGGGCTGGGAAGCGAGCGATTGCTGCGCCAACTGGAGGAGATCGACGCGGTGAATGCCGAGGGCGGGGGCGCGACCCTGCTCAAGGGCATCGAGGTGGACATCCTGCCCGACGGCGGGCTGGACCTGCCTGAGGACACGCTCCGCCGCCTGGACCTGGTGGTCTGTGCGATCCACTCCGGGTTCAATCTTTCCGGACAGGCCCAGACGGACCGCCTCCTGGCCGCTCTGGATCATCCCTGCTGCGGCATACTGGCCCATCCCACGGGCCGCATGCTGCAGAGCAGGTCCCCGTACGAGGCGGACATGGAGCGGGTCATCCGGCGCGCCGCGGACAGGGGAGTGATCCTGGAGATCAATTCCCAGCCGGACCGGCTGGACCTGAACGACGTGCACATCCGCATGGCCAGGGAGGCGGGGGCGTGGCTGGCCGTCTGTACGGATGCCCACAACGCGGCCGGCCTGGATCTGGTCCGCTACGGCGTGGATCAGGCCAGGCGGGGTTGGCTGGAGAAGTCGGATGTGGCCAATACCTTGGAGCTGGCAGAGCTGAGGCGTCTGTTGACTCCATCCAAATAGGTTTAGCAGGAACTATTCACCATCTGCGTCAATCTCCGGTTCCTTTATATTTGGCGCTGGCGACTTCGTCGCACGCGGTGAAGAGTTTTGAACCGCCCGCTCCCTTCGGTCGCTCGACGTGCGGGACATCCCCGCGGCGGACCGTTGCCGCGGGGATAGGCGCAGGCAAGCTTCGCTTGCCAATCACATCCCTCTGGCGCACCCATGTCGAGTGAGCAGCAGCGAACCCTGCGCTTCAGCGACCACACACCTGGGAGCCGGGTTAGCCCTGGAATGCGTATTGTGTTGGAGCCGTGTATGCATCTGACCACACTCGGCGATCTCATCGAGCAGATGCCCCGCCTCGGCGGTCGCGAGGCGATCCGGGACAGCACAGGATACCGGACCAGGACCTATTCCTATAGCGAGCTGCGCGATCTGATTGCGGAATACTGCGCCTATTTCGCAGAGCGGGGTCTCGCCAAGGGCGACCGCCTTGTTCTCTGGGCCGAGAGCTGCGCGGAGTGGGTCGCCGCCTTCTGGGCGGGGGCCGCTCTGGGTGTGGAGCTCGTGCCCCTGGAGTCCCGATTTTCCGGGGAGTTCATGGAGTCCGTGGCCCGCGAGACCGGGGCGGCCCTCACTCTCGTTGACGGCAATCGCGATGTTTCCGGATTGTCCGTTGCCTTTTTGCGACTGACCGATCTCCCAACGCCGAAGGGGCGGGCCGGAATGCCCCGTACACGGATCGAGCCGGAGGACGTCCTGGAGATCATCTACACCTCCGGGACAACGGGCCGGCCCAAGGGCGTGGTGCACAGGCACAAGAACATCTGCGCCGACCTTAGACCCATCTTTCGGGAGATGGGCAGATACACCCCCTTTCTGCGTCCATTCCAGCCCATCCGCGTTTTGAATCTTTTGCCCCTGAGCCACATGTTCGGTCAGTCCCTGGGCCTGTTCATCCCCGTCCTTTTGGGGGGATCCTCGGTCTTTTCCCGGGAGCTCGCCCCCGGCCGGATCCTGGAGGTCATCCGGCGGGAGCGGGTTACCGCCCTGGTTGCCGTGCCCCGCATGATCCGCCAGCTTGGGGACCATTTGGAGCACAGGCTCGGTTTGTCGTCCCCGGACCGGGTGCGGGAATCCGCCAGGTCCCGTCCGTTTTTCCGCATATGGCGCTATCGCCGCGTCCACTCCCTCCTGGGCTGGCGCTTCTGGGCCCTGGTCGTGGGCGGGGCCGAGCTGCGCGGCGAGGTGGAGACCTGGTGGCGCGGGCTGGGTTTTATTCCGGTGCAGGGATACGGGCTCACCGAAGCCAGCCCCATCGTGGCCCTGAATCACCCTTTTCGCACCCGGCAGGGGTCGCTGGGCAAGCTCCTGGAGGGCCAGGAGGCGCGGATCGCCGAAGACGGCGAGCTCCTGCTCCGCGGGGACAACATCTCCCGGGAATATTTCGGGCAGGAGGGAGCCGTCCGGGGCGAGGACGAATCCGGATGGCTGCACACCGGAGACATCATGGAGCGCGACGAGGAGGGACGTCTCTACTATCGCGGCCGCAAGAAGGATGTGATTGTTACCGCGGAGGGGGTCAATGTCCATCCCGAGGATGTGGAGCCCGTATTGAGCCGCATGTCGGGGGTCAGGGATAGTGCGGTCGTCGAGGCGGCCGGCCCGGACGGCGAGCCCCGCGCGCACGCGGTTATTCTCTCCGACGGCGATAGCGCGGACCCCGATCATGTTCTGCGCGAGGCCAACAGGATGCTGGAGCCGCATCAGCGATTGAGCGCCGTCGACCTCTGGCCCGGGGAGGACTTTCCCCGGACGCCATCCACGCAGAAGGTCCTGCGCAGGAAAGTGGCCAGATGGGTAGAGCAGGGTGCTGAGGAAGCTCCTCCCCAAGAGAGCGCTGAGACGGAGACGTCCGCCATCAGGCGGGCCCTGTCCCGGCTGACCGGGCTGCCGGTTCAGAGCATCACGGAGCAGACGGACCTGACCCGGGATCTGGGGCTCTCCTCCCTGGATCTGGTCGAGCTCTCTTCGCTGTTGGAGTCAGACTACGGCATGGATGCGGATGCGGCCCTCCTCGCAGGGGATATGCGTGTGGGCAGGTTGGAAGCGGCTCTGCTGGAGGGCGGGACAGCGCAAGCCGTCTCCGTGTGGGGGAAGGAAGAAGCCGGGGCTGGTCGAAGCACTGAGGAGCCGGGGCGGTATACGCCGCGGGAGCTTGCGTACACCCCGCCCCGCTGGGCCAGGAAAGCGCCGTTTCGCTGGGGGAGGGCAGCTGTGCAGGAAGCAGTCCTTCTGCCGCTGTTTTGGATCTATACCCGTTTTCGCATTCTGGGGCGAGAGCATCTCAGAGAAGTCCGGGCGCCGGTCATCCTTGCGGCCAATCACAGCAGCCATCTGGACACCTTGGCCGTGCTCGCCGCTCTGCCCCCCTCCTGGCGCCGCCGTTTCGCCCCCAGCATGCAGCTCGAGTTCTTCCATCCCCATTTCTTTCCCGCAGGACAGCCCCTGTGGCGGCGGATCTGGTCCTCGTTCCAGTACGCCGTCGCCTGCGGCCTGATGAACGGTTTCCCCCTGCCGGTGTCTTCCGGAGGGCTGAAAGGGGCCTTCCGCTATGCCGGCGAGATGGCGGACAACGGCTATTGTCCGCTCATCTTTCCCGAGGGGATCATGACCCCGGACGGGACAATCCATCCCTTCCGTCCGGGGGTGGCCATGCTTGCGGAGAGGCTGGCCCTGCCGGTGGTTCCGGTCGCCTTGAGCGGTCTCTTCGAGTCCTTCCCGTATCATGCACGCCTGCCCAGGCCGGGCCGGATCACGGCCCGCATCGGCGCTCCCCTGGTCTACGAGGGCGAGGAGTACGCGGAATTCACCCGCAGGGTGGAGGACAGCGTGGTTCGGCTCCGCGGGAATGGTGAGATCTAGTGTGTTGTCACGTTACAATTGTCGCAAAAGTGGAACATTCAGTTAGCTGCATAGAAAAATGATTCTTGCGCTGCGTCGCTGCGCCGTGGCGCTAAGAGAAGACGAAAATGTCAGCTCACATTTGACGAGACGAGTCCCGGTCCTGAGTTGACGCAGCGCGTCCCGGACGCGGAGGCTCGGGGTCGGCTCCCGGACAGGCCGCATCGAGCTCCGCCCGCAGCTCCTCGGGGCGCTCCAGGACCAGATCCCCCAGCCTGACTCCCGGGACGAAATGGCGTCGCAGGAAGGCCAGACAACCTGCTAGCAGGTCCAGACCCTCCCGGAGCGAATACACTCCCTGCAGCTCCCTGGCCAGCATGGGACGCCTGCCCAGCCTGCCCCCCACAAGCACTCGGTATCCCGTTATCTCCGCCTCCAGAGCCCCTTCCGGACAAACCCCGCGACAGCGCAGGCAATAGAGGCATTTGGCGCGGTCGATGCGGTGCGCTCCCTCCCGGGAGCTGATGGCCCCTTCGGGGCAGGTCGCGGCACAGGCCCCGCAGTCGGTGCAGGCGGACGCCTCGATTGTCGGCGCGCCGGCCCGAATGAGTCCGAAATCCGCTATCTGGGGACGGGAGCAGGCGTTGGGGCAGCCGGCCAGGACGGTCCGCACCTGTTGGTGCGGCTTGGGTTTACCGTCCGTGGCGGCTTGAAGGAGCTCCGGCCAGCCCGAGTCCTCGAGGATGCGCTCCAGGGTGCTTCCCGGATCCGGAATATCCTGGATCAAATAGGGACAGCCCTGTTCGATTCCCTTGCAATTTGTGATAGAAAATGTGGTCATGATTGTCTTGTCCCGTTGTCTTTCCCTGAGTCTCTTTCCGGGCACACCATTTCTTCGCACTTCATTTCCGGCAAGTTTGTCACCGGAGCTAACAAGATTTCCATTCCTTTTGATCTGGGTCAAAGCTTTGACCGATCCAGGGGGGTAGGGTGGAGCCATCAATCGGGATAAAAGATCCCCCGGGATAAAAGATCCCCGGCGGGATCAATCAAGCCAAGGAGGCAATCATGAGTCAGAAACGCAAGATTATCCATATCGACGAGGAGCTCTGCGACGGCTGCGGCCAGTGCGTGCCCGCCTGCGAGGAGGGGGCCATCCAGATCATTGACGGCAAGGCCAAGCTGATCCGGGACAGGCTCTGCGACGGGCTGGGCAACTGCCTGGGCGAGTGCCCCCAGGGCGCGATCCAGATGATCGAGCGCGAGGCCGAGGAGTTCGACGAGGAGGCGGTCCGGCAGCAGCTGGAGAAGCTGGGAGCCAAGGACCAGGAGCAGCCGCAGGGTTCAGGATGTCCCTCTGCGCAGCTGCAGAACCTCTCCTCCTGCAAGTCGGCAAATGTGCCCAGGGAGCAGGAGGGAGAATCGGCTCTGTCCCACTGGCCGGTCAAGATCAAGCTGGTTCCCCCGCACGCCCCGTTTCTCAAGAACGCCGATCTGTTGGTTACCGCGGATTGTGCCCCGGTGGCCACAAGCGCCTACCACAACCGCTATTTGCCCGGAAAGGTGGCGCTGCTGGGCTGCCCCAAGTTCGACGACGCCGAGGCGTATGTGCAAAAGTTTACCGAGATTTTTGAACAGGCCGGCGTGAACAGCGTGACCGTGCTCTCCATGGAGGTGCCGTGCTGCTCCGGGCTCGTGGGCATCGTGAAGCAGGCCAGGAAGAATGCGGGCTCGCAGGTGCCGGTGAACAACGTGGTGCTCACCCTCGGGGGCGAAGTAAAACAGGAAGAAACCCTCTAGCAGGACGTTGAAAATCTTCCAATTGCTGCGTTGCTTCAAAAAGTTCAAACTCTCACGTAGGATAACTACGCTTCGACCTTGCCCGGCACTCACTTTTTTTATGTTTGTTCGTAATATATTGAACTTCGGGAAAAAAGTGAGTGCCGGGTTGCGCCTTGCACTTGGAATTTTTGAACGTCCTGCCTGATAAGGACTTAATTTAACTCTGCACCGACACTTGTTGATGATCTCGGTGGCTTAGCGAATTCGGATTTCTGGATTTTTTCAAAAAGATATTTGCTAAGTGTCGTTGCAGGGTTGATAACTACTAGGATCAGCACGTTCATGCGCGCTCCGGACAGATGGAGAGCCCCGGCAGCCGGTTTTTGCCTGACCGCGCTCATGCTGGTCGCCGCACGGCAGGCCTCGCCCCTGCCCGTCCTGCTGGCGGACAGGGTGCTGCCGGGGTGGGGCTGGATGGAGATCGCAGCGCTGTCCGGATACGCTGCGGCGGTGATCCGGGTCATGCTGGACCCTGGGCGCTCCGAAACCGTGCGTTCCACGATCTGGGCCCTGTTCTCCGCTGTCTTTTTCCTGCAGCTTGTCCTGGGGCTTGCCGGGGCAGAGCTCTTTCTCATGAGCGGCGAGCTCCACCTCCCGGTGCCCGCCCTGATCGTGTCCGGGCCGCTCTACAGGGGCGAGGGCCTGTTCATGCCCCTGCTCTTTCTCGCAACCGTGGTCCTGGTAGGGCCGGCCTGGTGCAGCAAGCTCTGCTATCTGGGCGCCTGGGAGGACCGCCTTTCGCGCCGTGTCGGGAAAGCGCCGGTCCAGTTGCCGGGGTGGGCCACTCACGGCGTGCGTGCCGCGATTCTCGGTTTGGCCGTGGTCGTGCCCCTTGTCTTCCGGGCCTACGGCGTTCCCCCCAAGATAGCGGTCTTGGCCGGCCTGGGGTTCGGAATTGTTGGCGTGGGAGTGATGTTGACCCTGGCGCGCAGATTTTCAACAATGGTACATTGTACAGTATTCTGTCCCATCGGCCTTGTGGCGGATGTCCTGGGTAAGCTGAGCCCCTGGCGGATCCGGATTGGGGAAAGCTGCACGCGTTGCGGGGCCTGCGCCCGGGCCTGCCGCTACAGCGCCCTGGGACGGCGCGATCTTGCAAAGGGTCGTCCGGGGCTGACCTGCACCCTGTGCGGGGACTGCGTTGCCCGGTGCCCCGAGGAGGCAATCGGCTATCACTTCCCGCGGCTCTCGCAGAAAACGGCACGGATCGGGTTTGTTTGCATCGTGGTCAGCCTTCACGCCGCCTTTTTGGGGCTGGCCCGGATTTGAAGCAAACACGAGGAATTCGCATTTTCGGGAAATACTTGATCTGCGTCAAAGAAAACGAAGCCCGGATGGGCTACTCTGAGGGTCAGAGAGAAAGGAGGAAAGACGATGAAATGTCCCGGACAGGACTCCCGATTCTGGAAGCCCGGAGCCATCTATGAGGCGCACTGTCCGCAGTGCGGAGCAGAGGTGGAGTTCTTCAAGGACGACACCGCCCGGAACTGCCCCTCCTGCAACCACCGCTTCGTTAATCCGGAGATGGATTTCGGGTGTGCCTCCTACTGCCAGTTCGCGGAGCAGTGCCTGGGCTCGCTCCCGCCGGAGATAGCGGCCAAGCAGCGGGAGCTGCTCAAGGAGAAAGTGGCCATGGGCATGCGCCGGACTTTCGGCGACGACCACAGGCGCATCCGCCACGCAACGCGAGTGGCGGAGTACGCGGAGCGGATCGGCAAAGAGGAGAACGCGGAAATGGCGGTGGTGATCATCTCCGCCTATCTGCACGATATCGGAATTGTCGAGGCGGAGCGGAAATACGGGAGCGCCTCCCCTGAAAACCAGCATCAGGAAGGGCCTCCAATGGCCCGCAGGATCCTGGAGGCCCTGGGAACGGAGCCGGAGCTGGTGGATAGGGTCTGCGACATCGTGGGTCGCCATCATCACCCCGGCAGCGATGAGAGCGCGGAGTTCAAGGCGGTCTATGACGCGGATCGCATCGTGAACCTGCAGGAACAGCGGGAGGAATCCGGTGATCTGGAGCCGGAGCGGCTCAAGGGCCTCCTGGAGAACTCCTGCCTCACCGCGACCGGCTTCAGTCTGGGACTGGAAATCCTGGGCGCTGCGGATTCGGCTGTTAAGGCCTGATACCTGGCGAACTCCCGCAGCGGGCGGCCCGGCACGGTTTCGGCCTGTCACGCCGGGGAGCGACGGGAAACAATAAACCCACAGGAGAGATGGTATGGACATGTTTTGCTATCAGTGCGAACAGACGGCCAAGGGCGAAGGCTGCACCAAGGTGGGCGTATGCGGTAAACAGCCCGATGTGGCCGCAATGCAGGATCTTCTGGTCTATGTGCTCAAGGGGCTGTCCCAGATCGGAGTTCAGGCCCGGGAGATGGGCGTTTCCGATCGGGAAACCGATGCCTTTATCTGCGAGGCCACATTCGCCACGCTGACCAATGTCAACTTCGATCCGGAGCGATTCCAGGAGTACGTGAACAAGGCGGTGGAGCACCGCGAGCGCTTGAAGCAACGCGTCAAGGAGACTGCGGAGCAGAATGCGTCCCTGTGGGAGAAGGCCAAGCGGGCCATCGGCCTGAGTGAGGCCGGCTCCGCTGTCGAGTTCCCCGAAGGGCCAGCCACGTTCCAGCCGGCCTCGACCCTGGAAGGGATGGTCGAGCAGGGCAAGGAGCACGGCGTGCTCCAGGACCCCGAGCCCAACGAGGACATTAAGTCCCTCAAGGAGGCCCTGGTCTACGGGATCAAGGGAGAGGCCTCCTATGCGGAACACGCCAGGATCCTGGGACAGGAGGACGACGAGGTCTACGCCTTCATCCAGAAGGGGCTGGCTGCGACCCTGCGGCAGGATCTTTCCCTGGACGACTGGGTGAACATGGTCCTGGAGTGCGGGCGCATCAACCTGCGTGCGATGGAGCTTCTGAATGTGGGCCATACGAGTCGCTACAGCCATCCCGAGCCCACGCAGGTACCCCTGGGGCACAAACAGGGCAAGGCCATCCTTATTTCCGGCCATGATCTCCGCGATCTGGAGCTCCTGCTGGAGCAGACCAAGGACATGGGCATCACCATCTATACCCACGGCGAGATGCTGCCCAGCCACGGATATCCTGAGCTGAAGAAGTATCCCCACTTCTACGGTCACTACGGCACGGCCTGGCAGAACCAGCAGAAGGAGTTCGCCGAGTTCCCCGGCCCGATCCTCATGACCACCAACTGCATCCAAAAGCCCAAGGATGCCTACATGGACCGCATCTTCACCGCCGGTGAGGCGGGCTGGCCGGGTGTGCAGCACATCGAGGACAAGAACTTCAAGCCGGTGATCGACAAGGCCCTGGCCTCGGAGGGCTTTACCGAGGATGAGGACAAGGGCACGGTCAATGTGGGATTCGGCCACAACGCTGTCTTGTCCGTCGCGGACCAAGTGGTGGACGCGGTCAAGAACGGCTCCATCAGCCACTTCTTCCTCGTCGGCGGCTGCGACGGGGCCAAGCCGGAGCGCAACTACTACACGGAATTCGTGGAGAAGGCCCCGCAGGACAGCGTGATCCTGACCCTGGCCTGCGGCAAGTTCCGTTTCTTCGACAAGGATCTGGGCACCATCGGCGACATTCCGAGGCTTCTGGACGTGGGGCAGTGCAACGACGCCTACTCCGCGGTGAAAATTGCCCAGGCCCTGGCTGACGCCTTCGGGGTGGGGGTGAACGAGCTCCCGCTGTCCATGATCCTGTCCTGGTACGAGCAAAAGGCCTGCGCCATCCTCTATTCCCTGCTCTATCTGGGGATCACGGACATTCGCCTCGGCCCCTCGCTGCCTGCCTTTGTCAGCCCCAACGTCCTGCAGGTCCTGGTTGACAACTTCAACATCAAGCCCATCTCCACTCCGGACGAGGACTTGCAGACGATCCTGGGCAGCAAGGCGAATGCCTAGCGCTCTTGGAGGGGCGCCGAAGTCGGATCTTGACAACTGGAAATTCGACGATAATATTGCTAAGGTAGTAATACGAAGTGACCCGAAAGGGGGAGTTCCCCCTTTCGGGACTTGCCCCAGGGCTTCAAGGATGCTTCCCTAAAACCGCAAAACAAAACGAGTTGTGGAACACACCCAAAGGAGGAGCCTGCTATGGCGGAAGTTATTATCGATCAGGACGAATGCATAGGCTGTGAGAGTTGTGTGGAGATCTGCCCCGAGGTGTTCGGCTTCGACGAATCCGAGGAAAAGGCCTACATCATTGACTCCCAGGCGGCCTCCCAGGACAAGATTCAGGAGGCAATGGATTCCTGCCCCACGGAATGCATTTACTGGGGGGAATAATGAACGAGCGGCGGGGAGGCCTTTGAGGCTCTCCCTGCCGCGTTTTTCTGGGGCGTGATCTTTAATCACGGGAGGTCCTGCTATGGCAGAGGACAAGGCTGTATGCGCCCATTGCGGGCATTCGTCTGAAGGAAAGTTCGAGGGCGATATCTGCCCCCAGTGCGGATTGACCTATTGGCGCTGCTCCAACTGCCGCTATCTGCTTACAGCGGCAACCCCGCCAGAGGAGTGCCCCAATTGCCGCCACAAATGCGAATTTCTCAATGTAACCTGCTATACGCCTGACTGTGGAGGTCCGGGCAACGTGGATCCCAGACTTTAATCGGCGCTGGCGACTTCGTCGCACGCGGTGAAGAGCTTTGAACCGCCCCCATGCACCCACTTTAACACTATTTATGATTAGCTTTATCTATCTAGATAAATTGAAACTATTTAGAAATTGTACTGGTGCAATAAAGTGTGTGCAGGGCAAGCTGCTCCCTTCGGTCGCTCGACGTGCGGGACATCCCCGCGGCGGACCGTTGCCGCGGGGATAGGCCCAGGCAGGCTTCGCTTGCCAATCACGTCCCTCTGGGTCCCCCATGTCGAGTGAGCGGGAGCGAACGGGCGGTTAATCCTCTGAATATTTATGTAGGCTTAAACCGGATGAACGAAAAAGGCCTTTCACCCCTAGGGGTGAAAGGCCTTTTTCGTTTTGGGTATGGGGGACGGCGACCGGATTACTTCGCTTCGGGCCCGAAGATTTCCTTCGGCTTGGTCGTGTTGCCGGTGTCACCGGGGAAGTCCTCGTAGCGGTGGGCCTTCTCGCCGGTTTCCAGGAGCTTGTTCGCCTTGGTCATGTATTCGTTGTAGGTGTGCTTGAGCTCGTAGAAGCCGTGCCACCAGGTATAGTCGGGCCCCATCATGGCGGCGCCCATGCGGGCACGACGACCCTCGTGATGCCACAGCTCGTAGAAGGCCACCTCCAGGTGCTCGTCGAAGAAGCGGCTGTCGTCCAGGAGGCCCTTTTCGTACAGGGTGTCCAGCTTGGCCTTGGCCGGCTTGAAATATTCCTCGTTGTACAGCTCCACTGCCTTGTCCAGCTCGCGGTAGTGGTTATCCGTCCACCGCTCGCTGTGGCACTGCATGCAGATCTTCTTCATCTTTTCCCGCTCCGTCCGCCAGTTCGTGTCCGCGGGGAAGGCGGAGAATTCCGAAGGCCTGATGGTGAGCGGGGCCTGGGTCTCCCAGGAGAGCCGCTCGGTCACGTCGTGAGTGGTCATGACCTCGCCGGAACCGGACATGTGGCAGGAGGCGCAGGTCGGGGCGCGGTAGTCCACCCCGGGTGTCCAGGTGCCGGGGGCGGCGTCCCAGTTGTATTCCTCCTCGTAGGCCTGGGTGATGTACCCGTGCTTGGACTCGTGGTAGATCTCCTTCTGCGGATGGTCCGGGCCCAGGTGGCACTGTCCGCAGGAGTCCGGTTTGCGGGCCTCGGCCACGGAGAAACGGTGCCTGGTGTGGCAGGAGGTGCAGCTGCCCTTGCTCCCGTCCGGATTGATCCGGCCCACGCCCACATTGGGCCAGGTTCCCTCCTTGAAGTCTCCGCCCTCAGTGACCTTCACCACGCTGCCGTGGCACTTGTAGCAGCCGCTTGCGCGCTCGAAGTCGGTGTTCATCCCGTCATTGAGCCAGGGGTCGAGCTTCCAGATGATCTCCAGGGTATTGGCGTGCTTGCTCTTGCTGTACTGCTCCGCTTCGGCCGGGTGACAGCGGGAGCAGTCCTTGGGGGAGACGATGGCCGACACAGGCACGCGGTACTCCTGGCTGCCCCACTTGTCGTTCGCCTTTTCGTACTGTTCGTAGTGATCCTCGCTCACTCCCGGATCGTGCTCTTCGGCCAGGTGGCAGTCCAGGCAGGTGATGTTGGACTTGGCGTGCTCGCTGTTGGCCCAGTCCGCGAACAGCCCGGGGTGCTCCTCTTTGTGGCACTGGATGCAGGCCTTGGCCTCCTTGGGCATCTTCCGGGTAATCTGGAACTGTTTTTTCTTCAGTTGATTGCCCTGCTCCACACCATCGGAGCCGTTCTGGGCGTAGGCGAGTGATCCCATTGCGATGAGCCCAGCCAGAGCGAAGAAAACGATTTTTCTGACCATAGCCGCCCCCCTTTGTCTCGACCTTGATCTGACTTTGTTGTCCCATCTATGAAGAAGTGCAACAGCCTCGAATTTGAGTCTCTCTAATCGCAAGGCAGGTTCCGATTCGAGAAGGTCCCTGATACGGCCGCTAGTCGTAGCTGTCCTGAACCGCCTTGTCATACTGATATCCGTCCTTGGGGAAATGGACTAGCCGGTCGTGGCAATCCACGCATTTCTTGCGATTCTCCGGCTCGGAATAGAGCACGTTCCGATGGGCCAGCATGGCGCCCCGCTGATAGGGCATGTTCAGGATGTTGCGGTGGCACTTGCGGCAACGGTCGTTGGTCATGTCCTTGTACGCGACTTGACGGTTCTTTTCGTGATCGTATTCCGAGGTATCCATGGTGAAGTGGACGATGACGTCCTTGAGGCCGTGATAGGTCTTGGCGTAGAAGAAGTCGAAGGTGTTCTGCGGGGCTGGGAGATGGCAGTCCATGCAGTCCGCGACCACGCCCTGGGGATTGTTGGCGTGGGTCGAGGTCTTCCAGGTGTTGTAGGCATACTCGATTTCGTGGCAGGAGGCGCAGAACTGCGGCGTGGAAGTCCGGACCATGGTGTAGTAGGTCATGCTGAAGAGGGGGAAGGCGATCAGGATGCCGAGAATGACAAAGAGGGCGTATTTGACGAATCTGTGCATAGGGGCTCCTAGAAGATGCCTCCGTTGAGCGGAACCGGGTTCTGCCTTATCAATCGATGCCGTGGAAAAGGCTTTCCTTCAATTGAACAGTTTCCTGCTATGACGGCGCTTTGGGCTTCGCCCTCTAACCCCCGAGGCGGTAGATCAAGCAATCAGGAAAGAGGCTTTCACCTTTTCACCTGATGGTTGATGCACCAGTTTTCAACATGTGCGGCTTCCTCGGAAAACTCCCCTGAACTGCCTTCCTTGGCTCGGAAAGGGATGCATTTTTTTGAGACTGATTATTATTTTTAAATGATAAGGAGCAGGCATGACTGTTCCCTGGAGCAGAAATCCTCTTAGAAGCCTGTATTTCGAATAAATAGCTTCTTCTATACA
>JAZKRN010000027.1:0-21880 GCA_036628655.1 Desulfohalobiaceae bacterium | reverse complement strand
ATGAAAAGCTCTCAGCGGCAGGGCTCGCATCGCCTTGAGCCTTTCACCTGAGCCTGATACCAGGTCATGAACGTTTTTTTCCAAATCAGAAAGTCATTCTCTTTCATACAATCATCATCCCCGGCCCGACCCAGGGTACAACAAAGTATGAAAATGCAAGCGAGGCGAGTCGGGGCAGTGCGCTGATGCCTGTGTTTCATCCCGACGTCCACTGCCGGGAATAGCACAAGCTGGCTGGATCCAGCCCAGAAGAAAACGAATGTTTTTAGTCTCTACTTGGCCTCGGGGCTTTCCGGGCGATACCAGCAGATTCCCCATATCGCGCGGAACAAGGGCTCGCCCGTTTATGAAACACGGCTTCAGCGCTCTGCCCCGGCGAGCCGTGCCCGTGAATTAATTGTTACAATTCAGTTGGTTAGATACACTTTCCTATAAAAAACCCCCTAAGGAGAGCCACAGTGAAGCGACTGGCATCACATACCCTGGACATTACCCCCCATTTCGACATGGAATCCTATATGCTCCTCTCCGGCCAGCAGCGCCTGGACGGCGAGACCGCAAAACTGCTGGAGCAGGACTGGCACCGTATCCACTCCTATTTGCGGGCCTATCAGCTGGGCGATAAGAAGGGCTACATCGTGATCTATCTGGACAGCAACTTCGACCGGGAGCTGGAGCAGGCCCGGGAGCAGAGCCGCGACAGCGCGGAGCGCCTGGAGCTCCTGGCCCAGGCCATGATCATGACCGCACTGTTCGAGGTGCTCCCAGAGAGCGCTGTGAAGGGCTGCGCCCCGGTTCCGGAGCCGGACAAGGTCCTCAAGAACTCCCTGGCCGACCTGGGGCTCACCATGGAGAACAACGGCAGCTTGAATGTTTCCTTCGGACTGGTGACCGAGACACCTTATCGTGGGGAGTGTGAAAACTGCCTCATCAAGAGCACCTGCTCCAAGCGGCTTCTGGAGCAATCGGGCTAGCCCGGGCCCATTCAGACGGCATGAACTTTCCCCGCGGATTGCATGCCTCGGGTTTTCGGGATACCATCAAAAGAGTCGTGAGTGGTGACTGGTTGTTCATCATTCCTGACCGGAAGGTCAAACCAAACGGGGAACGCTGAACAGGGAACGGAGAACGGGAAACCTTCCCAACGAGTTGTTATGCGACGCAAATTCATTCAGCAGGCCGCAAAGAAGCTCATCGCCGAGCACGGGAGCACCCTGGCCCGCAAGGCGGGAGACAAGGCCGCGTATCATCTCTCGGACAAGGCCAGACAGCGCGGCTATCTGAGCCAGAGCTACGACCTGCGCGGTCTGACGCAGGAGCTCAAGGAGATGCACCGCGACGGTCGCCTGAGCCGCCGGGAATGGGAACAGGCCAAGGAAATGCTGCGGCAGCGGTTCAGGGACCGCTTCCGGAGGAAGGGATAACCCCGTGCGCAAATCAGTAGCCTGGGTCCTGCTCATCCTGCTTCTGCTGGCCCTTGGCCACAGCACCTACTCCATGTTCATGGGCCGGCTGATGCAGGGCCTCATCATCCTTCCCCTGCTCATGGTAATCTACGTCTGGACCGTGGGCCGGAGGGGTTCCGAGGAGGTCCAGGACGAGACGGAATCCGAGGACCCCCCTCGGGACGAGGACTCCTGAAGCCCGGTCCAGCAGGACGCCCTCAATCTTCCCATTGCTGCGTTGCTTCAATGGGAACGCCCTGCCTGACACGAATTTTTTTCAACAGATTGCTACCCCTTGAGGAAACGTTCCGGAGCCAATTGATAAGCCGGCTCCTCCCCGGATCCGGCCATGGACCCGGCAATCATCTCGCCGCTCGCCGCCCCCAGGGTCAACCCCAGATTGGCGTGGCCCGCGGCGACCCAGAGGTTGCCCGTGCCCGGAATGCGTCCCACCGCGGGCAGGCCGTCTGGAGTGAGCGGTCTGTTTCCCTGCCAGACAAGGGGCCTGCCGCTCGAGTCCAGGCCCGGCAGATAGGACTTTGCCTGCCGCAGAACGCTTTGCACCCGGCTTCGCAGAATGCCCTCCTCTCCGCCGGAAAGCTCCAGTCCGCCGGTGACCCGGAAGCCGTTCCGCCAGGGCGCGACCCCGATCCGGGCCTCTTCCAGGAGCAAGCCCCGTTCGGGGGGCCCTTCGGCATACCCGAAGGTGACGCTCCATCCCCTTCCGGAACGGATGGGCAGCCAGCTTCCCATACTTTTCAAGATTCCCTTTGTCCCCGCCCCGGCGGCGAGAAGCACCTGTCCGGCCCGCAGGGCACCCCGGGTTGTGCGCACCCGCTCCACGGTTCCGCTGGGGCCTGTATCCAGGGCGTAAACCCGGGTCCGGGCCAACCTGGTCACCCCCTCCCGCTGCAGCGCATCCTGAAGCAGGCTCAAGAGCCCTTCCGGCTCGGCGCGGCGATCGGCCTTCTGCAGCACCGCTCCCAGAACCGCGGGATCCAGGGCGGGCTCGGCTTCCCTGGCCTCGCCGGCAGAGAGCACATGGGCATCCAGTCCCACCCCCCGTCTGGTTCGCGCCTCGTGCACCGCACGAATCCACTGCCTTCTGCCGTAATAGGGGTAGAGCACACCCTCTCCGCCTAAAAAGACGCCGTTGCCTTCCCGATCCGCGAGCTCGTCCTCCATGAGCTCCATGCTCCGACGCCCCATCTCCAACAGTGTGTCTGAGCCCGCCTCAAAGCGATTCCTGCTGCAGCTCAGGACGAAGCGAGCGAGCCAGCCCCAAAGGTCCGGATCCAGCCCCGGTCTGAGGCTGAAAGGGCTTTCCCGGCTCCCCCAAAATCCCTTCAGCCCTTCACGGATCCGGCCCGGTCCCGGAAGGGGCTTGCATCGGCTGGGCACGAGGAGCCCCGCATTGCCTTCCGAGCAACACCCGAGCTCCTCCGAGTCGTCCAGAAGCAGGACGCGCGCTCCGCTGCGGGCCAGATACAGCGCGCTCCACATTCCGATCACCCCGCTGCCCACGAGGACCACGTCCCACTCCGCCCCAAAGATTTCCTCCTCCGAGGGGGCCTCTCCGGTGAATTCGGACTGTTCCAGGGATTGCTCTACGGATCGCTCCATTCTCGCCTCCGGGCTGAAAATCGCTGCATTGAACCCATATTATTCATCGAGACGGACAGACTCGTGTCTGGTCCTATCTCCCGAGTCGTTACGGGCGAATAGAGAAGCCGTCCCGCACTACGAAAAACCCCCCATGCCTGCGCAGACGCAGGCACAACGAAGCATGAAAATGCTGCGTGGCGAGTCGGGGCGCGCTTGACTCTTTCTCCTGATAATTCAACAATTTGGATACAATTTTTATAAAAAAGCGACCATGCACGCAGGCAAGACACTAGCCGCCCCTGAAGGTGTTGACAAGTCTCCCAGCCCGGCCGAGGGGCAGTCATGGTTCCGGGGTGTTCGGATTGAACAGGAACCCTGTTCCGTGTATTCTGCTCCCGCGCGCAAGGAGGCCATTGCCTTTGCATCATCAACCCGCATCCGGAGACGAAAATGAAGCTGCTTCTCAGCGGGGACATCCATCTCGGTCGCACGTCCACCCGCCTGCCCGGAACGCTCAAACAGGAGGCCGGATCGACCGCATCAGCCTGGCACCGACTTGTGGATCAGGCCCTGGCCCGAGAGGTGGACCTGGTCTGTCTGAGCGGCGACCTGGTCGACGCGGACAACCGTTTCTGGGAGGCCGTGGGCCCTGTGGAGGAAGGGATCCGCAGGCTCACGGACAAAGGCATCACCACCCTGGTCGTGGCCGGGAACCACGACCACGACGTGCTCCCCAGACTGGTGGACGCCGTGAACTCCCCGTGGTTTCGCCTGCTGGGACGCGACGGGATTTGGCAGCGCTACATCCATTCCGGCGACCACGGACCGCTCCTTGCCGTGGACGGATGGTCCTTTCCACAGCAGGATGTCACCCGTGATCCTGTCTCGGCTTACCAACCCAGCGATCCCGGAACACCGGTCCTCGTCCAGCTCCACGGTGAGCTCGACGCACCCGGAAGCCGTTATGCCCCGCTGGATCGCCCGACCATGCAGGCCCTTCCGGTGGACGGCTGGATCCTGGGCCACAACCACAATCCCCCGGGAGAGCGGCAGGACCGGGGAGCGGCCCCCATCCTCTACGTGGGCACGCCCCAGTCCCTGGACCCCAGCGAATTCGGCCTGCACGGGCCCTGGATCGCCGAGATCGATGCCGAGGGTATCCGGGATCTGACGCAGATTCCCTGTTCCGACGTGCGCTATGAAACGCTCCGAGTGGACCTTTCCGGAGTCCACACTGAGGAGGCCTATGAGTCCACGGTTCTCTCCGGTCTCGACGATTTCGCCGCGAAAGTTGCCGCAGAGGCCGGACCGCTTCGCTATCTCAGCCTGCGGCTGGAGCTCTCCGGACAGACGGAGCTCGCTTCGCGCCTTCCCAGTCTTACGGCCAACCTGACCGATACGGAGCGGCAAATGCAGCAGTTCCTGGTGGGACTGGACAAGACCGCGATCCCCGCAACCGCTCCCGTCGATCTGCAGGAATACGCCCGCAGCGACACACCGCCGGGAACGTTGGCCCGGATCCTGCTCGAGCTGGACCGGGAGGAGCCCTCCCAGGAAGTCCGCGACCTTATCTCCCGGGCGCAACGAAAGCTGGAGGAATCCGGCAATAGACGGGACTGCTCCCTGCTCTCCGAGGGCGTGGAAGCGGACGCCGAAGCGGCCAGGCGCGTCCTTCGCCTCGAGGCCGGCAATCTATTGAACGAGCTGTTGAGGCAAGCACCATGAGCCGTCCGGCCCTTACCTTTCAGCAAATCACCGTACACCGGGCCGCGGGAATCAGCCGCGGCGACGCCTATTCCCTGAACGACTTCTGTGCCGGGATCAACCTCATCCACGGTCCCAACGGCGCCGGCAAGACCACCACCGCCCTGGCCCTGCAGGAGCTGCTCTGGCCCGGCCGGTCCCTCGCTGGTCGCCCCAGTGTGGAGGGGACATTCCTTCTGGAGGGCCAAAACTGGCGCGCGGAGATCGAGGCGGGCTCCCCGGCCTGGCTCTGCGAGGGGCGAAAGGCCCATCCCCCGGAAATCGGTCCCGCGGAGAACCGCTCCCGCTACTACCTGGCCCTGGACGATCTCCTGCGTGAAAAGGACACAGATTTTGCCAAACAGGTGGCGGACGCCTCGCGGGGCGGATACGATCTGCGAGCTGCGGCCCGGAATCTGGGATACCGCGAAACCCCGGCCTCCAGGACCAAGCAGCGCAAAAAGCTGGAAGAGGCCCGACGCACTCTGCGCTCGGCCCATCAGAAGCAGGCAGCCCTGGACCAGGAGGCCCGCGAGCTGGAACGCCTGCGCCGCAGCAAAAAGCAGGCGGAAGCGGCCAAACAGGAGCTGGAACGCCTGCGCCTCGTACGGGATTACATGGTCAGGGACGCGGAGCATGGCCGGATCGCCGCCCAGCTCGAGGCCTTTCCCTCGGAGATCGCCGAGCTGCACGGAGACGAGATGGAGCGCGTGAAGCAGCTGCGCCAGGAACGCAGTGACAGACAGCAGCAGATCGCAGTGCAGCAAAAGCGGCTGGAGGACGCGAACAAGGAGGCTGAGGCCTGCGCTCTGCCCCAGGACGGCCCCGATCTGCAGGAACTGGACCGGCTGCACGGCCTCTGCGACGGAATCGAGGCCCAAGAGGCGGATATCCGGCAGCTGACCCGGGAACGGGACAGGGCCGCCAAGCAGGAGGAGACGCTCAGGACACGCCTGGGTGAAGTTGCGGAGGAAACGCAGCTGAGCACCCTGGACAGGCTGCAGATCGGCGATCTGACCGCCCTGGCCCGCAGCTTCGAAAAGGCCCGGGCCAGGGAGAGAATCCTTCAGGAACGACGCAACTGGCTCGAGGAGCCGAGCCCGAGTAACCGCTCTCCGGAGACGGTTCAACAGGGCCTGGGTCTGCTCGCCCGCTGGCTGTCCGCGCACCGCCTCGCCCACGCGAAACGACTCCGGCTTCCCTTTCTGTGTTCGGCCGCGATAGTGCCCCTGATCCCCGCCCTGGTCCTGGCTGTTGTGCAGCACTGGGCCTGGCTGGGCCTGGTCCCGCTCGCCCCGATCCTTGTGTGGCTTGGGGAAAAAAGGGCCGGACAAAGCGCGCAGCAGGCCGAGCGTCACAGGCAGGAGTACGAGGCGCTGGGCCTGCCCGCTCCGAACAGCTGGACCGTAGACGACGTCATCAGGGCCATGGACTGGCTGCAGCGGGAAAGCGCGGCTTTGCAGCTCCACCGGGAGCGCTCGGCCCGCCTCGACGCCCAGCGGACCGAGGAAGAGGATCACGCGCGACATATGGAGGAGCTTCAGGCGCGCAGACAGGAGCTGGAGCGGACCCTGGGCCTGGGCCTTACCATCGACGAGGAATGGCTCGCCCTGTTCGCGGAAAGCCTCTCCCGCTGGCAGCAGGCCCTGGAGGAGCTGCGCGCGGCGAATGCAGGGCTGGACTCCGCCCGGCAGCAGCTGGCCCTCGAGTTGCGTCAACTCAACCAGGCGCTTGCACCCTACGGATACTCCGAAGCCGAAAACGGCGAGGGGGCGCGGGCCGCGGTGAAGGATCTGGCCCGGCGCCGCGAGGAGCGTGAGCGGGCCCTGTCCGAGGCCCGGAGCGCACAAAGAATGCTCGAGGAATCCCTGCGCCCCGGCCTCGACGAGATCGAGCGCGAACACCGCGACCTTTTCGCCCGTCTGAATCTGGAGGAAGGGGACGAGGCCACCCTGAGCCGCTGGCTCCAGCAACGGCAGGAATACCTGCGTCTTCTGGGCGAGCTGCAGAAGGCCCAGGGCTCCCTGGAGGACCATCTCCGCAGGCTCGGCAGGGACGAGCCCCTTCTTTCGCAGTCGCAGGCGGAGATCGAGGCCCGCATCGAGGAGAAGGATCAGCTGGCTGCGGAGCACGAACAGCTGGTGCAGCGGATCGCAACCATCGAACGGGACCTGGAGCAGGCCAAGGCCGGAAGCGAGGTAAGCCGGGCCCTGACCGGAGTCCAGGAGGCGGAAACCCAACTTGCGGATGTGTGCGAACAGGACAGCCGGGCCGCAGTGGGGAGCCTGCTCGCCGAGCACGTCCGCAGCGCCGCTGCGGAACGCTCCCGACCCGGCGTATTCCGAAGCTCGGACGCCCTGCTCACACGGATCACCAGGGGACGGCTCCTTCTGGAGCTCGAGGAGCAAAGCGACCCGGCATTCGTCGCCTTCGACCAGGTGCGCAACAAAGTGCTTCAGCTGGAGGAGCTGTCCGCCGGGGAGCGGGTCCAGCTCCTTTTGGCGGTTCGTCTGGGATTCGCGGAGCAGGAGGAGCAGCGGGCCCACCTGCCCCTCCTGTTGGACGAGACCCTGGGCAACGCGGACGACGAGCGGGCCGCGGCAGTGATCGACGCCCTGATCCGCCTCGCGGCAGACGGGAGGCAGATCTTCTACTTTTCCGCCCAGGCGGACGAGATCGGCAAATGGCAGGCCCGGCTCCTGGACGGGGAAATGGAGTACGCCCTGTTCGACCTGCAGCGGATTCGCGGACTGAGCGAACAGGAGACCGCCCCTTTGCGCATCGAGGCGCCGGAGCCTCCCGAGGTCCCGTCACCAGACGGGGCCTCCCACCCCGAATACGGCCGCCTGCTGAACGTTCCCGGACTGGACCCTCTGCGCCGGGCTCCCGGCGAAACCCATCTCTGGCACCTCGTGGACGATCCGGGGCAACTCTACAGCCTGCTCTGCAACAGATTCACCAGGGTGGGCCAGGTTCAGGGCCTTATCCGCAACGGCGGAGACGCCCTCCTACCCGGCGGTGATTGGACCGAGCGCTTCCAGGCCCGAGCGCGGTCTCTCGAGGAAGTGTGGTCCCACTGGCTTGTGGGCCGCAGTCTGCCCCTGGACCGAGAAATCCTTCAGGAATCCGGAGCGGTGAGCGAACGCTTCATGGAGCAGGTCTGCGAATTGGCCCGGGAGGTGGACTGGGACGCCAAAGCCCTGCTGCAAGGGCTGCAGAACGGCAGAGTCTCCCGCTGGCAGAGCGCCAAGACGGAAAAGCTGCGGGATTATCTGGAATCCGCCGGCTATCTGGACTCAAGGGACCCTCTGGACCATGAGGCCCTGAGACTGGCAGTGCTCAGCCGACTCGCGGGCTCCATTCGCCAAGGGCTTGTGTCGCCGGAATGGATCGACTCCCTGCTGGCCAAACTTCCGGATTAACAGCCTGTTGAAAAAGTCCTTATCAGGCAGGGCGTTCAAACATTTAAGGGTCAAGCGCGAAAAAAGTTCTTGGAAGATTGGAGGGGGCCTGCTAGATCGCAATTGAGCGGCAGGGGAGTCCGGGCTCAGAAGGCGGCCTGTGTGTTCAAAGAGGCTTGAACCGATTACCCCCGCCGACGAAAGAATCCGCCCCGTTTCTGAGAACCGATGGAGCGGCTCTGCTCCCAGTTGCTCAGGGAAACATCACAATTCAGGCGAATCATGGCCATGTTCGCATTGAGCTTGGCCCAGATAAACAACACCCCGCTCTTGCCGTTGCGGACATAAAGGCGGCTCCAGTCGTAAAGGAACTCCACCTCCCTCATGGAAGCAACCCGATCCAGAAACATGGGAAACCAGTCGATCTTTTGCGGATCGACTTGACTGTCCTGCACAAAAGAGGAGAAACGCACATCGCCTTCCGGGGAGAGAAAGAGAAGGCCGCGCACATCATCCATCTTGAGCACTTCCTCGAATAATTCCTTCATAATGGGCTCTCGGGGCTCTATCTTTCAGTTTGGGAATACTTGGGTCAGCATCCTTCACGGAATTATCGAGAAGTCCTCCGGCAAGGACTCAAGGTGAAGGACTTTTTCAACAGGCTGATAAAGGAGCACGCATTTTTAAGCGCGCAGTATCTGAATCATCTTTTCCCTCGGTGAATTGGGCTCGACACTGAGCACGGTCGTGTTTTGAGCGAGGATGAGATATTTGCATACTCCTGAGCTGTCCTCGCAAAAGGCAAGTCGCAATCTTCCTCCCCCGAAGACTTCAGCGAGCTTGTTTCCGTAATCAAGCACTGAGTCATAGGATTCATCCTGATATATATCGCGAACTCCGCTTTTTTCACCCATTAGATGCTCAATGCGACTCTGTACATTTTCAATCTTTACACCAGATTCGGACTGGGCAGAGTGCTTTACATCTTCTTTAATTTGACTTTTTTCACTATCATCGGTTTCTTCAATGAGATCTATATCCTCTGCTTCTTGTTCCTGCGCCTCATCCTTAGCTCGCATTGCGTCCATAAGGAGAGCCTGAGAATCTTTCTGTATCTTTCTTTCCTTGATGCTGCATGTATTCTGTATGGAAATCAGAACGTCATCCCAGGAAAGAATAGTATATACGGCTTCCTCGGTATGTTGGCCACCTGTGCGCGCCTCCATCAGCTCGCCGTTGTTAAAGAACAAAACACCTTCATAGCCGTTATTCTTTTCATGAACACGCAGGGTGCATGTTTTTTGTTCCATATCGATGAGCTGCAAAAACATGGCCAGAGAAATGCCGTGCAATGTACCGCCCTCGGCTTCCTTTTCCATGACCGAGCGCATTTCCCGAACCAGATCATCAATCATGAATGGCTTTTCCAGATAACCGGCCGCCCCGTTCTGATGAACCATTTCACGCATTTGATCGCTGCCGTAGGCAGTAATGATAATGACCGGAATATCCGGATAATATTCCGAGATGCGCGCCAGCAGGGAAAAACCATCCATTCCTGGCATTTTCAAATCGGCTACGACGAGAGAGACGGAATTGTGCTCCAACTTTTGGATCGCCGCTTGCCCGTCACCGGCCAAAAGGACGTTGAACTCCTCCTTGTACTTCTCCATGCCCTCCTTAAGAACCAAAAGGAGCTCCTGATCGTCGTCGGCGACAAGGACCTTCTTGGCCATAATAACTCCTTGCTCAACATGCTATTTCTGGAAAGAAACCGTACTTACCGAGGCTTGTGGCAAGCAGTACATGCGCCACGGAAAACGGGAATATGTACTATCCGTCATAGTCCTTTTCTTTAAGAACCGCTCTTACAAACCTGCAGGGCAGTTCATGCAACACTGAACTTGGGCAACACTGTCAACACTTTTCAGGACATTTGATCTAAATCGATTATTTTTTCCCCTAAAAGATAATGAATGGACTTATACTGTTTGACCGAACGAACCTTTTCAGCAATTAAATTCAATTTATGCAGCTGATTTTGAATTCGATCCAACTTTTCCTGAACGTCACTATCTTCACCGGAAAGGTTTGTGGTCAAGTCGGAAACGAGATTGTTCATAATAGTAAGAGGCTGGTTCATATTATGAGCTATCCCACCAGCCATCTCTTGGACGCCTTGAAACCTTTCCTCGGCCTGACTCTTTCGCAAACTTTCTATAGTACGGGAAACATCCCTGCACACGAAATCAATTTTGTATTCACCGTCCAGTAAATAGACTGCAGAAGCCTGACATTCCATCTGTCGCATTGTCCCCTTCTCATCCATTAAGGGGATGACATCCAGGGAATGCTCCTGTTTCCTGACGGAGTCGAACAATCCGGTCAGTTTGTCCCTGTGGTCAGTGAACACAAAGGAATACAGGGACAGTGGCTCAGAATCGCTTCGAGTGCTGCTTCCGAAGAAACTCACCGCTATCTCATTCATGTTTTCAATGGTCCCGTCGGGATCCAAACGCATGTATGCGGAGACCCTGTCATAGGTGCTCGAGGAGCCCATGGCGTCTGACTGGGCCTTATCTGTTTCTTCCACCGATACCATGACCCCGTCGATATAGGTAACCTGTCCGTCATCGTTCAAAACAGCCCTGGCGGTTGTGCTGCAGGTCAAAAGCTCCCCGTTCTTCTGAAGCAACTGCATCCGATACTGCTGGGCCTTCCCCCTGTCCAGCACATGACGGATAAAATCCCCCCGCTCGGCTTTGCGCGGGAATAACTCGCCTACCTGGAAGTCCTGTAAACTGTGCGCCTCATCATAACCCAGGAGCCTGACAAAGGCCCAATTGCAGAAAATGAGCTCCCCTTCCAGGGTCGTTCTGTACATGCCCACAGGAAGATTATCAATGAAATCAGCCGCCCAAACGGCAAAATCCTTTATATTTCCTGTATCTTCAAATTCTCTTTGAAACATGGGTGAATATCGTTATTGAAAGAAAATTGCAATAAAAATTGCTCAATGCCATGCAAAAAGGGTCTATATCTCAACAGGGAGCTCTGAAAGATAACTCGAATGATGGGCACGCCAGATATCCAGATCCGCGCGTACACTCTTTTCAAGATCGTTTTCACCGACTATCTCTTTGACTGACTCAACCACACCTTTCACGATCTCATTTTCGTCCACCTTGCTGTAATTGTTGATCTTCCCATTATCATATTCGATTTCAGCGGCAAAAGGATCTAAAAACGGATAGTCATTTGCTTTCTCGAGGAATTTTCTGCGCAACAGGGTGCTGAACTCATCCCGAATGCTTCGGCTATTGCTGACCGCTTTTTCGATCTTTTCCAGAAGTTCCTCCAGCATCGCATAAATATCATCTGCTTCGACTGCCTCCTCGGCTGTCACTTCGACTTCGTCTTCACTGGGGCCCTCATTGGCCGGCATGATGCGATAGACATTGAACAGGGCTTTGTTCTCCTGAATCCAGGAAAAAATTTCATCCAGCTTTTGGGGGGTCCGGTTCAACTCATCGTTCGTCCAGGAATAAGCCGCCCCGATCAATTCCCCTCCCTGGAAAAAGAGCCTCGCCTGATCCTTGTCCAGCGTGGCAAGGATATAGCCGGTCAAGGACTCCTCTTGGAGTTTTTTGATCAACCCCTGCAAATCCGTGAACTCAGAGCTGAGATCCTGGTAGATCGGAGTGGCGAAGGGAATGTTGGCCCAATAGTGAATATCGGTCTGCTCAATACGGTATATGTTGACTGTGTAATGGCTCTGACGGGATTGCTTGACCATTTCCTCAACGGCGTTTTGTCCGACAAGCTCGCCGCTGGGTGTCTGAAAAGTCGCGCTCAGAGTGGCGTCCGACTCGAAAAAAATCGCACCCTCGCTTTCCCGGGATTGAACATGAACTGTTCCCGATCCGATGGAGCCGCTGAAGTGCTCCAACATCCTGTTCAGATCCAGGTAATATGTATTCAGCTCCTCGAAGACCGGATCTTCATTGGGAATAACAATCATAGCACATCAGCTCCTTCCGTCTTCCGCTTCGTATTTGCTCAGCTCCCCTACTTTCTCTTTCCTGTGCGCTTGAAAAAACCCCATTTCGCGCACCTCACCCTTCGGCGTTCTTTCAACGGAACAAGCCGAGGTCCGGATTCAGGCCTGCAAAGGGAGCGATATCCGCTGCCTCACTGCTACTCCAGTAATTCCAGCATAACCGGATTTTCCGATTTGCTTCGCACCACGTCCTGTCCGGGTACACTCTTCACAATGGTGAGCACGTCCCACTCATTGGCCATATTCCCCGGAGATTTCCCCTGAACCACGAAGACCGAGCTGATGGCCTGATGGTCCCAGGCTCGCCATTTCTCCGTATCTTTCAACAGAGTGAAGGAATGCCCCTCCAACCCGGGGATAACCTGATTGGCCGAGGTGGTTCCGGCCCGCTGCACAGCCTTAGCCCACTCCTGAAGCGCCACCCAGGCAGTGGCGGCAGCCGCTCCGGGAGGTCTTCCGTACTCCTGGGAGAAGGACTGCACAAAGTCGCGGGAGCCATCGAAGCGATCACTGAGCCCGTGGTACCAGTTCGTGGTGGAATAGGTCTTCTGCAGGATCTCATTGTCGATAGCGTTGGCTATATTGAGCTCCATGAGCGGGGCCACAATCCGGAAGGATTCGGTCAGCCCCATTTGCTGCACCTGTTCCATGACCCGAACAAGATCCCTGCCGAACAGATTGAGCACAAGAACGTCCGCACCACTGTCCCTTGCCTGCTGCAGCTGCTCGGAAAAGTCGGTCTCGCCCAACGGAGCCGTCACCGAACCCGCCGTGCGGGCCCCCTCCAGCCCGGTGCCGCTCTGGATCGCGTTTTGTGAGGTATGCCCCCAGATGTAGTCCGCAGTGATGTGAAAGTAGCTCGCGTCGCTGCCGAATTGCTCCACCAGGAATGGAACCAGCGCCTCCTTGGTCATCCAGTTGTTGAAGTACCACCTGAATGTGTGCTTATGCGCCTTTTGCGACTTAAACCCCGTTTGCGTCTTGTCGTATCCTGTTGTGGCGGAGGAATGCGTAAGCCCGGCCATAAAAACAACGCCGTGCTCCTGACACACATCGCTTTGGGCTATGGCCACGGCGCTGCTGGAGCCTCCGGTGACCATATCCACATTTTCATCCTGAATAAATTCCAGGGCATTTTCCTCCGCCACTTGGGGGTCGACCTCGGTGTCCCGAACAACGAGCTCGATCCGTCGCCCCAGGACACCTCCGTCGGCATTTATCTGCTCGGCAGCCAGCTGATAGGCCCTTTCCTGATCCGCTCCCTGCTTTTGGTAGGGACCGGACAGCGGAATATTGACTCCTATCTTTATGGGCTCACTCTCCTGCGCCATGCCGGAGTGCATGCCGCACATGAGGAGTGCCAGGGCAGCCAACAGCATCAAACTTTTTTTGGCAGGCATTCAGTCCTCCTCTTCTTGAATAGGCAAATGCTTCAACTGCATATGCTGCTTCACAGGGTACTGCATAACCCGTGGCGCTCTCGGAAAAGCGGGGCGGCAATGCAGGTTTCTTCCTCATGAGCGGCGCCTGCGCAGTCTTTCGATGGACAGCCGGACACTCTCTTGCATTCGGGATATCGCTTCCGCAAGGGAGGAAATTTCGTCCTTGCCCTTCACCTGAACCTCGGCTTCCAGCTCACCGACGCTAATGCGCTCTGCAACGTCCGTCAGGGACTGAATCCGCCTGGTGAGTCTGTGTCCGAACCAGGTGATGATGATCAGGAAGAAGACCGCAATTCCGCCAAGGATGAATAGCGATCTGTTGCGCATGGTGTAATAGGTATTATCCAGTTGCGTATTCAGCACATGCGCGGGCTGGATCATGGAGTCCTGTTCCAGTGTGGCCGCGATAACATAGCCCGTATCTCCAACAGGGGCGCAGAACATGAAATGATCCACTCGTTCCCCATCCGGTGTGGGTTGCGTGTAGAATCCGTTGGCTTCCTTGCCTCCGCTTGTGCTCTGAATGATCTTTTGAAAGCCCTGGGGGCCTTTTCTTTCGGACAAGTCGGTGCCCACCATGTTCGGATCAGGGTGCACCCAAACGTTCCAGGAATTGCCGTCTCCGGGAAGCTCGTACAGGAAGGTGTATCCGGTTTGTCCGATTTTTTGGACCGCCATGCGGCGAATGGTGCGGTCACGATTGAATTCCTCAGCCTCGATTTCGGGATTGGCCGAGAGATAGAGCCTAAATTGCTGGGCGGCGGAACGCGCCTTCGCGGCGACCTGCGATTGGCCCATTTGCGTCACCACATTCGTGATCTGATTGCCGTAGCTTTTCTTGATCTCTTCGACGCGGTTCAAAGAGACGTATCCGGTGACAACAGCGATCACAATGGGCAGACACAAGAAGAGTAGGAACAGCTTGGATCGAAGGCCAAACATGCCCCTTCTTCGCGGCTTCGACTCGACCCTGCTCCGGGAGGACTCGGCACCTGAAGCCGTGGTGCCGGTTGATTGGCCTGATGAGGTTCCCTTGGTCCCTGTGGAAGCCGCAGTGGAGCTCCGCGCACCGCCTGAGACCTTTTCCCCGGCGGTATCTGCCGTTCCGGCGCCTGCACCCCCCGATGCAGTGGCGGTGGCATCTGTCCCACTCTCCTGCTCCGGCTTGTTAATAAGCATGACATGCCCGCAGGACTTGCACTTGACCTTGGCAGAGGAGCCCTTGATTTTCGTCTCGTCGAGACGATAGCGTGTACCGCACTCTTCACAATTCACGATCATATCCACGTACTCCTTCCTCAATAATAATGTACCCCATCTTACTGACGTTTCATTGCTCAGTGGGTGGGGGTGTTAGAACTTAGTACCCCTTCTCCTTGATCATGTTCAACATGTTCTGCTTGAAGCGATTCCGCCTCTCTTCCTGCTGAATCTCCTGGGACAGCTGAATAATCAGCTCCGCTGCCCGATTTCCGGGCAAATTGGCCAGCTCGTATCCCAGATCCCTGGCCACGTCCTCCATCAGGACCGTCGCGATCGGACCGACAGCCTCCAAAAACTGATTGGTCAGATAGTCCAGAAATTCTTGATCCACAGTTGAGGAATCCGTCTCCAACCTCTCGGCAAGTCCCAGATCAACGAGCCGGGACATGACCTGTTGCACGGTATCCAGGCCCAATCCCTGCTCCTCTGCAATACCGGCGAGATCCTTCTGTCCGTCCAGGCTCATCAGGATGTTGAGCATCTTGCCGTCCAGGGAAAACTCGCCGAGATCCGCCTTGGTTATGCGCTGAAAAACTTGTCCCGAAGCATCTCCAGATGTCAAATCCATCTCTTTGCTCCATGGTTTTTATGACTAACCAGCCTGTTTCTCCCTGTACCGCAACAGGGCGATTCAATCTCCCCCGTTTTTACCTCCGGACAGGCCTTGGCCCACGGGAGCACACCCTTCATGCCGCGCTCACTGAAGCGTACAGCATAAAGTCTGGCGATGCGTTTCACTCCGAGGATAGTACCGCTTAATCGGTTCCATTGAGATTCAGTCAGTACATGGACATCCTCCCCTCCCTAAAGCAAGGGGATTCCCGACTATGCCGGGACCGGTGCTTGATCGCTCGTTCCTGGAGGTTCCTGCTTCATGGACGAGGGCACCCCCTCATCTCCACAGGCGTTACATCCCCTCTGCCCGAGGGTAGCAATGTTGATCGCGGCGTTCTCGTCCGCGTTCATCGCTAGATCGCAGGCCGTACACTCGAACCGACTCTGCGACTTGCGGTTGCTCTCTGACACATACCCGCACCGGGAGCAGGCCCCTTTATCGGGTGGCTACTTTTTGGGGTCTTGAACTCCCAGATCTTGTCGCAATCTGCGAAATTCCTCCCGGACCACCTCCTTCAGCTCCTCCACAGCCTCAAGCACGGTTTTATTGCCGGCAGCTCCACTCTGTTCCGAGTAAGCAGTCAGTTTCTCGGTGACGTCCGTATCATCCGGAGTTTCCAAAGCTTCGGGGGTCTCTTCGACTTCGGAGTATTCAGTGGACTGGGTCTTTTCCTGGTCCTTTGAGGCGGCCGCATCCTTCGATGACTCCTGGGAGGCGGTGGCAAGCCTTGCATCGTCGGCCCGGGAATCAGCCACCTTGACCCTTTTGCCTTCCGCTATCTTGGATTTCAGGGCATTGTATTGCTCTATATTCTTGACCAGAATCTCCTTCTTCTGCTTGCGGGTCAGCTCCTCGGATTCAACAACTTTCTTGAAGTCGGCAAAGACGGTTTGCAAGAGGTTGATCGTTTCCGGCTCTGCCTTTGCCTTACGCTTTTGAATATACTTGCCCAGGGATTGCAAAATCTTTAGAAAATTGGCCTGGAGCCTGTCCTCGCTCAGGGGCGCCTTCAAGGAGCTCAACTCGGAAAGGAAGGTTTTCACCGTTTCATCCGAGAGCTCCCAGTCCATTGTCAGAACGGCGGATTCCAGATTGCCGAGCAGGGTCTGCTCCTCGGTGGACTGGCTTTCTTCCTGGCCTCCCCCGAAGATTTCGTCCAGTCTTTTCTCCAGCTCTTCTGGAGTAACGTCTTTTTGCTTGTTTGAGTTGCTCACAACCCCCTCCTACTGCAGATCTTTTTTGATATTCATAACAGTGCGAGAAATTATTCTTTTCAAGGTTTGTATCACATTATCTCCCTGCAAAGCACTCGCTCTAAAAGATGGTGCCTGCAATTCGGAATTCAAATCACTATCTAATGTCTCTTGTGAAAGGAGAGGTATGCCTTGATCACTCAAATCTATTTTGTTATATTGCATAATAATAGGCAAATTATGAGTATCTATATTGTACTCTTTAAGATTCTCGTACAAATTTTCTAAAGATTGTATATTATAATCCCTTCGTATCTCCATAGCATCAGCGACAAAAACCAAGCCGTCCACGCCTCTGAGAACAAGCTTTCGGGTCGCGTTGTATTTAACCTGTCCAGGGACGGTATAAAGCATGATTTTCAGGTCATACCCCATAACCTGTCCGATATCAAAAGGCAGAAAATCAAAGAAGAGGGTTCTGTCACCGTGTGTTTTAATGGACACCATATCGGTTTTCAACCGATTGTCCATCTGATTGTAAACATAGTCCAGATTGGTTGTCTTTCCTCCGCGACTGGGACCGTAATAAACAATCTTGACCTGGAGCTCCTTCTTCTTGAAATCGATGAAAGCCATATTGAGTCATCCTTATGCTGTCGCGGGCTTGCCTCCGAATGGAGCGGCTACAGGATTCACGTCGGATTTTTCCCTCCACCCACTGGAAAACACGGAGCTACCCCTTGAAATAGAGCTTCCCGAAGGAAAGCTCGCAAATTCTTTCTCGCCCTCTTCCTTCGGGGATGCGCCAGGTACAGAAAATCGCGTCCCGGCCTGACGCCGTGCTCAAATCACCAGAATTGTCAGCACGCACAACCGCCCGTCCCCGACGTGGCGCGTAAAACTGCCGGTCACTTCGTAGGAGGCAAAAGGCCACTGTCTGAGAGCAGGGAATCGTAACGACCGGTCAGTCCCGAGATGAGCTCTCACCGAAATCGTGCCTGACGCAGGCTCCAACAAAGCGGTGCGGGATTCATACAGCTGAGACACGCGGGGCAATGCGGCCTTAACCTGCTGAAATTTCCTGTTCCGCAGGGTTTTCTCCACCGATCAATGATAATCGGGCTGCAACAGCTTATTGATCTTGGTGATGGCCTCGTTCGCCCGAAGGCGCAAGAAGCCCAGAGACAAGCTCTTCCCGAAAATGGTTATGAGGAGATAGTCTGAAAGCACCTTGTTGAAATGAATACTCTCTTCCTCCCCTTTATGGAAGAGAAGGGAGAATTCCTTTTCCCCCAGAATGGTGGCCATTTCGCTTATGGCCCCAAAGTTCCCTGCTGCCAGAGCGGCAAGGGAGTAAATGTCGTGCTGGAGCCTGCCGTTGTCCTGGCTGGATATGATGTTTCCAGCCATATCGATCAAAAAGGCACAGTGAACCCCGATGTCCATGAGATCCTTTTGGAGAATCTCCTCTATGCTCTCCAGCTGATGCTGGCTCAGTGAATAGGAGTACGTCATACCGCCCTCACCTCATCCTTGTCCCCACCAGGAGACCGATTATACCGAATCCACATGACAGCATACAGATTAGCGACCACACTGGCTTTTCTCTATCCAGCCACTTTGCGTATCTGCTTGATGTCCGTCATTCCCTTCACAACCTTCAGGATCCCGTCCTGCTTGAGCGTGAGCATGCCGTCCTGCATGGCCTGCTCCTGAAGCTCCTCAGTGGGGCTCTTTTTCTTGATAAGCCGCTTGAGGTAATCCGTGTTGACCATCATCTCGTAGATACCGACTCGTCCCTTATACCCCCCTACACACCGATTGCATCCCACTGGACGATAGAGAGTGGGATGCATCAAAAAGCTCTTGTCGAACCAGTTTTCCCAGTCCTCTCCAAATTCCGCCCGGAGCTCTTCAATCTCCTCCTGAGTCGGGGTATAGGCCTCTTTGCACCGGGAGCACAAGGTCTTGGCCAACCTCTGGGCCAGCACGCACAAGAGGGAATCGGAAAAATTGAACGGATCGAGGTTCATATCCAGCAACCGGGTCACCGTCTCCGGAGCCGAGTTGGTATGCAGTGTGGAAAAGAGGAGGTGTCCAGTCAGAGAGGCTTCGATACCAATATGCGCCGTTTCGTAGTCACGCATCTCACCGACCATGATCACATCCGGGTCGGCCCGGAGGAAGGAGCGCAGCGCTGCTGCGAAGTGAAGGCCGATCTTGTTATTGACCTGCACTTGCCGCAACCCCCTCTGGGTGATTTCTACCGGATCCTCCGCGGTCCAGATCTTTTGGTCCGTGGTGTTGATATAACGAATTGCCGAATGGAGAGTGGTTGTTTTTCCGGAGCCCGTGGGGCCCACCACCAGAATCAGCCCGTAGGGCTGATAGATCATGCTCGTGAACCGTTCCAGCATGTCCTCCCCCAGCCCGAGTGTCTCCAGGGGCAGGGGCTCGCCCGAGGCCAAGACGCGCAGGACCACGTCCTCCTGACCGTCGATCGTGGGCATCGTGGCCACACGCAACTCCATGTTTTGGTTCATCTTGGGCAGCTTGAGCTTGATCTTGCCGTCCTGGGGAAGGCGCCTCTCGGCGATATCCAGCTTGGCCATAATCTTCAGGCGGGAGACAATGGGGCGGGTGAGGCTGTTTTTCAGCTTGGTGAATTCGTAGCAGGTCCCGTCCTCACGAAAGCGTATGGTGCAATTCTTGGCATTGGCATCCGGCTCGATGTGAATATCCGAGGCACCGCGCTTCCATGCCTCGACGAGTATGGAGTTGACCAGCTTGACCACTTTGCTGTCGTTTTCCCCCAGGGAGTCCTCGAGGCTGAAAGTCTCGTCCTCCTCCACTTCGTCAGATGAAGATTCCACCTCTTCCTCGAACGAGGCCAGCTTGTCCTCGCCGTGGAGCTCAGTAAAAAAACGGTCAATAAAGGCGTCCAGGTCACTCTTGAGGGTAATGTTGGGATTGATGTCGCTCGTGCCCAGAATGAAGCGGATTTCATCCAGCTTCCCCAGATCATCCGGATTGACCATGAGCACATCGACATTGCTTCCGTTCTGGACCAGGGGCACCCAATTGTTCTGCTTCAAAAAGTCCGGTTTCAGATTGCGATGCTCAAGGATGTACAGAGGCGGATCGATGCTTTCGTCGAACTGGACGAAGGGCGCATTGAAATAGACGCTCAGGGACTCGCCCAGGCTCTTCTTGTTCATCCCGTATTCGCTCAGCAGGATATCCTCTGGGGAACGCTCTTCCTTCCGCGACTTCTCCAGGACCTCGTCGATCTGTTCGCGGCTCAGGTCCCCCTTCTCCAGGAGAAGATCGAATCGGCTCTGCTGCGTCTTTTTCCCCCTTTTCAATTCCTGGAGACGCTTATCCAGATCCGGATAGTCCGGGTCCTGCTGCTTGATCTTCAAAAGAGTGAGCCGCGCCAGGTTGTATTTATCCTGTTGCGCATAGGCCATGCCCAATCTGTAAAAAAGCTGGGCCTTCTCCTGGCCGGTGAAGGAATCCTCCGTAAGGGACTGATTCAGGAAGTCCGCTATCTCCTGGGGCATCTGCAGATATTCCAGGCAATCGACAATCCTGTGCAGGATGTCGATATTCTTGGCTCCCTGTCCATAGGCCTGAATCAGAAGCTCAAAAGCCCCGTTGAAATCACCTTGCCCAAAAAGGGTGTTTCCCCTTTCCACCATCTGATTTGCTACTTCTGACATAACACCGTCCCTTGATATGCTCCCGGCAATCAGTCCTGAGGCATCAGCCGATCTGAGAGCATCTCCGCAGGGATCTTTATTTATTGTCTTTCACCGAGCTTTCTGTGACACGGCAAGTGATAACCCCTTCCGGACGGAAAACCGATTTCCGCGAAACCCGGGACCGAAATCGAGCACATGCGACTACGCCCCGAAAACCCGCTCCTTCGGCCGGAGCAAAGAATTAGTAATCTACACCCGGATATGAATCTGAGTCAATGACTGTCGACACAGCTTATACAGTGAATATCCCCATTCGGGGCTTGCACCATTGTCCCCTCAAAACGGATTGAGCCTCTCGTGACTTGTCTAGCGTAAATCGTCGGTTTTATCTCTGTACCTGCAAAGCTGCGCATATGTTCAGTATTAGCGACAGATTAAGCATGACAAGTCACGAGTCCACATTTTCTTTTGGGAAAAAGAAGAAGCAAGAAAATCAAGAGATCTTACTCACCACTTTTTTGTTTCTTTTTTGAAAAAGAAACGAAGCTCGTGTCTTCTCAACTCAAATCATCGTTTTCTTGTATGTCTCTGCAACTGCTTCTATGTGTTTCTCTTTTACGACAATTGAAACGTGACAAGACCCGAGCACGAGGGTGCCATTGTATCGATGCGACCCGTCCCGATCTTTTCCCGCAAAGCTCATCGTGCTAGAATCAGGAAACATTTTCCCGGTAACCGGCGCCAAACCAAGCGAAGCAGCCCCATGAGCCATGATCCCGTAAAAATCCTGGCCAAGCAGAAGAGCCGGGAGACCAGCTATCAAATCGTGTACGAACACTCCGTCCGTGTATGGCGCATTGCCCGCGACATGTCCAGTCATTTGGAAGGGGTCGATTTTTCCCTCCTCTACAGGGCGTGCCTGTTGCACGACGTCGGGCGTCTTTACCATCCCCCGCAAACGGCGCAAGCCATACGGCACGGGCTCACGGGAGCCGACATCCTCTCCAGGGAGGGGCTGTATCCGGAGGCGAAGGCGGCCGAACGCCACATCGGCGTCGGCATTACAGCCGAGGATGTCCTGCAGCAGTGTCTGCCGCTCCCTGTTGCGGACTACGTTCCCCGAACCGTTCTGGAGCATATCGTCGCCCACGCGGACAATCTGGACGGAAAGGGGGTTCGGGACGAGCAAGATGTCGAGGAACGCTTCGCCCGCGAGCTGGGCGAGGCATACAGGAGAAGGACCAGGACTTTCCATCGCCGAGTACAAAGGCTCCTAGCAGCCTGTTGAAAAATCCTTATCAAGCAGGGCGTTCAAAAATTTCATGGGTCAAGCGCGGAAAAAGTTCAAGGTCATAGTTTACCCCGCCTGCCCCGTAGCTCAGCCTTGTGATGCTACCGGGGTGAAACC
>JAZKRN010000026.1:0-21914 GCA_036628655.1 Desulfohalobiaceae bacterium | reverse complement strand
ATTTTCGTACAACCCTCATTCCCGGGCGGACCCGGGCACAACCAAGCATGAAAATGTCGCGAGGCGAAGGCGGGTGGACGCTGAAGCGCAGGTTTCATCCCGGGTTTCCCATGATGGGATACGCAACACCTCATCGACATTCCCGGATTACTTCCGGTGAAGCAGGATTCAAATGATGTGAATGATGATGACTGGAGGGAATCAATTACACCTCAGGCGGTATCAACAAAGCCAAGGTGTATTATGAAACCCAGCGAAGCGTTCTACCCGCCTTCGCCTCGCGGACAATTCCTCAATAATTTAACATATTGGCCACATTTTCATATAACCCTCATTCTCGGGCCGACCCGGGCACAACCAAGCATGAAAATAGTGCGCGGGGAGTGGGGGATTGCGCTGATGCCTGTGTTTCATCTCGGTGTCCATTACAGGGAAGGGCACACACTGAGCGACTTATGCCCGCGAGTCACCGGTTGTTCTCCACAAACCCGTGGCATCGCGAACCTCACGGTCGCTGCCGGCAAGATCCCCATATCGCGAACAACAAGGGCTCGCCTGTTTATGAAACACGGCTTCAGCGCACATCCCCGTCTCCTCGCGCACTATAATTTCACCAAATAATTCGACAGGTTAGCCACATTTTCATCCAAAAAGCTCTGAAGCACAGAGCGGCGTATCAAAGGCTAAGTGTGAGGCATGTGCAGGGTCAATCGAACGTCCGCGACGATGGCGCGGTTCTCGTCCACCAGAACAGGATTGAGGTCGGCTTCCACAATGTCCGGAAAGTCCATGGCGAGCTGGGATACCCGGACCAGGATGTCCTCGATGGCCCTGATATTGACTCCGGCTTCGCCCCGCACGCCTTTGAGCAGCATATAGGACTTGATGGAACGGACCATCTCCGAGGCCTGGCTGCGGGAAATAGGGGCCAGCTTGAAGGAGATGTCCCTGAGCACCTCCACGTGGATGCCTCCCAGGCCGAACATGAGCAAGGGACCGAACTGATCGTCCCGATTGAAGCCGACGATGATCTCCTTCATGCCCCCGGGAGCCATCTCCTGGACCAGGCAGCCGTGGATGAAGGCCTCGGGCTCGTGATACTTGGCCTGTGAAGTGATTTCCAGAAAGGCCTGCCTCACTTCCTCGGCGGACTGCAGCTTGACCCGGACGCCTCCCACGTCGCTCTTGTGGGAAATGTCCGGAGAGGCCACCTTGAGCACAACCGGGTAGCCGATCCGTTCCGCGGCTTCGGCCGCTTCCGTGCTTGTGGTGGCCATGGCTGTCGCCGCGGCCGGAAGGTCGTAGGCCCGCAGGAGCTCCTGGGCCTGATACTCCACGATCTCCACGCTTCTGCCGGGGGAGAGGCGGGAGCGGAATCCCTCAACGATTTCCCGGGCCCGATCCCGGTCCGTCTGGATTTCCTCCACCTGTTCCTCGGGCCTGTTCCGCCACTGAAAGTAGGAGTACATCGCCTCCAGGCTCTGGATTACCGCCTCGGGGAAGTTGTAGCAGGGAATTCCGGCCTGGACGAGCTTGTGCTGCGCCGAAGCGATGGAGTGCTTGCCCATGAGGCAGACGAAGACCGGTTTGTCCGATCTCTCGGCGAGATGGATGATGTTGTCCGCAACACGGTCCATTTCCGAAACAACGGTGGCGGTGGGCGTGAGCAGGATCAGGAGCGCGTTCACGTTCTGGTCCTTCAGGACCACCTCGGAGGTGAGCCTGTAGCGCTCCGCGTCCGCGTCGCCGATGATGTCCACGGGGTTGTGGAGCGAGGCGAAGGAGGGGAGGAAATCCTGCATTTCCTCGAGGGTTTCCCGGCTCAGTCGCGCCATGTGCAGCTTGGAGCGTTCACAGGCGTCCGCGGTCATGATGCCCGGCCCGCCGGAATTGGTCACCACGGCCAGATTGGGGCCCTGGGGCAGCGGCTGGTTGGAGAAGGCCTGGGCCAGGGTGAAGAGGGAGGCGATGTCCCGGACGCGGATGATGCCTCCCTGCTGGAAGGCGGCCTCGTAGGCCTGGTCCGATCCGGCGATGGCCCCTGTATGGGAGGATGCGGCCTTGGCCCCGGAGGTGGAGGTCCCGGACTTGATCATGAGCACCGGCTTTTTGCGGGACATGGCCCGGGCCTTGCGCATGAACTCCTGGCCCTGGCTCACGTTCTCGATATAGCCGAGTATGACGTTCGTGTCCGTATCGTCGCCCAGATACTCCAGCATGTGGGCCTCGTTAATAACGGCCTTGTTCCCCAGGCTCACGAACTTGGAAAAGCCCATGTTCTCCCCCACGGCCCAGTCCAGGATGGCCTGGCACAGGGCTCCGGACTGGGAGAAAAAGGCCACGTTGCCCGGAAGTGGGGAGCCCGAGGCGAAGGTCACGTTGATATCCGCCCCGGAATTGATCAGTCCCAGACAGTTGGGGCCCAGCAGGGCCATGTCGTTCTGCTCCGCGATCTCCTGGATCTCCTGCTCCTGATAGAAGCCCTCGCGGCCCACTTCCTTGAAGCCCGCGGTGATGATCACCACCGCCTTGGTGCCCAGTTCGGCCAACTGGCGCATTGCGGGCAGGACCGGGTCCCTGGGGACGGTAAGAACCGCCATGTCCAGCCCCTGGGGCAGATCGGCGACGTTTGCGGTGACCGGATGGCCCAGGATTTCGGTTTCCTTGGGATTGACGGGGTATATCCCTCCCTCGTATCCGGCCTGGACCAGGTTGGAGAGCACGCTGTACCCGATCTTGGAGGGATTGGCGGAGGCCCCGATGACTGCGATATGCCGGGGATAAAAAAAGGCGTGCATGTCCATGGTGCGTGTCCTTGAGAACCCCTTTTGCGATTGTCGTTTCGGCAATAGATGCTGCCGAGTTCGTGCAGATTGTGTTCCGAGTGCTTGCGGTTGAGGTGGTGAACGGTGATTCATCCACTCCAAAAGGAGAAAGGGGAGCCTGGTTCCAGGCTCCCCTTGAAGATGCGTTGTCGGCTAGCTCTGTAGAGCTGCCTCAAAGCGCGGCGCGGATCCTAGTCCGTGGCACCACGGTCGTCGTCGCAGGGCTCGCCGGAATCTCCGCGGGCGTGCTCGGCCACGTCCTTGACCTCGCAGTGCTCCGCGTCCTCGCCGGACCCGCTTACGGCTTCTCCGCTTCCCTCGGAGGCGGCACCGAGGAGGGGCTCCTCCTCAGCCATGCGGCGCAGGATCTCGTAGCGCTGCCAGACGTCCCGCTCCAGCTCGCTGCGGAAGCGCTTGGATTCCTCGGGGTAGCTCCGCTCCAGCTGGCGGTAGCGGTTCTCCCCAGAGAGGAATTCCTGGATGCTGCCGTCCGGGGCCTTGGAGTCCAGGGTCAGGGGGTTCTTGCCCTCCTGGGCCAGCACAGGGTTATAGCGATACATGGGCCAGTAACCGCACTGGACCGCGAGCTTTTCCTCTTCCTGGCTCTTGCCCATCCCTTTGAGGATGCCCTGGTTGATGCAGGGGGAGTAGGCCATGATGATGGAGGGCCCGGGATACTGCTCCGCCTCGGTGAAGGCCTTGAGCATCTGGTTCTTGTTGGCCCCCATGGAAACGGAGGCCACATAGACGTAGCCGTAAGTCATGAGCATACGGCCCAGGTCCTTCTTGCTCGTGGTCTTGCCCGAGGCGGCGAACTTGGCAATGGACCCCAGCGGGGTAGCCTTGGAGGACTGGCCCCCGGTGTTGGAGTAGACCTCGGTGTCCATGACCAGGACGTTGATGTCCTCCCCTGAGGCCAGGACGTGGTCCAGGCCGCCATAGCCGATGTCGTAGGCCCAGCCATCGCCGCCGAAGGCCCACACGGACTTCTTGGCCAGCATGTCCTCCAGCTTCCAGATTTCCTCCAGCACGGGGTCGGGGTCCGCCTGGAGCATGGCGTGCCGCACCCTGTCGGCATAGGTCTTGGAAGCCTCGCCGTCCTCCCTGTTATCCAGCCAGCCCTGCATGGCCTCTTTCAGCTCCTGCGGGATGTCGCGCTCCATGGCGGTCTCCATGAGCTCGACCAGCTTCTGGCGGCGCTGCTTGATGGCCATAAGCATGCCGTAGGAGAACTCGGCGCCGTCCTCGAACAGGGGGTTGCCCCAGGTGGGGCCGTTGCCTTCGCTGTTCGTGCAATAGGGCGTTGTGGGAGCGGTTCCGCCCCAAATGGAGGTGCAGCCCGTGACGTTGCCGATGTACATGCGGTCCCCGAAGAGCTGGGTCAGGACCTTGACGTAGGGGGTCTCCCCGCATCCTGCGCAGGCGCCGGAGAACTCCATCAGCGGCTGCTGGAACTGGCTGCCCTTGACCGTGGTCTTGGGCAGGACGTCCTCCTTGGCGGGGGTGGATTCGGCGAACTCATGGTTGGGGACCTGGATCTCGGTCTGGGTGGAAAGCGGCTTCATGACCAGGGCCTTCTGCTTGGAGGGGCAGATGTCCGCGCAGTTGCCGCAGCCCTGGCAGTCAAGGGGGCTGACCTGGATGCGATAGGCGAACTCCTCCAGTCCCTTGCCCTTGGCCTCAATGGTCACGAAGGTCTCCGGCGCGGCCGCCTTCTCCTCCTCCGTGAGCAGGAGCGGCTTGATCGCCGCGTGGGGGCAGACAAAGGAGCACTGGTTGCACTGGATGCAGTTCTCCGGCACCCATTCCGGCACATTGATGGCCACGCCCCGCTTCTCGAACTTGCTCGTGGAAACCGGGAAAATCCCGTCCGGCTCGAAGACGCTCACCGGGAGCTCGTCTCCCTTGAGGCGCAGGATGGGTCGCATCACCTTTCGCACGAAGTGGGGCTCCTCTTCCCGGGCACCCCTGCCTGTGGCTTCGCTTTCGGCCCAGGACTGCGGGTAGTCGATCTTGACCAGGTTCTCCACGGTCTTGTCCACGGCCTGGATGTTCATGTTCACGACGTCCTCGCCCTTTTTGCCGTAGGCCTTCCGGATGGAGTCCTTGAGCAGGTCCATGGCCTCCTCGAAGGGCAGCACCTGGGACAGGCGGAAGAAGCAGGTCTGCATGATCATGTTGATCCGGCCGCCCAGCCCCACGTCGGAGGCGATGCGCACCGCGTCGATGGTGTAGAACTCGATGTTCTTGCGCGCGATGGTGCGGCGCATGGAGGCGGGCAGGTGCTGTTCCATCTCCTCGACGCTGGACCAGGGCGAGTTCAAAAGGAAGGTGCCGCTATCCTTGATCCCCTCCAGGACGTCGTACTGGTTCACGTACGCCGGCTGATGGCAGGCCACGTAGTCCGCCGCGGAAACGAGGTACGTGGACTGGATGGGGTGCTTGCCGAAGCGCAGATGGGAGATGGTGTACCCGCCGGATTTCTTGGCGTCGTAGGAGAAATAGCCCTGGGCGTACATCTCCGTGTTGTCGCCGATAATCTTGATGGCACTCTTGTTTGCGCCCACGGTGCCGTCGGAGCCCAGGCCCCAGAACTTGCACTGCACGGTGCCCTCGGGAGTGGTGTCCGGCATGTCCGCGGAGGACTCCAGGGAGCTGCGGGTCACGTCGTCGGTAATCCCCACCACGAAGTGGTTCTTGGGGCCGGCCTTGGTCATGTTCTCGTAGATGGCCTTGACCATGGCCGGGGAGAATTCCTTGGAGCCCAGGCCGTAGCGTCCGGCCAGGATTTCAGGGGTCTGGTCCCTTTCCTGGAACACGGTGCACACGTCCTGGAAGAGGGGATCGCCCAGGGAGCCCGGCTCCTTGGTGCGGTCCAGCACGGTAATGGACTCCGCGGTTGCCGGAAGGGCGGCCAGGAAGGCCCGGGCCACGAAGGGCCGGTAGAGACGGACCTTGATCAGGCCCACCTTTTCGCCCTTGTCCGAGAGGTGGTTCACCACCTCCTCGATGGTCTCGCACCCGGAGCCCATGGCCACGATCACCCGCTCCGCCTCGGGATGGCCCACATAGTCGAAGAGGTTGTAGCGACGGCCGGTGATCCGGGCCACCTTGTCCATGCTGTCCTCAACAATTCCGGGCAGTTCCTCATAGAAGGGATTGCAGGCCTCGCGGTTCTGGAAGAAGATGTCCGGGTTCTGGTTGGTTCCGCGAATGTGGGGATTTTCCGGGTTCATGGCCCGGGCGCGGAAGGCGTCGATGCTGTCCTGGTCCACAACCTCGGCGATGTCCTCGTAGTCGATCATCTCCACCTTCTGGACCTCGTGGGAGGTGCGGAAGCCATCGAAGAAGTGGACAAAGGGGATGCTGGAGTCCAGGGCGCTCAGATGGGCCACCAGGGCCAGGTCCATGACCTCCTGCACCGAGTTTGAGGCCAGAAGGGCAAAGCCCGTCTGCCGCACGGCCATCACGTCGGAGTGGTCCCCGAAGATGGACAGGGCGTGGGTGGCCACCGCCCGCGCGGAAACGTGGAACACGCCGGGCAGGAGCTCGCCCGCGATCTTGTACATGTTGGGGATCATGAGCAACAGGCCCTGGGAGGCGGTGTAGGTGCTGGTCAGGGCCCCGGCCGCCAGGGCGCCGTGCATCGCGGATGCGGCGCCCGCTTCGGACTGCATCTCGCGGATGGAGAGCTTTTGCCCGAAGATGTTCTTCTTGCCCTGGGCCGCCCATTCATCCGCCTCCTCGCCCATGGGTGAGGAGGGGGTAATGGGATAAATCGCCGCAGTATCGCTCAGGGCGTACGCGACATGCGCGGCAGCGGTGTTGCCGTCGATGGTCTGAGTTCTTTTCGCCATGTCTTCTCTCCTGCGATTGCTTACTTGGTGATGTCCTCTTTATCCTTTCCATTGCTTGGAGGAGCTTGGCTACCTTAATAGCCGAGCATGACAAGGTCAACGCTCAGCTTTAGCAACCAAACGCCGCTCTGTCAGTTTTTTTCTCCAAGGACCTCGGCGGTGTGGAGCACCCGGAAGGATTCGCCCCGGTTTTGCGCGGTTCCCCGCATCTGGAGGATGCAGCCGGGACAGTCCGTAACCACCTGCTCCACATTGTGGCCCCGCCAAATTTCCAGCTTCTTGTCGATGATTTCCCGGGAGACCTCGGGGAACTTCACGGAATAGGTCCCGCCCAGGCCGCAGCAGGTTTCTTCCTCGTCGTTGGATACGTACTCCAGATCCGCCTTGCGCAGCAGGCTGCGGGGGGCCTCCTTGACGCCCATGCCCCGGCAGAGATGGCACGGGGCGTGGTAGGCTGTCCTCGCAGACCCGGACTTGGCCGGTTGATGGCCCAGGACGTCCTCGAGGAAGGAGGAAAAGTCCATGACCTTGTCCGCGAGCTGTCCGGCCTTGGCCGCGATTGCCGACTGGTCCCCCAACAGGTCCGGATAGTCCTTGAGGTGGGAGCCGCAGGAGGCGCAGAAGACCAGGATATAATCATAATCAGCCGGATCCAGGGCGGACAGGTTGTGCGCCGCCACCTCTTTGGCCGGCCCCGGCTCGCCGAGCATGGACAGGGGCAGTCCGCAGCACCCCTGCTCTCGGGGAAAATGCACCGCCACGTTTTCCCGGTGTAACAGGTCCAGGCCTGCCACAAGCTGTTCCGGATAGACGAAGTCCTGCAGGCAACCGGAGAAGACCGCGACCCTATAGCGCGGGGCGGACAGGGAATGGACATAGTCCTCTTCCCGGTAGCGGTTGCGGAAGGGCTGCCCGGCGAGAGCGGGAAGCTCCTTGTCCCCGATGTCTCCGAGAAGCGCGAGAGGCATATGCCGCAGGTATCCCTTTCGCGTCATCGGTTTCTGGGCGAAACGCGCCGCCTTGAGGCAGGAGTGGAAGAGTTTCCTGTGGGTCAGGAGAGCGGATGCTGCGCTGTTGATCCAGGGGCGGCCCTCCTGTTCCGTGATCGCGGCGCGTACCCCGCTGATGAGCCTGGGCAGGTCGATGCCCGCGATGCAAACCTCCCTGCAGGCCTGGCAGTTGAGGCAGTTCTGGACCAGGTCGCGGTCCTTGTCCCGGCCGTGCATGAAATAGGTCAATACCAGGCCGATGGCCCCGATGTAGACGTAGCCGTACTGGTGTCCCCCCACCAGCCGATAGATGGGACACACGTTGGCGCAGGCCCCGCAGCGGACGCAGCGCAGGGCCTGGGAGAAGACGGGGTCTTCCGCCATGGCCCGGCGGCCGTTGTCCAGGAAGATGACGTGGGTGACCTTGTTGTCGCCCTCTCGGGCCAGGCACTCAGTGTTGCCGGTGATCCAGGAGACGTAGGAGGTGATGGCCTGCCCCGTGGCGTTGCGGGGAAGCCCACGCAGGATGGTCAGGGCCTGGTCCATTCCGGGAATGAGCTTGTCCAGGCCGGCTATGGCCACATGCACCCGGGGCAGGGTGGAAACCAGGCGCGCATTGCCCTCGTTGCTCACGATGCCCAGGCTTCCGGACTCGGACAGGGCGAAGTTGGCTCCGGTGACGCCCATGTCCGCATCGGCAAAGCGCTGCCTGAGCTCGCGCCGGGCCACCTTGACCAGGTTTTCGATATCCGTTCCCTGGTCCCTGTCCGTAACCTGGGTGAAGAGGCGGCTGACCTCGTTCCGGGAGAGGTGGATCGCGGGCAAGACCATGTGACTGGGGCCTTCCCCGCGAAGCTGAATGATCCACTCCCCGAGATCCGTCTCCACCACCTCCAGGCCGGCGCTTTCCAGGTGCTGATTGAGGTGGATTTCCTCGGCGGTCATGGACTTGGACTTGACCACGCGCTGGCAGTCGTTCTCCGCGGCGATTCGCTCCACGAGGTCGTTGGCCTCAGTGGCGGTACGGGCCAGATGGACGCGCACGCCCTTGGCCTCAGCGGCCTCGCGGAACTGCTCGAAGAGCTCCATCTGCCTGTTGGAGGCATCGTCCTTGATATCGGAGATGCTTTGCACCAGGCGGGGCAGGTCGATGCCGGAAAAGTTCTTTTCCCGGCCCAGCCTGTACGAGGTGGTGAAGTTCTCCAGGGCCTTGCGCTGGAAAGGCTCCTGCATTGCCTCTTTGATCTTGGATCGGTAGGTCTTGAGGGTTTTGCTGGACATGGTGGCGCCTTTTTTTTATATGAAAATGTGTACAACCTGTTGAATTGTTACGTTCAATTGTCGGGCGCGGGGAGACGGGGATGTGCGCTGAAGCCGTGTTTCATAAACAGGCGAGCCCTTGTTGTTCGCGATATGGGGATCTAGCAGGTAGCGACCGTAAGGTTCGCGATGCCACGTGTTTGTGGAGAACCACCGGTGTCTCGCGGGCATGAGTCGCTCAGCGTGAGTCCTTCCCTGCACTGGACGCCGAGATGAAACACAGGCATCAGCGCAATCCCCGACTTGCCCTGTTGAATGCAGCGTAGCTGCCCTGCCGAAGGCAGGATTCAACAGGGCTCCCCGCGCGCCATTTTCATGCTTGGTTCTGCCTGCGTCTGCGCAGGCACGGGAGTAATTGAGTGATATGGCCAAAGCGAGCCAGGGTGCCTCGTTCCTGTTGCGCTTGAAGCTATTGATTCCGCAGCAGGAGCGCATGGACCTGAAGAGGGCCGTGAACACCCAAAGTGAGGACCCGCTCGATGTCCGCGGTCCGGCTCGGGCCCGTGATAAAGGCGGTGGAGTCCACCCCCGCCCTCATGCGTTCCCCGATCCGGGAGGCCAGGGCGTGGCTCTCCTCTACAATGGCGGACAGGGGAAGCAGGGCGATGTGCACCTCGCTGATCATGCCGGCCAGCCGAATGTCCTCACCCGGGCAGTGCTGCACCAGGGTCCCGGTGGCGGCGATGCCGGCCTCCGCCCGGGTCAGTCCCAGGTCGAGGCCCCCCAGGCGAGCGCGAAGCCCGCCGGAAATCAGGGCGAAGTTCTGTTCGGCGCACAGCTCCCGAAGCCGCTCCAGATGAGACGACTCCAGATCCGGGGCCGCAATGAGCTTTTGCGGCTCATTCAGGGAGCACAGATCCGCGGCGCGCCCCGAAAGCGGGAGGTCGCAACCCGAGGCGAGGGTCTGGCAGGCCTCCTTGTCCCGGCACACGGTGATGCTGTATTCCAGGGCCTCTTCCGTGCTTTCCACCTCGACCACAGTGGTGGATGCCGCCTCGGCCCGTTCCCGGAAACGGGCCACGATATCCTGATCCGTCATGACTGCTCCTTTGAGGCTCTTTGGGGCAGCGTCTCGGCGTAGACCTGCAGGGCATGGACCACGCGGACGCTTTCCCCGGTGCGGGAGAGCTGATCCACGAGCTGGATCATGCAGGCGGGACAGGCCGTGGCTACGGTGTCCGCCCCTGTGGCCAGCACGTCGTCGGTCTTCTTTTGGCCCACCTGGCGGGACAGGTCGTAGTGCAGCAGGTTGAAGCTGCCGCCCATGCCGCAGCAGCGATCCGGAGCCCCCATTTCCCGGAAGTCGTATTTTTGATTGGCCTGCACAAGCTGCCTCGGAGCCCGGCTTACGGAAAGGGTCTTCTGCAGGTGACAGGGGTCGTGATAGGTGATGCCAGTTTTTGCATCGCTGTCGCTTTCCGGCTTTTCCGGGGCTTCTTCCAGGCCCTGGGCCAGGAACTCAGTGATGTCCCGGGTCTTCTGCGCCAAGGTGTGCACGCGCTGTTGTTCGCTCTGGGGAAGGTATTCCGCCATCAGGGGCCAGATTTCGCGGATGGTTGCGGTGCAGGTGGCGCACGGGGTCAGGAGCCAGTCGATGTCCGCATCCTCGAATTGATCCAGAATCCGTCCCATAAGCTGTTCGAATCCTTGGCGGTCCCCTGAGGACAGGGCGGGGATTCCGCAGCAGACCTGTTCCCCGGGAATAAAGATCCCGTGGCCGTGATGCCGCAGCACGTCGATCGCGTCCCTGCCCACGTCCAGAAAGACCTTGTCCACCAGGCAGCCCGGATAGAAGCCCACCTTGCTCTTGCCGGGAGCGGCGGGTTCGTCGATCTCTCCGATTTCGCTGTGCAACGGGGTGGTTGCCAGGGGGAGATAGTGGCGGTCGCGGATGACCGGCGCATTGAAGCGTGCGCAGGAAGAGCCGAGAACGGGGTCGGCCTTCTTGCTGAAAAGACCCTGACCGAAGGCCGCCAATCGCTGCAGGCCGTCCATCAGGCGGGGCCTGGGCAGCAGGGAGCGCAGAATGAGCTTCTTGATCGGCGGCAGGCCCAGATATTCCCCGATAATGGCGCGAGCCTTGATGAAGATGTCCACCACGGGCACGCCGCTGGGGCAGGCCTTGGCGCAGGAGCCGCAGAGCAGGCATCGTTCCAGGCGTTTCTGCACCCCTTGCGGGTCATTCAGGAGCTGGCTGGAGAGGTGCTCCACGAGCACGAGCTTGCCCCGGGCCACGTCCATTTCGCGTCCGGTCTCGGCGTACAGGGGACAGACGGCCTGGCACATGCCGCACTTCATGCATCCGGCGAGTTGATCGTCCAGCTCGTTCAGGAGGGTGAGCAGCCGCTGCAGCTCGGCCATGATCAGGCTCCGATTATCTTGCCGGGATTGAGGATGCCCTTGGGGTCCAGGGCCTGTTTCAGACGCCGGGAGTAGAGGATGGTTCCCCGAGTGGTCTCCTTTTCCATGAACTTGGACTTGGCCATGCCGATGCCGTGCTCTCCGGACAGCGTGCCGTCCAGCTCCAGGGCGGCCTCGAAGATTTCCTCGATAGCCCGCTCCACCCGTTCGAATTCCTCGGTGTCCCGCTTGTCCGTGAGGATGGTGGGGTGCAGATTGCCGTCCCCGGCGTGGCCGAAGGTCCCGATGGTCAGGTTGTGCCGGTTTGCGATGTCGTTGATCGTCCGGATCATGGCTGGAAGCTTGCTGCGGGGCACTGTGGCGTCCTCGAGAACGGTTGTCGGCTTGAGGCGGGCCAGTGCGGGGAGAGCGTCCCTGCGGGCCTGCCACACGGATTCCTTTTCCTCGGCGGACTGGGAGACCTTGAGCTCTGTGACCCCCATTTCCTCGCAGATTTCCCGGATGCGGCGGGCGTCCTCCTCCACCTGGGCCGGATGGCCGTCCACCTCGATGAGCAGAAGTGCCCCCGCCTCGGTGGGCAGCCCGGCCCCGCGGAAGGATTCCACCGCGCGGATGGTGAAGTTGTCCAGGAATTCCAGGGTGCAGGGGAGGATCTGGTTCGCGATGATCGCGGAGACGGTTTCCGAGGCCCGGTCCACGGAGTCGAAGACCGCGAGCATGGCCTGCTGGGCTGCAGGGGGCGGGACGAGCTTGAGCGTGATCTCCTTGAAAACGCCCAGGGTTCCCTCGGAGCCCACCATGAGCTGGGCCAGATTGAGCCCTGTGGCGCACTTGACCGTCCTGGCCCCTGTCTTGATCAGCTCGCCGTTCACGTCGAAGAAGTCAATCCCCAGGACGTAGTCCTTGGTCACCCCGTACTTCAGGCCGCGAAGGCCCCCGGCGTTTTCCGCCACATTGCCCCCAAGAGTGGAGACGTTCTGGCTTCCCGGATCCGGAGGGTAGAAGAGGCCCTTTTCCGCAACCGCTCGGGCGAAATGGGAAGTGATGACTCCGGGTTCCACGCGGGCATAGAGGTCCTCGGTGTTGATCTCCAGGATCCGGTCCAGGGCGTTGATGAGCAGGACCACACCCTTCTCCTCGGAGGGGAGGGTGCCGCCGCTCAAGTTGGTGCCCGCTCCCCGGACCGTGAGGGGGAGGTCGTTCTCGTTGCAGAGGCGAACGGCGCCGGCCAGGGATTCCGTGTCCTGGGGCTGGAGGACCAGCTCCGGGACCACAGGCTCCAGAACCGCCGAATCAAAGGAATAGGCATGGCGATCCGCTGCCTCGGTGTACACGTTCTCCCTGCCCAAAAGATCCTGAAAGGCCCGAATAACGTTCTTGCTGGGCATAATCTGCTCCGCTTGGATGAGGCCCGGTTTCCCGAAGGAAAACGATCGGCCCAAAAAAAAGCGGGCTCCCCCTCCCGGGCCCGCATTGTCAGTCCTTAACCGGAAACTTCGCGCGGATGTCCCGGTCAGCCGGCGCACCCCCTGACAAGAAAGGCTTTTGAGGTCTAACAGCCCGGAGTGTCAAGAGTCCTCGTTCCTGAAGTTCACCACAAGGACGGGAACATCGGACTCGTGAACCACGTTGCGAGCGGTGGACCCGAAGAGGTGCGTCGAGCTCACCCTGCGGTGCGCTCCGATAACGATCAGATCCGCCTCAACCTTGTCGCTGTATTTGAGGATCTGGTCCCTGGGCTGCCCTTCCCGGACCTCGATCTCGGCCACGGGATCGTCCTTGGGGTCCACGAGGCGGCAGACCTCCTCGTGGCAAAAGGTCCGCACCCGCTCCCGGATGTCCTCAAAGAGCTCCTGCTTCTTCTGATCCCGTATTTCTCTGGACTTTTCCTCGCCCAGGGTGGAATCCACCAGGCTCTGGGCGAAGCCGTTCAGGGGCTCGATCACATGGATCACGTGGATGCGGCCCTGGTATTTCTCCGCCAGGCTCATCGCGTAGCGGAAAACGGTGGCCGCATCCTGGCTCAGGTCCGTGGCGAAGACGATTTTCTGCATTTCCGGTCGCATAGCTCCCGTCCTTTGTGTCCTGTGTCTGGATTTTGCCTTGTTACACCCATTATCTCATATCCCGGATCAACTGACTAGCCGAAGGCGAGTGTCGGGAGCCAGGTAACCAGAGAGGGGAAGAGAATAAGGATGAAGATGCCCAGCAGCTGCAGCCCCAGGAAGGGGACTACGCCCTTGTAGATGTGGATCATGGTGAAGTCCTTGGGCGCCACCCCGAAGAAGTAGAACAGGGCGTACCCGAAGGGCGGAGTAAGGAAGGAGGTCTGCAGCATGACGCACATGAGCATGGCAAACCAGAGCTGGTCGAAGCCGAGCTCCAGGGCCACGGGCATGAAGATGGGCACGGTGACCAGCAGGATCGCGGTCCAGTCGATGAACATGCCCATGACGAACATGATGAGCATCATGATGCCCAGGGCTATCCAGCGGTTGATTCCGCTTCCCACGAGCATGTCGTTGATCACTTCCCCGCCGCCCATGCTCATGAACACGGTGCTGAACATCTTGCCGCCCACGAAGAGGAGCATGACCATGCAGGTGATGCGGATGGTCTTGACGCTGGACTGCTTGATCACGTCCCAGGTTACGGCCCGGTTGGCCAGGGCCAGGATCAGGGCGCCCAGGGCCCCCATCCCTGCGGCCTCGGTGGGCGTGGCCACGCCGATGAGGATGGTGCCGATGACCATGAAGATGAGCCCCAGCGGGGGAAGCAGATAGAGCAGGGTCAGGGCCATCTTGCGGCCGAAGCTCCACTTGGCCGCCTCCTCCTTGGAGATGGAGGGGCCCAGGGAGGGATTGATGGTGCAGCGGGTAACAATATAGATGAAATAGAGCCCGGCAAGGACGATTCCCGGGATGATCGCCCCGGCGAAGAGCTTGCCCACGGAGGTGGCCTGCGATCCGGTCAGCCCCCCGTAGACGACCAGCATAATGCTGGGCGGAATGAGGATTCCCAGGGTTCCCGAGGCGCAGATGATGCCGCTGGCCATCTCTTTCTGGTAGCCCTTGTTCAAAAGCGGCGGGCCCGCCAAGAGGCCCATGGTCACCACCGAGGCGCCGATGATTCCGGTGGTTGCGGCGAAGACCGTGCTCACCACCACCACGGCCAGGCCCAGGCCGCCCTTGAGCTGGCCCAGGACCAGATAGAGCACGTCAAAGAGCTTTTCCGCCACCTGTGATCGATCTAGGAGCTGGGCCATCATGATGAACAGGGGAATGGCAACCAGGACGTAGTTTTCCATCAGTCCCCAGATGTTGTTGGAGAACATGCCCATCAGGGGAGCGATCATGAAGCCGTTGTCGATTAGCCCGTACAGGGTGGCCACTCCGGCCAGGGTAAAGGCCAGGGGGTGGCCCAGACAGAGGAGCAGGATGAGGGTGATGAACATGGCGGCGGTCATCAGTTCAGGACTCATAGTCAATCACCTTGCTGGTTGTATGGCAGTGTTTGAGCGTCGCGCGCGATGCCTTGGTGTTTTGCAGCGCCTATCCCTCGCCGCGCACCAGGGTCCGGATGTCCTTGCAGGTTGCGGAAACCCCCTGAAGGAGGAGCATGAAAAAGCCGAGGGCCATCAGGGTCTTGAAGGGATAGATTGGCGGTGACCAGGCGGTCCAGCTGTGCTCCAGATCCTGGATGGAGGAGATGGCGTATTCAATGGCTCCGAAGGTGAGCCCGATGTAGACCGGAATAAAAATGATCAAATGGCAGAGCAGGCTGATGAGGGCTCGTTTTCCGGGCCTGAGCAGGTTGACGAAGACGCTGACCCGGACATGGCCGTCGTAGAGATAGGTATACCCGAGCCCCAGAATGAAATGGAGCCCGTAGGTGAAGGTGGTCGCCTCGAAGCCCCAGGTTGTGGGGGAGTTGAAGGCGTAGCGCATGAAGACTTCATAAACCGTGATGAAGAGCATGGGCCAGATGAGGAAGGCCACGAGGAATCCAAACCATTCCTGTACTGTGTCGATGGGGCGTATGATCCTGTCCAGCATAGGGTCTCCTTGGCAGGGCACAGTAGTGGCCCGGGGGAGGAGGCCTCCCCCGGGGCTTTCGCACCTAGAGTGACAATGATTCCAATTTATTCATAGTACCAGAAGTTGCCCTCCATGTACTCCTCGTAGGGGATGGGCTCGTTCACGCCGCTGCGCATCTTGCGCCAGATGTCGAACTCCTGGATGAACTTTTCCTGGGAGTTGAGGACCTTCTTGGCCCTGTCGCTGCGCTCCTTAACCTCATTATCCAGATATTCCTTGGTTTCCTTGCGCATCTCCATCAGGGTTTCCTTGTCCATCTTGACGAATTCGACCTTGTCCTGAAGGGCGTGGATGGCCTTGGCGTTCAGGTTCTCCTGCCAGGCCTGGGACCAGAGCTGGGTCTCCTTGGCGGCGATCTTCATCATCTCCTGGTAGTGCTTGGGCAGCTCGTTCCAGGCGTCCTTGTTGAAGAACAGGGCATTCTGGCAGGAGGGCTGGTGTACGCCGGGCTCGATCACGTATTCTGTGACCTGGTCGAAGCCCATGGGGTAGGTGATGGCCGGGGAGGAGAACTCCGCCGCGTCAACCACGCCGCGCTCCAGGGCCAGATAGACCTCGCCGCCGGGCAGGGGGCTCACCGAGGCGCCGAAGTTGGTCATGATGTCCATCCACCATCCGGGGGTCCTCAGGCGCAGGCCCTTGAAGTCCTTGGGTGAGGTGGCCCGCTTGTTGGAGAAGAAGCCGAGCTCCTGGCCCACGTTCCCGCCGGGCAGGGCCTTCATGTTGTACTGGCCGTAGAGGTTGTCCATCATTTCCGCGCCGCCACGCTCGTAGAGCCAGATGTTGTAGCCTTCCTTGTCCAGGCCGAAGGGAACGGAGGCGAAGGCCACAAAGGCCTCGTTCTTGCCCTTCCAGTACCCGGGCCAGTCGTGGCCCACTTCCGCGGTGCCCTTCTGCACCGCCTCGAAGGACTGCATGGCGGGCACGATCTCTCCGGCGGAGTAGGGCGTGATGTCCACCTTGCCCGCAGTGAGCAGGCGGACGGTGTCGCAGAAGTGCTGGGCCACGTCGTAGAAGAGCAGGCCCTTGGACCAGGGCATGACCATCTTCCAGTCAAAGGTTTTGTCGGATGCTTCGAAGTCAACATCCTTGGCCATTTCGTGGCGGTCGTCCTGCCCGAACTTGGACCGCTTCATCGCCGAGGCTGTCCCGGCGAAGACGCAGAGCCCGAAGATCAGGGCTACAATAAGGGCGAGATACCGACGCATACGCACCTCCTTCGCGATTTAAGGGTTCTTATTCCCCTGAAGGGGGTTGGGCCCCCTTGCCCGCGGATTCTTTGTGCCAGGTCAGGGCCTGATGCGAGCCTTTGGAGAGGCTTTGTCGTGCTGCTCGTTGAAAGATAATCGTCTATACCGAGGCACTGCTGAACTAGGGTGTTTCTCGTTAACGCTGTTCTCTAACAAGCAAAGCCCAAAAAAATAAGTGTCTTAGGCATGCCTAGAAACGGGTGAGCGCGGAATTGCACCCAGGGTTTATGCATTGCATACCCTAATGGTAAAACCTTTTTACAAAGAAACTCCCAGCCTGTCAATAGGTGTGTTTTTTGTTGACCCAAGAGTTGAACTCTTTGGCTCAAAATGGTAGTTACTGCCATATACAATAATTCATATTCTCGCCCCAGAGAAATGTAGTCTATGGTAAGGCCAAATTAACCACTTAACCAATTTGTGAATGGTTTATGTCTGTGTCCCTGCACCCCATCCAGCCCAAGAGCATTTCCGAACAGGTCTATGAGCAGCTGCGCGACCTGATTTTCCGCGGCTACTTCAAGCCCGGGGAAAAGCTTCCTCCTGAGCGGGAGCTGGCCAGCTCCCTCGGCGTCAGCCGTCCCACGATCAAAACGGCGATCACCAAGCTCGTGAACAAGGGGCTTGTGGAGCAGCGGCAGGGCCACGGCTCCTTTGTCCGGTCCCAGAGATCCCAGTATCTGGACAATCCCTTGCGGGAGGTCATGGATTCCGAGGAGGTGGATCTGGAGGATCTTCTGGAGGTGCGAGCCGGACTGGAGGTCAATGCGGTGCGCCTCGCAGCGGAGCGGGCCACTGAAGAGGATATCACAATTCTGGATTCCTGTCTTCAGGATATGCTCTCCAAGGTGGATCAGGGGCTTGTCGGGGAAAGCGAGGACGTGGCCTTCCACATGGCCCTGACCTATGCGACCAAGAATCCGGCTCAGATCTTCCTCATGAAGCATTTTTACGATCTCCTCTTCTACGGGATCCGGGAAAGCCGCTTTCATCTCTACGAAAGCGGCAATCTCCAGCATATGGGGGAGCAGCACGCAGAGGTCCTGGAACGTATCCGCGAACGCGATCCGGACGGGGCCCAGGAGGCCATGCAGCGGCATATCCATTTCGTCCGGGATTTCTGTCAAAAGCGCGGGCTGTAATCCAGGTGCTTAAGGTGAATGGCGTGAACGCTGTTTTGATGAAGGGGCCATGTTCTTCTCGCGAGCGGCACGGCCCCGCTATTGCGCGAGCGTGGCTTCATTCCGATCCGCATCAAGGAGGTGAGTATGTACGCGAATCTGTTATACGGGGAGAAGAAGCTGGAGATAGAGGTCCCGGATGGGGCTGCGGTCCTTGACGCTGCCCCTGTCGCCGCCATTCCGGATCAGACTGAGGGAGTCCGCAAGGTCCTGGAGGACCCGCTTGGAACGCCTCCGCTCGAAGAGATGGCCAAGGGCCGCAGGGACGCCTGTGTGGTTATTTCGGACATTACCCGTCCGGTGCCCAACAAGGCCATCCTGCCTCCGCTCCTGGTCTCGCTGGAGCGGGCGGGGATCCCCAGGGACAGAATCACCATCCTGGTGGCCACGGGGATGCACCGGCCCAATCTGGGCAGTGAGCTGGCTTCCATGGTGGGCGAGGAGATCGCGGAAAATTACCGTATCGTCAATCACGAGTGCGAGAAAAGCGAGGACCTGCGCCGCATCACCACTATCGAGGGATCGCCCATCGAGATCAACCGCCACTATCTGGATGCGGACCTCAAGATCCTGACCGGGCTCATCGAGCCCCACTTCTACGCAGGATACTCCGGCGGTCGCAAGGCCATTCTGCCGGGGATCGCCAGTTACGAAACCATGAAGCTCATGCATTCCTATCAGCTCATCGATCATCCCCGCGTGGCCAATTGCGTTTTGGAAGGGAACATCTTCCACGAGTACGGCCTGCAGGTTATGGATCTGGCTGGGGCCGATTTTCTGCTCAACGTGGTGGTCAACCGGGATAATGCGGTGAGCGGCATTTTTTCGGGCGATCCCAAACAGGCCCATCTCCAGGGATGCCGTTTCGTGGAGGAACACGCTGTCGCGGATGTCCCGAGCCAGAGGGATCTGGTGATCACCTCCGGCGGGGGATTTCCACTGGACAGCAACTTCTATCAGATCAGCAAGGCCCTGACCTGCGCCAAGGACATCCTCAAGCCCGGGGGGACCGTTCTGGTTGCCTGCGAGTGCCGGGAGGGCCTGGGAAGCGAGGACTTCTGCGGCATCATGCGCTCCTGCGGGACGCCGCAGGATTTCTTTGAGCACTATTGCCGTCCGGAGAACTTCGTCAAGGATCAGTGGTGCGCCCAGAACATCTACCAGGCTCTGGATACGGCCGGAGCTGTCTATGTCTATTCGGAAGGGCTCAGCCGCGAGGATGTGGAGCGCCTGGGCGGGATTTACGTGGATGACCTGCAGGGACAGATTGAGCGGTTAACCAGCGGCGCGGAGCGTATCGCCGTAGCCCCTGCCGGGCCCTACGTCGTGGGCCGGTTGGCTGAATGATGCGTGCCACCGGGCTCGGCTTCACTCAGGGAAGGCTTTTTTGTGTGAAAATACGTTCAACGTGCTGAAATGTTGGGATAAATTGTCGGGCGCGGGAAGACGAGGATGTGCGCTGAAGCCGAGTTTCATAGAGAGGCGCGCCCTTGTAGTCCGCGATATGGGGATCTTGCTGGCAGCGAAAGTAAGGTTCGCGATGCCACGGGTTTGTGGAGAACACCCAGTGTTTCGCGGGCATGAGTCGCTCAGGGTGTGCCCTTCCCTGTACTGGACGCCGGGATGAAACTTCGGCATCAGCGCAATCCCCGACTTGCCCTGTTGAATGCAGTGTAGCTGCCCTGCCGAAGGCAGGATTCAACAGGGCTCCCCGCGCACCATTTTCATGCTTCGTTGTACCCGGGGTGTCCCGGGAAAATGGGGTGTTGCGCTAGAAGATCCCCGGAAAGAGGACGTAGCAGAAGAGCAGTCCCAAAATCCCCACAACCGTGCCGTAGAGGAGCAGGGGCAGGACATTGCGCTTGAGGATGACCCCTTCCATGCCCACCAGGCCCACGGTAGCGGATGCGGCGACGATGTTGTGGATGCAGACCATGTTTCCCATGGCCCCTCCCACGGCCTGCAGGGCGACAACGATCTGGCGGGGCAGCTCCAGCTCGCTGGCGATGCCGTACTGGAACTGGGCGAAGAGCAGGTCGGAGACGGTGTTGCTGCCGGTGATGAAGGAACCCAGAGCCCCGACGAAGGCGGCGAAAAAGGGCCAGGAGGCTCCGGCGAGGGAAGCCACGCCCTGGGCCAGGACCAGGGGCATGGAGTCGTACCCGGAAGCGTTCATGCTGGAGTTCTTGAAGATCTGGACCAGGGCCACGGCGAAGAGTAGGGCGATAGCGGGGTTTTTCATGCGCTTGAAGGCCGTGCCCCAGGCCCGGGTGACCTGTGCCGGACCCATGCGGTGCAGGCCAACCGTGAGCAGGGCCACGAGGATGAAGGGGACCACTCCCGGATTGTACAGGGGGCGCAGGGAGTAGGTGATCCCCTCGCGTCCCAGGATATGGGGGATGCTGATCTCCCAGGCCTTGACCCACTCGTTCAGGGGCAGGAAAGAGACCCGGGTCGCCACGAGGAAGAGGCCGACAAGGATGTAGGGGAGCCAGGCCCGGAACTGGCTCATGTGGCAGCTGAACTCGATATTTTCCGCCGTGGCGATTTCACCGGTCCACTCCGGGTCCCATCCGGACTGCGGGCCGAAGTCCCAGTTCTCCGCGGGCAGGCCCCATCCCTTTTTCGCCGCGGGGATGACCAGCCCCAGGCCGATAAGGCCGCCCAGCAGGGCGGGAAACTCTTCTCCAAGCAGGAAGGCCGAGCCGAGATAGGGCAGAACAAAGGCGAGGGACGCCCCCAGGGAGAACTTCCAGACGCCGAGGCCTTCTCGCCAGGACCGAGCGGGACCGAAGTAGCGGGTCAGCAGGCAGACCACGAAGAGGGGGAGCGCGAAGGCCATGACGCAGTGGAGCACTGCCGACCACTGCCCCACCAGGAAGACGAATTCATCCATGCCCGCGATGGACGCCGCCTTGCCTCCCTCGGCAATTGCCGCCTCCACTTGGGGCCGGATGTTCTTGAGCCCGAACCACAGCGGCGTGCCCACAGCCCCGAAGGTGACCGGAACGGAATTGAGCACCAGGGCGACCAGCGCCGCGGCGAGGGGCGGAAAACCCAGACTGAGCAGGAGAGGGGCGCAGATCGCGGCAGGGGCTCCGAAGCCGGCGGCGCCCTCCAGAAAGGCACTGAAAAGGAAGGCGATGAGAATGGTCTGGATTCGGCGGTCCGTGGAGATGGCATCCAGGCCGTGGTTGATGGTCTCCATCCCCCCGCTTTCCGTGAGGGTGTACAGGATGAGCACTCCGCCGAAGACGATGAGCAGAACGGTGACCGCGCCGCCGAACCCTTGCAGGGTGGAGGCCATGACTGTCTGCAGGGACATGTCCCAGACTGTTATCCCCACCAGGACACCGGTGAGCCAGGCCAGGGGCATGGCTTTCGTTGCCGGCCACTTGAAGCCGACCATGAGGACCAGAGCCGCAAGAATGGGGGCGAAGGCGCAGAGCGCGAGCCAGGCGAAGGTCATGGTGTCCTCCTCCCTCGATCAGGGCATTGATGGCGACTCCTCGCGCGGAGCAAAAGACTGGCACGTACAGAGCGCGATCCATTCTCCGAATAGTATTGCATGACAGGAAAACATTTTTTCGAATGCCATGCGATGGTAAGGACTATTCAAGGATATAGTCGCGATTCTGTGAGCAAACGCTGTATCTGATAAAGGAAATGAATATTTATGTCAACAGAGATGTCGAAAATCAATAAATTATGACAGGTATCAAGGTAGAATTAATTTTTCGTCTTTGAAACTTGAGTTGATTGGTCAAGTTTTGAGTTTTACAAGCCAGGTAAGTAGGCAATAGTGCATCCTGTGTGATCGTTCAATAATGATTTGTGGAAGGAATTTATTCAAAAGAAAAGAGGATTGTTTAAGAGGATAATCTTTTGTGTTCGTGATGGTTTTTTCCGGGGGCATGATTCGGCAAGGATGGTGTGGGGAAGGAAGGGAGTGTTTCTGGCTACTCCGGGGCCTGTGTCAGTCCGTTCGCTCCCGCTCACTCGACATGGGGGACCCAGAGGGACGTGATTGGCAA
>JAZKRN010000025.1:0-22104 GCA_036628655.1 Desulfohalobiaceae bacterium | reverse complement strand
TTTGTGAAGCCAAGTCAATCAGACGCCCTTTTGTCACCTCAAATAGGTGCCGGACGACGCATAAATAGGAAGATTGGGGGCGCCCTGTTAGATCCTCAAGGGATTCACCCAGGACATGCAGTGTGTGCGGACGCGCCGCGTTTGGAGATTGCGCACTGCCGGCCCAGGGCCGGAGGGAGCCATCTCCGGATGCGGTGCGCCCGCAGTCTCTAGATCCGCGTTGCTTGCCCACGTGGAACGGCTTTCCCGAGCAGGCGGGCGTCTCCCGCCTTTTTTTACTTCGGATACTTGGCACATGAAACGCAGAGCGGAGAGCGAAGTATGCAGACAGTGGTGACGCGGTTTCCCCCCAGTCCCACGGGGTACCTCCATATAGGGGGCGCACGGACCGCCCTGTTCAATTGGCTGCTGGCCAGGAGCATGGGCGGGCGCTTTGTGCTCCGGATGGAGGATACCGATGTGGAGCGATCCAGTAATGAGATGACCGAGTCCATCCTGGAAGCGATGCGCTGGCTGGGGCTCGACTGGGACGAGGGGCCCTATTACCAGTCGCAGCGTTTTGCCCGGTACCAGCACTTTATTGACGAGCTCCTGGACAGGGGCATGGCCTACTACTGCAGCTGCACCCCGGAAGAAGTGGAGCAAATGCGGGAGGAGGCCCGGAAGAAGGGGGAAAAGCCAAAATACAACGGACGCTGCCGCGAGCGGGACCTGGGTCCGGGGCCGGAGCGGGTGATTCGCTTCAAGTCGCCCCTTGAGGGCGAAACCGCGTTCCAGGATATCCTCAAGGGCAATGTGGCGGTGGACAACAGGGAGCTGGACGATTTCGTCCTGCGCCGCGCGGACGAAACCCCGACATACAATCTGGCTGTCGTGGTGGACGACCTGGATATGCAGATCACCCACATCCTGCGCGGGGACGACCACTTGAGCAACACTCCCAAGCAGGTGCTCCTGTATCGCGCCCTGGACGCGGAGCTGCCCGTCTTCGGTCACGTGCCCATGATCATGGGGTCGGACAAGAAGCGGCTCAGCAAGAGGCACGGGGCCATGTCCGTGCTGGAATACAGGCGGCAGGGCTATCTCCCCGAGGCGATGTGCAATTATCTGGCCCGCCTGGGCTGGTCCTACGGGGATCAGGAGATCTTTTCCTCCCTGGATGAGCTTGTGGAGAAGTTCTCCCTGCAGAACCTGAGCAAGTCCGCCTGCGTCTTCGATCCGGACAAGCAGTCCTGGGTGAACAGCCAGCACATCAAGGCGGCGACTCCGCAAAGCCTGGCCCCCATTCTCGGGGATTTCCTGGAGGCCAACGATCTGCCCCGCTCGGAGCCGCCCTTCCTGGAGCAACTGATTCCTCTGCTGCAGCCCCGGGCCAAGACGATGCAGGAGATGGCCCAGTGGGCGGCCCCCTTTGTCCGCGGTGATGATGAGCTCTCCTACGATTCCGGGCTTGTGGAGAAGTTCATCACCTCGGAGGTCGCCGCCTACCTGCAGCGGATGCAGACGGACCTGCGGGATCTGCAGCGGTTCGATCGGGAGAGCCTGGAGAGCTACATGAGCCGTTTTCTGGAGCAGCAGGGGATTCGCTTCAAGCACATGGCCCAGCCCATTCGTGTGGCCCTGACCGGAAGCAAGGCCAGCCCAGGGCTTTTCGAGACAATGGAGCTGTTGGGCCGGGAAAGTGTTCTGACGAGGTTGGAACGGGCCCTGCAGTTGACAGAGGCCTAGTACAGAAAAAGAGCCCGCTGGGCCCGAAAGGGCCCGGCGGGCAGGCATGATTGCGACACCTCTGTCAACCGGACAGGGGGAAGACCGGAGGTGCTTCCCCGGTTAGCGGATAGCCGGCTTGCGGACCGCCCCGTTGCGGATGCACCGGGTGCACACCTTGACCCGCTTGACGCCGCCAGAGGGCATTTGGGCCCGAACCTTCTGCAGGTTGGGCTTAAAACGGCGCTTGGTCTTGTTGTTGGCATGGCTTACATGAAACCCGACTTGGGGTGTTTTGCCGCATATTTCGCATGTCTTGGCCATAAAGAAACCTCCCATGGGCAGTGATTTGCTCCTCGAAGAATCCCGCCGGTTCTATCCGTAAACGCGGATGCGCTCCAGGCAGGCAAAAAGAAAACCGTATACCACGTTTCAGGAAAATGCAAGGGTAAACCTTGACAAATGGGTTATAGCCTAAGTAAATAGATACGTTTCAGGACGTTCATTATGTCGACTTATTGGATTGATCTCAAGGACCTGCCTCATGAGGGCCGGGACTACCGTGTGGAGGAGCAGTCGGTGTGGGAGGACCCCATTGCCGAATTCGACCTGCCCTACACGATCACCGAGGCCTTGCAGGCCGATGTGCATATTTCCCCCCAGGACAAGGGCTATCTGGTCAAGGGCGATCTCCGGGGAGCCATTGATATCCCCTGTGATCGCTGTGCGGAAAGCTGCCGGATTGTTCTGGCCGCCCACTTCAGCATCTTCGAGGAGTCGGACCCTTCCCTGACCGAGGAAAATCTTCTCGGGCCGAAATTCCTGTGGCAGGAGAACAACGCCTGGTTTCTGGAACTGGGCGGTGTGCTCTGGGAACAGCTCCAGCTCAATGTCCCCTTTAAGCATGTTTGTGTCGAGGAATGCCAGGGTGTTTGCCCCGACTGCGGCGTGAACTTCAATCTCGGCGCCTGCGAGTGCCAGGCCCAGGAGGGCGATCCGAGGCTGGCCGTGTTTCGACGGCTGAAGATCGAATAGGCCCAATGCCTGGAAGCGAACGCCTCCTCACGGAGGTGCTGCGCCCGGAGGATTCGCTGGAGAGGAATCCTTCGGTTTGCTTTTCGCCCGTGCCCATGATAGATACCCTCAGCAGCGCCGCGCGACCTCGTTGCGGCTCTGCAAAACAGACAGGAGAATCGAGGATGGCAGTACCCAAGAGAAAGGTCTCCAAATCCAGAAAGGGCATGCGTCGTTCCCATGACGGCGTCTCCAAGCCCACGGTGACACTCTGTTCCTGCGGCGAGCCGGCCATGCCCCACCGGGTTTGCCCCGCCTGCGGGAAATACAAGGACAGGCAAGTGGTGGGCGGCTCGAATGAGCAATAACGGGACGACCATGGCCATCGATGCCATGGGCGGGGATTCCGGTCCGTCCGTAATCGTTCCCGGAGCCTTGGAGGCCGCTCGCGCCACTGGTGCTGGCCTCAAACTCGTGGGCAGGGACAGCGACCTCCGTCACGAACTGGAGAAGCATTCCTGCGACGAGCTGGATGTGGAGATCGTCCATGCGGACGAGGTGGCCGAGGCGGGGGAAAAGTCCTCCCACAGGCTGCGCAAAAGACGGGGCACCTCCATCCAGGTGGCGAGCCACCTGGTCAAGGACGGATACGCTCAAGGCCTGGTGAGCGCCGGACACACCGGACCCACCCTGGCCACGACCATGCTGGTTCTGGGACGGATCAAGGGCATTGATCGTCCAGCCCTGGCCACTATCCTGCCCAGGGAGAACAAGCCTCTTCTGCTGGTCGACGTGGGGGCCAACGTGGACTCCAAGCCGCGCCATCTGGTCCAGTTTGCCGTCATGGCGGACTCGCTGGCCAAGAATGTGCTCAAGGAAAACAATCCCCAGGTGGGGCTGCTGAATATCGGCGAGGAGCAGGGTAAGGGCAACGCCCAGGTGACCGAGGCCTATGCCCTGCTCAAGAGCACCTCCCTGAACTTCGTGGGAAACATGGAGGGCAGGGATGTATTCAATTCGGAAATCGATATTGCGGTTTGCGACGGGTTCGTGGGCAATGTGGCCCTCAAGCTGAGCGAAGGGCTGGGAAAAGCCTTCGGCAATATGCTCAAGCAGGAGCTGACCAGAAGCTGGAGGAGCAAGCTCGGGGCCATGCTGGCCCGGCCCGCATTGCGCAGCATCGGAAAGCGCCTGGACTATGAGGAGTACGGCGGGGCTCCTCTCCTCGGGCTGAACGGCACGGTCTTCGTGTGTCACGGTTCCGCAGGGGAAACCGCAATCAGCCAGGCCGTCTCCATGGCTGTGGAATTCACCGCCACCAAGGCCAACGACGCGATACGCCATACCATGGAGATGCATCCTGAGCTCACCCGGTTCCATCGCATTCGCCACTTTATGTCCTCGGGCCAAAAGTCGAGCTCGCATTCGGAAGAGGGTGCTTCCGAGGAGCAGTAGCGCGTAGAGGTCCATCCGGCGCCCCACTGGCTTGCAGTAGTGGAAGTTGCAGGGATCTGCGGCGTTTCGAAAAATATATCTGCGAGAGCCGGCTGGATTGCTTGCCGCCAAAGATACAATCATTGTAAAGAGTTATGAGCGGACAACCGAATATATTGGGGCTTGGCCACTACGTTCCCGACTCCGTGCTGGCCAATTCCGATCTGGAGGAAATGGTTGAGACCTCCGACGAGTGGATCACCACCAGGACCGGGATCAAGGAACGCAGAATTGTCGCGGAGGGCCAGGGGTGTGCCGATCTTGCGCTCGTTGCGGCGCAGCGGGCCCTGGAAGACGCCGGGTGCGACGCGGGCGACGTGACTCACATTCTCCTGGCCACGTTTACCCCGGATTACTGCACGCCCACGAGCAGCTGTGTCCTGCAGGGACAGCTGGGGGCCACGCGCTGTCAGATGGCGGCAGACGTGGGTGCCGGCTGCTCAGGGTTCATCTACGCCATGGACATTGCCCGGGGGCTCCTGGCACTCGACTCCAGCGCCACCGTCCTGGTCGTGGGAAGCGAAGTCTGCACTGCCAGATTGAATTTTTCCGACCGCAATACCTGCGTTTTGTTCGGGGACGGGGCTGGAGCCGCCGTTCTCGGCGAAGGGGAGGGTGCGAGCCCGTACGTTGTGGACGCCCTGCAGCATTCCGACGGCACGCTGGGCCATCTGTTGCCCGTGGGCCAGGAGGGCGGCTCGGCCAAACCCTATGAGTTGGGCCAGGCGGTCTCGGAGGACTTTTTCATCCAGATGAAGGGGCGCGAGCTCTTTCGTCACGCAGTGCGCGGCATGGCTGACCTTTCCACCGAGCTTCTCAACAGCAACGGGTTGAGCACCGCGGACATCGATCTCCTTATCCCGCACCAGGCCAACCTGCGCATCATCGAGGCCCTGGCCAAGAAGATGATGTATCCCATGCAGAACGTCTACGTCAATGTGGACCGGTATGGAAATACCTCGGCCGCCTCGGTGATCATTGCCCTGAGCGAAGCCTATGCCAACGGCCGCATCGCTTCCGGGGACAAGGTGCTTCTGACTGCTTTCGGCGCGGGACTGACCTGGGGAAGTGCACTGCTCCAGTTCTAGCGGAGCAGGGGAGCGCCTTCCGACGCGGAGTCCCAGACTCTGCCTGGAGAGGCGAGGAACCCAAAAAGGTGGACGCTGTATGACGGATTCGCTAGAGACGGCGATTGTTACGGGCGGTTCCAGGGGGATTGGCCAGGACCTGGTCAAGCGTTTGGCAGCCGACGGCTGGCAGGTCTACTTCACCTACGTGAGCAACGCGGACAAGGCCGAGCGTGTCCGGCAGGAAGCCGAGGAGCAGGGCGGCAGGGTCCGGGCCTTTCAGCTGGACGTGTCCCGTACCGACGATGTGGCCGCCTGGTTCAAGGAAGAGATCAAGGGATCCGTGAACCTGGGCGCCCTTGTGAACAACGCCGGCATCACGCGGGACGGACTGTTGCTCCGCATGAAGGACAGGGATTTCGAGGACGTGCTGCAGGTCAACCTCAACGGGGCCTTTGCCTGTTTGCGGGAGGCGTCCAAGATCATGATCCGGCGCAAACAGGGCCGGATCATCAACATCACCTCCGTGGTGGGCCAGTCCGGAAATCCCGGACAGGCCAACTACAGCGCCTCCAAGGCCGGCCTTGTGGGACTGACCAAGTCCGCTGCCGCCGAGCTGGCGAGCAGGGGGATTACTGTGAACGCAGTTGCTCCCGGTTTCATCGCCACGGAAATGACCGAGGAGCTCGACGAGCAGACCCGGGAGGCCTATCTGACCCGAATTCCGCTGGGACGTTTCGGAGAGACCTGGGAGGTCGCCGCTGCCGTATCCTGGCTTGCCTCCGGGGAAGCCGGGTTCATCACGGGCCATGTGCTGTCAGTGAACGGCGGGATGTATATGTAGGAGTTTTTTGACTGGGAAGGAGGGCCTGCGAGGACAGGCCGAAATGCAAAAGAAGACGGGGGGATATATGTCCTTATTGGAAAAGATTCAGGGGATTGTTTCGGAGCAGCTGGATGTGAGCCAGGACCAGGTCGTGCCCGAGGCTTCCTTTGTCGACGATCTAGGAGCCGACTCCCTGGATCTGACCGAGCTGATCATGGCCATGGAGGACGAGTTCGGTCTGGAGATCGACGATGACAAGGCGCAGCAGCTGCGCACTGTGCAGGATGTGATCTCCTTTGTGGAGGCGAACAGCTAGTGACTTGCCCGGCATGAGTCGCCGATTTTATTTTTTTCCTGCAAAGCCGCGCACATGTTCCGCCTTAGCGCCGGATCGGCATGACAAGTCACTCGTCCGTCTCTTCCTGGGGAAAGAGAAGAAGCAGGACAAGGAAAGGATACTATCAGCGATTTTTCCAGCCTCCGCCAGAAGCGGGGAAAGGGAAAAACGCCCCTTGCGGGGGTTCCTTGGGATTGCCCGAAGACTAATGCGTTGTGGACGGAGAAGCGGTTGAAATACAATTGCAGTAGCCAGAGTGTGGGATTATGATAGGAAATCGTGTGGTTGTAACCGGTTTGTCGGCAATGACTCCGATCGGTGGTGACCTGGAGACGAGCTGGGCCAATCTTTTGGCCGGAGAATCCGGGATCGCGCCTATTACCCGTTTTGACTCCAGCGAATTCGACACCAAGATTGCCGGGGAAGTGAGAAGCTTTAACCCCGAGGACTATATGTCCAAGAAGCAGGCCCAACGCATGGACCGCTTCAATCAGTACGCCGTTGCCGGGGCCCTGATGCTTCTCCAGGACTCGGAATATGAGATCACCGAGGACGCGGAACAGGATGTGGGGATCGTGCTCGGCTGCGGGCTGGGCGGTCTGGAGACGATCGAGGAGTTCCACACTCGGCTGATGAACAAGGGGCCGGGCCGAATCTCGCCCTTCTACATCCCCAAGCTTATCTCCAATATCGCTGCCGGACAGATCGCTATCTTTACCCGGGCCAAGGGCCCGAACATGGTGACCACGTCGGCCTGTGCCTCTGGGGTGCACAGCATCGGATACGCCTTTTCCGACATCAAGCTGAATCGCGTAAACGCCATGATTTGCGGCGGTGTGGAGTCCACGATCACCCCCATGGCCGTCTCCGGCTTTAATGCCATGAAGGCCCTGTCCACCCGGAACGACGATCCGGAGAGAGCCTCGCGTCCCTTCGACAGGGACAGGGACGGCTTCCTGATCGCCGAGGGCGGCGGTATTCTCCTTCTGGAAACCCTGGATCAGGCCCTGGAGCGCGGAGCGACCATCTATGCCGAGGTCTGCGGTTTCGGTGCTTCCGCGGACGCCTATCACATGACCGCCCCGGACGATTCCGGAAAGGGCATGTCTGCGGCCATGCGCGCCGCGCTCAAGGAGGCGGAGGTCTCTCCCACAGAAGTGGACCATATCAATGCCCACGGCACCTCCACGCCCATGAACGATGTGGCGGAAACGCGGGCGATCAAGGAGGTCTTTGGCGATCACGCCTACTCCATGAGCATTACGGGCAACAAGTCCATGATCGGGCATATGCTCGGCGCCGCAGGAGGCGCGGAAAGCGTCTTTAGCGTCAAGACCCTCCACGAGGGCAAGATTCCGGGCACGATCAATCTGGACAACCAGGATCCTGAGTGCGATCTGGACTATGTGGGCGACGGAACCCGCCAGCAGCAGTGCGAATACGCCCTGTGCAACTCCTTCGGATTCGGCGGGACCAATGCCTGTATCCTGTTCAAACGCTACGAAGGGTAATCCCTCCTCTATGTGATTCAATGCCCCAGAGATTGTCCTGGTCCGAATACTTCATGCGCATCGCCGCTCTCGTGGCCGAGCGCTCCACCTGCCTGCGCAGGGCGGTCGGGGCTGTAGCGGTTCTGGACAAGCGCATTCTGGCCACGGGATACAACGGCGCTCCCTCGGGTATTTCCCACTGTCTCGATGTGGGGTGCATGCGCGAGGAAATGGGCGTGCCCTCCGGAGAGCGCCACGAATTGTGCCGGGGTCTGCACGCGGAGCAAAACGTAATCATCCAGGCGGCGGTTCACGGCATTCCACTCACCGGGGCAACAATCTACTGCACGGACCAGCCCTGCCTTATCTGCAGCAAAATGCTTATCAACTGCCGAATCCGGGCCATCTATTTTTCGCGGGGTTACCCGGACGATCTTTCCCGCTCCTTTCTGGAGGAGGCGGGAATCGATTACGAACGGCTGGCCTGCGCATGGGGAGACCGGGATGGAGAGTGATTCCCCTCGCTCCGGATCGGAGCGCTCTTGCCCGGAGGGAGAATATCCGGGGAAGGGTGTCGCGGGAACCCAGGATGAGGACCTGATGCTCCGGGCCGTCGAGCTGGCTCGAAGAGGGCAGGGCAAGACGGCGCCCAATCCCTGCGTCGGTGCCCTGCTCCTCGGGGACGGGGAGATTCTCGGCCGGGGCTGGCACGAGGCGCCCGGCAGGGAGCACGCCGAGGTCATGGCCTTGAACCACGCCCTGGAGGCGGGACATGATCCCCGTGGCGCCAGTCTTTATGTGACCCTGGAGCCCTGCAACCACTACGGATCGACACCCCCCTGCAGCCGTGCCATCCTGGACGCGGGCATTGAAAGGGTCTATGTTGGCGTTGCCGATCCCAATCCCTGGGCCGAGGGAGGAGGGGCCCGCTTCCTGCGGGCCAACGGAGTCCACGTGGAAATGGGAGTTGCGGAACAGGCCTGCAGGGACCTCATCGACGACTTTGTCTGCTGGCAGCTGGAAGGCCGGCCCTATGTCCGCCTCAAGCTTGCGGCGACCCTGGACGGCAGGATCGCGACCGGCAGCGGGGATTCGGCCTGGGTGAGCTGCCGCGAGGCCCGAAAAGAGGTGCACGGATTCCGGGAGGTCTGCCAGGCAGTGCTTGTGGGGGGAAACACCCTGTACGAGGACAATCCGAGACTCACCCCACGCACCGAAGAGGGCCGTGAATTGGCCGAACCCTGCCGGATAGCGGCCGTGATTGTCACCAGCCGGCTCCCGGAACCCGATGCGGAGCTCTATCTGCTCCAGAACAGGCCCAGGGAAACGATTATCTGGACCGCACCGGATCAGGCCCGGGGAGAAGCGGCAGAAGGCCTGCGCTCCCGCGGAGTCCGGGTTTGGTCCCTGGAGGAGCTCCCGGGAGGCGGCCTCGATCTTGCCGCCGGGCTCAAGCGGCTCTACCGGGAGGACTCCTGCTATGAGCTTCTCTGCGAGGGCGGGGGACGTCTGGCCATGAGCCTCTGCGAGCAGGGCCTGGCTGACGAAATCGTCTATTTTCTGGCTCCCAGGATCCTGGGGGACGAAAAGGGACGAAGCGCCTTTTCCGGCAGATCCGTGGATGCCATGCAGCAGGCCCTGGCCTACCGGATTGTGGATTACCGCCGGATCGGTCGGGATCTCAGGATAACGCTGCGGCCTCCTCGAAGCGAGGGAAGCTCTTCCTTCCGGGGAGTCTGATACGGGGAATGCGACGTGTTCACCGGCCTCATCGAAAGCACGGGACAAGTGACGCGGATGCGCAGGCAGGGGGAGGAAGCCAGGCTGTGGATCGTTCCCCGAGGGGCTTTCACCGGCCTGCGCCAGGGCGAGAGCATCAGCGTCAACGGGGCCTGCCTCACCGCCGAGGCCTTCTCCGGAGACGGTTTCGCGGCGTATGCCTCGCAGGAGACTTTGGCCGCGACCAATCTGGGCCGCATGGAGCAGGGGGACGAGGTCAACCTGGAGCGTGCCCTGGCAGTCGGGGACCGGCTCGGCGGCCATTTCGTAAGCGGCCACGTGGACTGTCAGGGCGAGGTGGAAAACGTGACCGCAACCGGAGAGTCCAAAAAGGTGCGGATCGCCTTTCCCGGATCCTGGTCCGCTTTTGTCGTGGACAAGGGGTCCGTCGCCCTGGACGGGATCAGCTTGACGGTTACTCGGTGCGGGACCGGCTTTTTGGAAGTGAATCTCATCCCCGCCACCTATGCCCACACCACCGCCGAGAAATGGAGCCGGGCCAGCCGGGTGAACCTCGAGTTCGACATGATCGGCAAGTACGTGCAGCGTATGCTCGGACCCTGGAGCGGGAACGGGAAGGAAAGCGATATTTCCTGGGATTTCCTGCAGAGACACGGATTCCATTAGACAGAGGGCAGAGAACAAAGGACACTGAACAGAGGACAGATACCTGACGGCAGATAGCCGGACGGCAGGCGACAGTCCTCAGAGTGAAGCGAATAGAGACCAGAGGGCGGAAAGAGCGCTCATTCGAAAGGATAGCCTGCAGGACGAGAAGACGGACAAGAGGGCCAGAGGCCAAAGAAATGGCCTGATGGTGAAAGATGGCGTGTGCCGCATGATCCGGGAACGAAGGTCCGGAAGCGGTTATTCTCCTTTTCTGACCTCTGTTCCCTGTCTTCTGTCCTCTGGTACAGGGAGTGATTTATGGGGATTTGCAGGATGGAGGAGGCCATCGAGGATTTCCGGCAGGGCCGCATGGTGATCCTGGTTGATGACGAGGATCGGGAAAACGAGGGTGATCTGGCCGTTGCCGCCGAGCACGTGACCCCGGAGATCATCAATTTCATGGCCAAATACGGCAGGGGGCTCATCTGTTTGGCCCTGGGTCCGGAGCAGGTGGATAAGTTGCAGCTCCCCATGCAGCCGCGACGGAACGAGTCCCGTTTCGGCACGGCCTTCACCGTGTCCATCGAGGCGTCCGAAGGGGTTACCACGGGGATCTCCGCCCATGACCGCGCCACGACGATCCAGCAGGCGGTCAAAGACGACAGCGGTCCCGAGGACATTTCCACACCGGGCCATGTTTTTCCCCTGCGTGCCCGCGACGGCGGCGTGCTGGTCCGGGCGGGCCAGACCGAGGGGAGCGTGGACCTGGCCCGGCTTGCCGGGTTGAAGCCCGCGGCGGTGATCTGCGAGATCATGCGTGACGACGGAACCATGGCCCGCATGCCCGATCTGGAGGAGTTCGCTGCGGAGAGCGGTCTCAATATCGCCACCATCGAGGACCTCATCGCCTACCGTTCCAAGTTCGATTCCCTGGTGGAGCCCGTGGGCGAGGCGCAGCTGCCCACACGCCACGGCGACTTCCAGGCGGTGGCCTACAAGAGCCGGACCGACGAATTCACCCACATCGCCCTGGTCAAGGGCGATATCCGCGAGGATGAATCCGTTCTGGTCCGCGTGCACAGCGAGTGCCTCACCGGCGACGTCTTCGAGAGCCAGCGCTGCGACTGCGGATCCCAGCTGCAGGAGGCGCTGACCATGATCCGTCGCGAGGGCAAGGGCGTTCTTCTCTATATGCGCCAGGAGGGCCGGGGCATCGGTCTGGGGAACAAGATCAAGGCCTACCATCTTCAGGACGAGGGCAAGGACACGGTGGAGGCCAATCTTGCCCTGGGATTCAACCCGGACCTGCGGGAATACGGCATCGGCGCCCAGATCCTGGTCAACCTGGGGATCCGGAAGATGCGGCTTATCACCAACAATCCCAAGAAGATCGTGGGCCTGGAGGGCTATGGGATGGAGGTGACGGACCGCGTTCCTCTGGAGTGCCCGGTGAACGAGAACAACAAGATGTATCTGCGGGCCAAGAAGGAAAAGATGGGCCATATGCTCCAGGTCAGTGAAACGGCCAATGATCAAGGAGACGACAAATGAGTCAGCTTGAGGCCATTGAGGGACAGCTCCGGGCGGACGGATTGCGGTTCTGCCTTGTGGCGAGCCGGTTCAACGACTTCATCGTGGACAGGTTGATCAACGGTGCTGAGGACTATCTGGTACGGCACGGGGCCGAACGCTCCAAGCTTGGTCTTGTCCGGGTCCCCGGCTCCTTCGAGATGCCGGTGGTGGTCAAGAGGATCATGGACAAGGGCGAATACGACGCCGTCATCTGCCTGGGGGCGATCATCCGTGGGGCGACGCCGCATTTTGACTATGTGGCCGCGGAGGTGAGCAAGGGGCTGGCCAATGTCTCCATCGAGTACGGCATACCCGTGGGGTTTGGCATCCTGACCACGGACACCCTGGAGCAGGCCATCGAGAGGGCCGGGAGCAAGGCCGGCAACAAGGGTGCCGAGGCGGCGCACGCCGTCCTGGAGACGGTGCAGGTGCTGACTCAGATTTAGATGCTCCAGTTGCGGGAAGGGCCGCAATATTGATTGATGAAGACGGAAACAGGTCAAAAGGCCGCGTACCTGAAAGGGTTACGAGGTACAATCGACCATGTGAAGGGAAATAGAGCGGCAATCATGAGCAAAAGCAAGAAGAGTCCCAGAAGGCAGGGCCGGGAAAGGGCCTTTCAGGTGCTTTTCGGGTGCAACTTCTCCCCCGAGCCCCAAAAGGAATGCGTGCAGAAAACTTTCGAGCATTTCGTGAGGGTGCGCGAGAGCGGCCTCAGGAGCGAATTGGCCAATTCCTTCGCCTGGGGGCTTATTTCCGGGGTTGTAGACAACATGGGGGAGCTGGACGAGGTGATCATGGGCTTTTCCCAGAACTGGCGTCTGGACCGGATAGCGCGCATAGAGCTGACCGTGCTCCGTGTTGCCCTCTATGAAATGCTCTACCGCCACGACATCCCCGTGAAAGTCGCGATCAACGAAGGGATCGAGTTGAGCAAGAAGTTCGGGGACGACAAGTCGAGCCGTTTCGTGAACGGAATCCTGGATGCCGCGGCGGAAAAGATCCGGACAGGACAGCTCAGGACAAATGAAAGCGACGGGCAGAGCGTGGAGCCCGTCGGGGTGGAATAGGGCGCCAGAAGGAAGATTCAGGAGACTGATTGCCGGCAATAAGCTGTTTCAGAAGGGACGTGGCGCAACAGATACGGGTTTTGGGCCGAGCCATGGGAAGTGGGTTTGCAGGAGAAAAGGCCAGAAAGGCGAGGATAGAGCGCATGCAGGAGTACAGCCCGGAAGAAGTGGAGCGGAAGTGGCAATCCGTCTGGGAAGAGGGAAAGTATTTCGCCGCACGGGAAGATCCCGGCAAGAGCAAATACTATGTGCTGGAGATGTTCCCCTATCCCTCGGGCAGGATCCACATGGGCCATGTGCGCGTCTACACCATCGGCGACGTGATCGCCCGCTACAAGTGGATGCGGGGATACAACGTCCTGCACCCCATGGGATGGGACGCCTTCGGGCTTCCGGCGGAGAACGCGGCGATGGAGAACAAGGTCCATCCCGCGGAATGGACCTACTCCAATATCGATGAAATGCGGGACGAGCTCAAGCGATTGGGCTATTCCCTGGACTGGGAGCGGGAATTCGCCACCTGCGATCCGGAATACTACCGCTGGGAGCAGCTCTTTTTCCTTCAGCTCATGCAGCAAGGCCTTGTTCACCGCAAGCTGGCACCTGTGAACTGGTGTCCCGACTGCCGAACCGTCCTGGCCAACGAGCAGGTCGAGGACGGGCTGTGCTGGCGCTGTGACACCAGGGTCGAGGAACGGTCCCTGAAGCAGTGGTTTGTCCGGATCACCGAATACGCGGAGGAGCTCCTCCAAGACCTGGAGAGCCTGCAACAGGGCTGGCCGGATCGCGTCATCGCCATGCAGCGCAACTGGATCGGCCGCAGCGAGGGCGCTGAGATCGATTTTCCGGTCCAGGGCTCACAGGAGACGATCCGGGTTTTTACCACGCGCCCGGACACCCTGTACGGGGCGACCTTCATGAGCTTGGCGCCGGAGTATCCCCGGTTGGAGCAGCTTTTGCCCCAGGGTGAAGACCGGGAGCGGGTCCTGCGGGAAGCGGAGCGCATGCGCCAGGAGGACCCGCACAGCCGCGAAGCCGAGGATACGGAGAAAGAGGGCCTGTTCACCGGCGCCTCCTGCCGCAATCCCCTGACCGGGGAATCCATGCCCATCTACGTGGCCAACTTCGTGCTCATGGAATACGGAACAGGCGCTGTCATGGCGGTTCCGGCCCATGATCAGAGGGATTTCGAGTTCGCGCAAAAATACGAGCTCCCCATACGCCGCGTTGTTCGGCCCGAGGACGACGAGGAGCAGGACAATCCGGAGATGGCGCAGGCCTATGCCGGGCCGGGATACCTGATCAATTCGGACACGTTCTCCGGGATGGCTCACGAGTCCGCCAAGCAGGCCATCACCTCACAGCTGGAATCCGTGGGGCTGGGGAGCAAGTCGATCCAGTATCGGCTGCGGGACTGGAATATCTCCAGGCAGCGCTACTGGGGCGCTCCCATTCCGGTAATCTATTGCGAGCGCTGCGGGGAGCAGCCGGTTCCGGAAGAGGACCTTCCGGTCAAGCTGCCCCTGGACGTTGCCACGGATTCCGAGGGCGGGTTTTCCCTTTCCGAAAACGAGGCCTTTGTGCGCGCCTCCTGTCCAGCCTGCGGCGGTGAGGCGGAACGCGAGACTGACACCATGGACACCTTTGTGGAGTCGAGCTGGTATTTCGCGCGCTACACCAAGGCCCACGAGCACAACGCCCCCTTTGACAGGCAGGCCCTGGATTACTGGCTGCCGGTGGACCAGTACATCGGGGGCATTGAGCATGCGGTGCTCCATCTGCTCTACGCACGCTTCTTCACCAAGGCCCTTCGCGACCTGGGCTATATGCAGATCGACGAGCCCTTTGCCCAGCTCCTCACTCAGGGCATGGTGCTCAAGGACGGGGCGAAAATGAGCAAGTCCAAGGGCAATATCGTGGACCCCGGGGATATGCTCCAGCGCTTCGGTGCGGACACCACGCGCCTCTTCACCCTGTTCGCCTCTCCGCCGGAAAAGGATCTGGACTGGAACGATCAGGGCGTGGAAGGGGCTCATAGGTTCCTGCACCGTATGTGGCGTCTGGGCATGGAGCTGCAGGACCATCTCCGGCCCGTGGGCGCCTGTGCCCCCATGGAGGGCACTGAGCTGTCCAGGGCCGCAAGGGATTTGCGGCGCAAGGAACACGAGACCATGCAGCGTATCACCCGGGACATGGAGGATCGCTTCCAGTTCAATACAGCGATCGCGGGGATCATGGAGCTGGTCAACGAAATCAGCTCCCAGAGGGAGGCCCTGAGCCCCGAGGAAGGGGACAGGGCCGCGCTCTCCTCAGCCTGGTCCACCGCTCTGCTCGGGCTCTCCCCCATGACGCCCCACATCTGTGAAGAGCTGTGGTCCCGGATGGGTCACTCTACCCATCTGGCCCAGGAAGGATGGCCGGAATACGATCCCGAGGCCCTCAAACAGGAGGAGGTCCTCATCGTGGTCCAGGTCAACGGCAAGCTCAGGGGCAGGATTTCCGTGGCCCCGGATGCCGATGAGGAGACGATCAAGGAGGCGGCCCTGGCCCAGGAGAACGTGCGTCGCCACCTGGAGGGCCAGGAGATCAAGAAGGTCGTGGTCGTTCCCGGGAAATTGGTTAATGTGGTGCTCTAGGCGAATTGCCGCTGCCATGGCCGCGGCTGTGGCTCTGTTCCTCCTGTCGGCCTGCGGCTATCATTTCAGCTCCACCGCGCCCCTGGCGCTGCCCCAGGGCATGCAGCTGCTGTATCTGGAGCGGATTGAGGATCCCACCACACAGCCACAGCTCGAGTCCCGTCTTCGAACGGGCATCCGCAACGAGTTCACCCAGAGGGGCGATGTGAAGTGGGTGCCCAGAAAGGATGCGGAGGGCCTGCTCCAGGTGAGGGTCCTTTCCTTCACCAGCTCCAGCAAGCTGGAGAGCTCGGAGCAGGAGACAGTTCGCTTCGAGGCGGTCATGCGCTTTGAGGGCAGCATATTCCAGAGCGAGGATCACGCCCTTGTCTGGGAATCCGAGGAGCTGACCGTCCGCGAGTCCTATGCGACACAGGCCGAGCGGGACCAGGCAGAAGAGCGGCTGGTGCGGCTGGCGGCGGAAAAACTGGCCAATCAGCTCGTTCGCGGATTCTAGAGCCGAAAGCGGACAGCGTTCTGTCGACCCAGAGAAATATCCGGGGCTTAAGACTCCGCCGAAAAGGGCCTCGAACCCCATGACACGACCCGGATTCACCTTCTGTGTCTGCCCCGATCCCGAGCTTCTCCGGGAGCACATTCACGGCGAGCTTGAGCGGCTGGAACCGGATGCCCGGATGAAGATCTTTTGGGCGGACGAGGACCTCCCCCAGGCCTACTGGAGCCATTTCCAGCAGAGGGCCCTCACGGGCCAGACAACAGCCCTCCTTTTGCGGCGCTCGGAAAAACTCGCCGCTCCCACCTGGAAATCGCTGAACAGCCTCCTGAACCGCCACCGCCGTCAGGTTTGGCCCTTCTTCTGCATCGAGGCGGAGTGGAGGGGGAACAAGCCGCCCGTGCCGGCTGCGGTTTCCAAGCTCAAATGCTGGCAGCTGGCCAAGAGCAAGGGGTGGATCTGGCAAACCCCGGGTCTGGATCAGGCGGGACTTCGGCGCTATATCCAGCAGTGGGCGAAGGAAAGGGGCATCCGGGTTCGGCAGGAATTCCTGCAGAGGGCCCTGAATGCGCTCCCTCCGGATGCGGCGCTGGTCAGAAGCGAGCTGGACAAGCTGGAGCTGTGGGCCTGGGAGAGCAGGGAGCTGGGCGACCGGGAAGCCGGCCTGCTCAGTGTGGAGCCGGAGACGGATGTGTTCGCTTTCCTGCGCAGCATGCAACGTGGGGAAAAGCTGACGGTGTGGAAGCGGGTCATTCAGGGACAGATGGCCACGGATTCCGCCTCCTTTTTGCCTTTTCTCCATTTGGTCCTGCGCGAGGCGCGGATCATGTGGCAGCTCCTCTGCGGAGAGGATGTCCGGCTCCCTGCCGAGGTCAAGCGGGAAAAGCTCCAATTGGCCCGATCCATGGGGCTTGCAGGGCTGAGCGGATTGTGGTCCCATGTGTTGGAAGCGGAAGCAGGGTTCAAGACCGGAGAGTGGTCCCAGATGCAGGCCCTGGATATCCTTGTTGCCAATCTGGAAACGGCCTTTGCCCGTCCACGGAAAGAGAGGCGCCGATCCAAAGGATCGGGATAGCAATGAGGGTTTCGATTCCGCGTTTTGAATCCCGGTGCCGCCGCGGTTCTCTCGAATTGACTGGTGTGTCCTGTTTTGCGCTGCTTTTGCCGGGAAGGGCGCTGTATCATCCAGCTGGGTTCCGGAAACCCCCGGTAAATCCGGGCAGACCGCGGACAGCCTGACATGAGCGAATCCCCGCACTACCACGGCCACAGAAGGCGGCTCAAAGAACGCTTCAGCAGGTACGGGAGCCAGATGGAGGACTACGAGATCCTGGAGCTCCTTTTGACCTATGCCCTGCCCAGGCGGGATACCAAGGCCCTGGCCAAGGAGCTCCTGGACCGATTCGGGAACTTGAAGGGGGTTCTTGCCGCTGAGCCGCGCCAATTGCGGGACGTGCCGGACTTCGGCCCCGGTCTTGAGCGTTTTTGGGCCCTGTGGCGGGAGTTCTGGGTTCGTATGGAGCAGCAGGAGCTTGCGCCCGGAATCCGGGTGGATTGCCCGGAGCGGGTCGCGGAGACGGCGCGCCGCAGGCTGGGGTACGAACCCGAGGAAAGCCTCTGGGCGGCCCTTCTGGACAACAAGAACCGATTGATCACCTTCCACGAGCTGAGGCGGGGCGGTGTGGACCATGTCCCCATCCAGCCCAGGGAGGTGCTCACACCGGCGCTGGAATACAAGGCTTCCGCCGTCATCCTGGTCCACAATCATCCCGGCGGGGATCCCACGCCCTCGGGACAGGATCTTGAGCTCACCAAAAGGCTGCAGCAGGTCGCTGCGGAGCTCGGCATCCGGGTGCTGGATCACCTCGTCGTGGCCGAGGAGACCCACTGCAGCCTGCGCGGGGAGGGCCTGCTTCCCGCAGGGGACAACTCCTGATTTTTTCCGGGAACAGCTCTCTGATGGCAAGGGTTTTCAGTTACGGGGGTTGTCGAGCGGCGCGAATGTCTTATGTGTAATCCAGCGAATATTTTAGAGACGAGGAGATGTCGGCATGAGCAGAGACAAGCTATGGCTGGAAGCCCAAAGCATGGACGATCAGGAGGAGAACGGGGCCGACGGCCCGGGAGAGGATATTACCATTCAGTCCGCGATCGCCGGAGAAGAGGGGGAGTCCGATGCATCGAAACTGGATTTCCCCACCCAAATGCCTCTTTTGGCTGTTCGGGATATTGTGGTCTTCAACTACATGATCCTGCCGCTCTTCGTGGCCAGGGATAAGTCCATCAAGGCCATCGAGGCGGCCCTGAACAACAATCGGTATATATTCATCTGTACCCAGAAGAATGAGCAAGTGGAGGATCCCGGCATCGATGACATCCACGAAGTGGGCACCGTGGCCATGATCATGCGGATGCTCAAGATGCCGGACGGCAGGCTGAAGATCCTGGTGCAGGGCCTGTCTCGAGCCAGCCTGGACGAGGTGCTCCAGGAGGATCCCTATACCGAGGTGGCCATTGAGCCCATTCAGGAAACCGAGGTGCCAGAGATCGGCAACGACGAAGAGGCCCAGATGCGCACCGCCAGGGAGCAGACGGAGAAGATCATCTCCCTGCGGGGCATGGATCCTACCGAGATCATGAGCGTTTTGAACAGCGTGGAGGATCCCGGCAAGCTGGCCGATCTCATTGCCTCCAATCTGCGCATGAACACCGAGGTGGCCCAGGGGATCCTGGAGTGCTTCGACCCCATGGAGCGGCTGCAGATGGTTAATCAGCAGCTGCTCAAGGAAGTTGAGGTGGCCTCGCTGCAGAGCAAGATCCAGAACATGGCCAAGGAAGGGATGGACAAGGCCCAGAAGGAATTCTTTCTCCGGGAGCAGCTCAAGGCCATCAAGTCCGAGCTCGGCGAGGACGAGAACGAGGAGGAGGAGTTCGAGGAGCTCCGCAAGTCCATAGAAAAGGCCGGGATGCCCAAGGAGGTGAAGAAAGAGGCCCGCAAGCAGTTCAAGCGTCTGGAGAGCATGCACCCCGACTCCTCCGAGGCCACGGTGATCCGGAACTATCTGGACTGGATGGTGGATTTGCCCTGGAAGAAGCAGTCCAGGGATCAACTGGATATCAACAAGGCCAAGGATATTTTGGAGGCGGATCACTACGACCTGGACAAGGTCAAGGAGCGCATCCTGGAATACCTGAGCGTGCGCAAGCTCAACCCCAAGATGAAAGGACCCATTCTCTGCTTCGTGGGGCCCCCGGGCGTGGGCAAGACCTCTCTGGGCAAGTCCATTGCGCGCAGCCTGAACAGAAAGTTCGTCCGCATCTCCCTGGGCGGCATGCGCGACGAGGCCGAGATCAGGGGGCACAGAAGGACCTACATCGGCTCCATGCCCGGCAGGATTATTCAGAGCATTCGTGAGGCGGGCACTAGAAACCCGGTTTTCATGCTCGACGAGATCGACAAGGTGGGCGCCGACTTTCGCGGCGATCCCTCCTCCGCCCTGCTGGAGGTCCTGGATCCGGAACAGAATCACGACTTCACGGACCACTACCTGAATGTGCCCTTCGACCTATCCAAGGTGATGTTCATCTGCACGGCCAACATCCTGGATACCATTCCTCCGGCGCTATTGGACCGGATGGAGGTGATCCGGATACCCGGCTACACTGAGCAGGAGAAGGTGAAGATCGCCCAGCGGTTCATCATGTCCAGGCAGATCAAGGATAACGGCCTGAAGAAGAACCAGGTGCATATCACCCCCAGGGCCATTTCCACGGTGATCCGCAACTACACCCAGGAAGCGGGCCTGCGGAACCTGGAGCGCGAGCTGGCCTCCATCTGCCGCAAGGTCGCCAGACAGGTGGCCGAGGGCAGGGAGAAGGAGCAGTTCCGGGTTCTGCCGAGCAACGTGCACAAATACCTTGGCGTGCCGCGCTATCAGGAGGAGGAAAAGGAGAAGGAGCTCCTCCCCGGAGTGGCCCTGGGGCTTGCCTGGACGGCCGCCGGTGGCGAGCTCCTTCACGTGGAGGTGTCCACCATGCCCGGCAAGGGCAAGCTGATTACCACAGGGCAGCTGGGCGAGGTCATGAAGGAAAGCGCCCAGGCCGCTCTGAGCTACGCCCGTTCCAGGGCCGAGACGCTGGGAGTGGACGCCGATTTTGCGGAGAAGAACGATATCCATATCCACGTCCCCTCGGGGGCGACTCCCAAGGAGGGGCCGTCTGCGGGGGTAACCCTGGTCATGGCCTTGCTTTCCTCGCTGACCAATACATCCCTGAGCAACGAGGTCGCCGTCACCGGCGAGATAACCCTGAGAGGGCGGGTCCTCCCCGTGGGCGGGATCAAGGAAAAGATCCTGGCGGCGTCTGCAGCAGGGATCAAGACAGTGGTTCTGCCGGCAAAGAATTACAAGGACTTTCAGGAAGTTCCCGCCGAGCTCAGGAAGAATGTCGAGCTCAGGACCGTGGAGCACATCGACGAAGTGTGGCCTCTGGTGACAGGAAAGAAGGCGCTGCAGAAGGCTTCCTCTGAAGGTACGGAGGAAATGGTCGCCGGAGCCGGAGACGCGAGCTAATCGCGCCGGATCCAGCAATTTGTATGTAAATGTGAATAACTCACTGAATGAGCAAAAGGGATCAGGAAACGAGGCTCGCCCGGCACTCATTTACCGTGAATGAGTGCCGGGTTCGCTGGGTTTCATAATACACCTTGACCTTGTTGGAACTGCAAGAGGCGCAATTGAGCCCAGTGTCGACAGAAGACGCACCATCTGAATCCTGCCTCGAACACAAGCGGTTCTTGTAGCGTCGATGAGGGGCTGCGGGTCCCGTCCTGTGAAACCCAGGATGAAATCCGCGCTTCAGCGTCCACCCGCCTTCGCCTCGCATTTTCAAGCTTCGTTGTGCCTGCGTCTGCGCAGGCATGGGGGGTTATTCCATTCAAAGGCCCTGCCCGACAAAAGGTCGGACAGGGCCTTTTTCTGTTTCCGGGCACGGATTGCCCAATCAGGTTCGGCTCCGAATTCAGTGCGGGCGTGTCTTCCACAAATGGCTCAATCGGAGATCTTCCGGAGAACACTTGGCAGGAGGGTCCAGCTGATGTACCAGGTCCCTGAATCCTCGTCCCGGTCCATGCGGACAATGCCGCTGTTTTGAAAGGCCACGACTGCCGGCTCCTGGTATCCGGCAGCCAGATAGGTGGCCAGGCGCCCCATAAAAGGCTGGTGCCCCACCAGCATCAGGTCCCGGTCATCCTGAAGCTCCTCCGCGACGAGGGTGACGTCGTCCAGGGCCTTGATGCCCTCGCGTTCCTGGACGCCCTGATCCGGACTCAAGTGGTCGGCGAAGATTTCAGCTGTTTGGCGGGCGCGCGTCTTGGGACTGTGTTGAATGAGCCGGAGGGTCGGGCTGAGTTTGGAAGCGGCCCGAGCGAGCAAATGGGTTTCCTCGCTGCCCTGCGGGGAGAGGGATTGCTCGGGGTCCTGATCCTTGGGAAGATTTTTGCCGTGTTGGACGAGATAAAGTGCCATGATGCACCTCCCTGGTCTTTTTCCATAAGAAATTGTGTCTGAGTCTCTGAACTTTCAAGAGAAGGTAGCGAGCGAGGCCTGCCCTGTCCGGATTCACCGAATGGGCACAAAATCGACTTGAATCATAATCCAATGCCTGGTTCTGACCGATGAGTGTATATAGGAGGGCTTTTTTGTATTTTGCCTCACTCTCTGAATTTTTATGCCAGATCAGGGTAAGGTTCGCCTCGCATGATTATTTGGGGTTGTGCCAGGGTTGTCCAGAAAGTGAGGGTACGTTCCGGCCATTGCCGAGCACGGCACAGAGCAAGCGGGGACGGGAACGCTCATCAGTCAAAACCGGGCTGCCTGGACAGCATGAGAGCGCCGCGCTTACTGTTTGCTGTCTAACAGGGCGCCACCAATTTTCCAATTGCTGCGTTGTCCGGCAGCTATTTGAGGTGACAAAAGGGCGTCTGATTGACTTGGCTTCACAAATAGGTGCC
>JAZKRN010000024.1:0-23408 GCA_036628655.1 Desulfohalobiaceae bacterium | reverse complement strand
AGAGGGTGCGAGGAGAACATACAGTATCTCGGCAGCCTGAACCGCTCAGTTTAAGCCCTACCCGGCAGTGGACGCCGGAATGAAACACTGGCCTCAATCCACTCCCCGACTCGCCTCGCATTTTCATTCTTTGTTGTGCCCGGGTCGGCTCGGGGATGATGGTTATATGACCGGAGATCCGGGAGTCTCCTCCCGGAAACGAAATCGCGGGTCCGGAATTCGAGGAGGATATGGCGGAAGGCGAGGCGAAACCGAAAGGCCTGGCGCAAGTCAGGGCCGTGGTGCGAAGCGTCTACTTTTTTGCGGTCTTCGGTGTGGTCACCGTGATCATATCCCTCAGTGTGATCCTGTTGAGCCCGTGGCCGCGCACCATGTCCTTTCGGCGCAGGCTGGAGGGTTTCTGGGCCAGAACGGGAGTGCGCGCGGCGGGGGTTCGCGTGGAGAGCGACATCCCAAAGCTCGATCCGAACCGGAGCTATGTCTTTCTGGCCAATCATCAGAGCCATCTGGACATTCCCATCATCCTGTCCCTGTTTCCGGAGCACTGCCCCCGCTTCCTGGCCAAGGAGTCCCTGTTCAGGATTCCCGTCTTCGGCCCGGGAATGGGCAATACAGGCCATTTTTCGGTGAACAGGGAGAACCGGCGACAGGGTATGAAGGATCTGCAACGGGTTGTCGACGCGATGCAGCAGGGTGAATCCGCCTTGATCTTTCCCGAAGGTACCCGCAATATAGATGCAAACGGCCTTTTGCCCTTTCAGAGCGGGGCCTTCATTGTCCTGCTCAAAAGCGGTGCTCCCGCAGTGCCGCTGATTCTGGACGGATCGAACAGGATTCTGCCCAAAGGGGCCAAACTGATGCGACCGGGGACGGTCCGGATCCGGGCCCTCCCCCCTATCAACATAGCTGAGCGCTATACGCTCAAGGACAGGGAAAGCCTGAAAGAGGAGATATGGCGCATGATGCAAAACGAGTTTCTGGAGTTCAAGTCATGGCAGGAGGAGACAACTGGGTAACTCTCTATCCAGTGGGCGGACTGGGTGAAATCGGACAAAACTGTATGCTCCTGGAGAGCCGGGACAGTGCCGTACTTATTGATTGCGGCCTCATGTTCCCTGAGGATTTCCATTACGGCATCGACGTCCTCATTCCCCGCCTGGATTTTTTGCTGGAAAAGAAGGACAAGATTGGCGGCATCGTTCTGACCCATGCCCACGAGGATCATATCGGAGCCCTGCCTTGGCTGCTGCGGGATCTGAACGCGCCGATCTACGGCTCGGAGTTCACTCTGACCCTGGTGCAGAACAAGCTGAGGGACGGCGATCTCGTCGATGTCGACGAGATCGCCTTTCACTCCGTGCAGCCCAGGGATGCCGCGCAAATCGGGGATTTCAAGATCCACTTCTTCCCTGTTTGCCACTCCATCATCCAGGGCTACGCCCTGGGCATGGAGACGCCGGTGGGCCGTGTGCTGCACACAGGGGACTTCAAGATCGACAAAAACCCTCTTGGCGGGCATTTCACCGACCTGGAAGGGATCGGGGCCTTTTCCGAGCCCGGGGTGAAGCTCATGCTCTCCGACTCCACCAATGTGGAGCGCGAGGGCAGAGCCATGACCGAAATGGAGGTCAAGGAGACCCTGCGGGACATCTTTTCCCAGTCCGATGGCCGCATCGTGATGACCCTGTTTTCCAGTCACGTGCAACGGATTCAGGAGATTGCGGACCTGGCCAGACAGTTCGGGCGCAAGATCGCGGTGAGCGGCAGGAGCCTCGTGAACACCATCGACGTGGCCTGGAAGCTGGGGCATCTGGACGTCACCGACGACGTGTTCTGCGACCTCCAGGATCTCAAGGATGTTCCGGACGAGGAGATCGTGCTCCTGGTCACCGGCTCGCAGGGGGAGCCCATGTCCGCCCTGACCAGGCTGGCCGAGGGGTCCCACAGGCAGCTGCGCATTCACGGCGGGGACACGGTGGTCATGTCCTCCCGCTTTATTCCCGGCAACACCAAGGCGATCAACAAGGTGATCAACAGCCTCTATCGCCTGGGCGCCGAAGTGATGTACGAAAAGGTGCAGGCGGTGCACGCCTCGGGCCACGCCCACAGGGAGGAGCTCGAGTCCATGCTCCATACGGCAGGGCCCGACTTCTTCCTGCCTATTCACGGCGAGTACCGGCATCTGCTGAAGCATTCCAGGCTGGCCAGGGAATGCGGGGTCAAGGAGGAACGGGCCCTGGTCCTGGAGAACGGCCAGCCCCTCACTCTTTTCGAGCGGGGTATCCGTTTCGAGGAGGCCTTCTCGGCGAGATCGGTCATGGTCGACGGTAAGGGCGTCGGCGATGTGGGCCGCTCCATCCTCAAGGAGCGCCACCTCCTGGCCGGAGAGGGGATGGTTATCCTGCTCCTGGTGCTGGACAACGAGAGCGGGGAGATCGTCATGGGGCCCAAGATCCAGTCCAAGGGCTTTATCTTCGAGGAGGAGTATCCCCACATCCTGGAGGAAGCGGAATCCATTGTCCTGGACGTCTATTCCCAGTTGGAGAGCACCGGGAAAAAACTCAGGCAGCGGAGCAAGGCCGCCCTGCGGCGCTATTTCCAGCGCACCCTGGACCGGGACCCGGTCATCGTGCCCCTGGTGATCAATGTGTGATTCGAGGCCCCTTCCCGTTTGGAACGGATATTCGGATATCCCGCGTCAGACATCCGATCTCCGGCCTTGTCTGACCTCTGTCTTCTGACCTCTGGAGGCCTTATGCGCGTTGTCCGCGTTCAGTACAAGGAACAGACCTTCTACGCCGAGCTCCGCTCGGATCATGTCCGCCCTCTGGATCGCGAGGTTCAGGCTCCGGAGAGCATCTCTCCGGAGGAGATCGAGCTCCGAAGGCCGGTGCAGCCGTCGAAGGTGGTCTGCGTGGGGTTGAACTACCACGCCCACGCCCAGGAGCTTGGCCGGAGCATTCCCCGGGAGCCCCTGCTTTTCCTCAAGCCCCCTTCTTCGGTTGTCGGACCGGGCGAAGCCGTCAGGCTCCCGGCCCAGTCCGATAATGTCCACTACGAAGGGGAGCTGGCCATGGTCATGGGGCGCTTCTGCCGCAATGTTCCGGAAGAGGAAGCTACGGGGCATCTTTTCGGCTACTGTTGCGCCAACGATGTCACAGCCAGGGACCTCCAGGAAAGGGATGTCCAATACACCCGGGCCAAGGGATTCGACACCTTCTGTCCCCTGGGTCCCTGTATTCAAACGGAGCTGGACACCGACCGGGGCGTGGGGATTAAAACCCTGCAGAACGGCGAGCTCCGCCAGGAGGGCAGCACGTCGGACATGGTGTTTTCTCCCGCGCGGCTGATCAGTTTCGTCTCCAGGATCATGACTCTTGTGCCCGGGGATGTTATCCTGACAGGCACGCCGCCGGGCGTGGGCTCCCTTGATGCCGGGGACACCATCAGTGTGGAGATCGAGGGCATCGGCGCATTGGAGAACACTGTCCGGGAAGAGGAGTGATCGATTTCTCCTTGTCAGCGCTTTTTTTCTCTATTATTTGTTTTCTTTTGGCGGATGCTTCCCCGCAGTGATAAAGCACCCGCAAATAACCAAATGGCTGATCCGCTCCCGGGATGCGGGACCGGGCTTCAGGATCAAGTCAGCCCGCCCGAGTCCAGCGGAGGCCCGGATGACGGGGCCGTGCCCTGTCATCCCCCGTGACGGCGAGGGACCGAGCTCCCTGTCGCCCCTACGTAGGTCGTTTTTTTTCGGAGAACGCACACTTCGACCGATCCCTGGGTCTTCGGACGTGTTTCCACGCGCCCGGAGTGAAGGATCGCTTCAAAGGCCGGAGTGGTGGCAACAACCCAGAAGCAAGGAGTAGACGATGGCCAACATCACCATGAAGGAAATGCTGGAGACCGGGGTCCACTTCGGTCACCAGACCAGGCGCTGGAACCCCAAGATGCGGCCCTACATTTTCGGCTCCCGCAAGGGCATCCACATCATTGACCTGCAGCAGACCATGCCCCTCTTCGAGAGGGCCTACAACTTTCTGGTCAATGTGGTGGCCAACAAGGGCAAGGTCCTCTTTGTGGGCACCAAGCGCCAGGCCCAGGACATTATCCAGGAAGAGGCCGAGCGGTCGGACCAGTACTCCATTACTACCCGCTGGATGGGGGGGACCCTGACCAACTTCAGCACGATCAAGCACAGCGTGGAGCGAATGAAGAAGCTGGAGTCCCGCTTTGAGGACGGCAGCATCCACCGCTTCCCCAAGAAGGAAGTGGTGCACATGGAGCGCGAGCTCACCAAGCTGCGTCGTGCCCTGGGCGGCATCAGGAGCATGGAGGACTACCCCCAGGCCGGGTTCATCGTCGACCCCAAGCGGGAAGAGATCGCAGTACGGGAGTTCAATAGGCTGGGTATCCCCATTGTGGCGGTGACTGATACCAATAGCGACCCCGATGTGGTCGATTACGTCATTCCTGGAAACGACGACGCCATCCGGGCGATCAAGCTGTTCACCTCCCGGGTTGCGGATGCTTGCCTGGAAGGGGCGGCGCACCAGGAGGAATTCGTGGAGGAGAGCTCCCAGCAGGCAGCTCCGCAACCCCAGGCTGTCCCCGAAGAGGCTGCCGCCGAGGAGCAGAGCGAAGGAATTTCCCGCGAGTTCGGGGAAGAGGCTGAAAACCAGACCCAATCCGAGTGATAGGAGAGAGAGGCATGGAGATAACCGCGAAAATGGTCAAGGACCTTCGGGAAAAGACCGGTGCCGGCATGATGGACTGCAAGAAGGCCTTGCAGGAGACGGATGGGGACGAGAAGCAGGCCGTGAACTGGCTGCGGGAAAAGGGCATTTCCAAGGCCCAGAAGCGGTCCGGCCAATCCGCCGCGGAGGGCATCATCGGCACCTATGTCCATACCAACGGCAAGATCGGCGTGATTGTGGAAGTCAACTGCGAGACCGATTTCGTGGCCAAGAACGAGAAGTTCCAGGAGTTCGTCAAGAACATTGCCATGCAGATCGCTGCGGCCAATCCCGTCTGCGTGCGGCCCGAGGAATTGTCTCAGGATGCGCTGGAGCAGGAGAAGGAAGTCTACCGCAAGCAGGCCGAGTCCGAGGGCAAGCCTGAGCATGTGGTGGATCAGATCGTGGAGGGCCGCATCAAGAAGTACTACAAAGAGGTCTGCCTCATGGAGCAGCCCTATATCAAGGACGATTCCCTCACTGTCTCCGATCTGCTCAATGAGCTGGTGGCAGTGCTTGGGGAAAAGATCGTCATCAATCGCTTCCAGCGCATGGAAGTCGGCGAGAGCCAGGAATAATCGCGAAAAAGGCCCCTGCGGGGGCCTTTTTTTCTTGAGCCGGACAGCGGCAGGCAGTAGAATGGGAGATATCCTCCATGACTTGCTCCGGGGGGACGAAAAGACGCCAAATACAATCCCAATACACGGTATGGCCTTGTTATGAGCCAATTGACGTATAGACGGGTTTTGCTCAAATTGAGCGGGGAAGCCCTTGCCGGTGAGGACAACTACGGGGTGGACCAGAACGCCATTGCCGCAATCAGTCGCGATGTGGCTGAAGCTGTGGAAAAGGGCGTGGAGATGGCCCTGGTCATCGGCGGAGGGAATATTTTTCGGGGAGTGTCCACTGCCGCCCAAGGAATGGATCGTGCCTCCGCGGACTACATGGGGATGCTGGCCACGGTGATGAACGGTCTTGCCCTTCAGGACAGCCTGGAGAAATCCGGACTGGTTACCAGGCTGACCACGGCGTTCCGGATGCAGGAAGTGGCCGAGCCCTATATCCGTCGCCGCGCCATCCGGCATCTGGAAAAGAAGCGTGTGGTGATCTGCGCGGCGGGCACCGGAAATCCCTACTTCACCACGGACACCGCCGCCTCGCTACGGGCAATGGAGCTGGGGGCGGACGCCCTGCTCAAGGCAACCCGTGTCGACGGCGTCTATGACAAGGACCCCAAGGATCCCGGGGCGACGTTTTTGCGCAAGTTGACCTATCTGGATGTATTGCAGCAGAATCTCAAGGTCATGGATTCAACCGCGATTTCGCTGTGCATGGACAACAATCTCCCCGTGGTGGTCTTCAATCTACTCCAGCGGCACAATGTTTTGCGTGTTATTGAAGGCGACGATGTGGGCACAGTCGTGCAAGGAGGTTAGGCATGGAGGATGTATTTCAGGATTGTCGGGAACGGATGGAAAAGGCGATTGAGACCCTGCAAAAGGACTTTAGCAAGCTGCGGACCGGGAGGGCCTCTACGACTCTGGTTGAAGACGTCCAAGTAGACTACTACCAAATGCCTACCCCTCTGAATCAGTTGGCCTCTATTTCCATACCGGACAGCAGGAGCATACTCATCCAGCCCTGGGACAAGAGCAGCATGGGGAATGTGGAGAAGGCCATCATGAAGTCCGAGTTGGGGCTCAATCCCATTAACGACGGCAAGACGATCCGGATCAACATTCCACCCTTGACCGAGGAGCGTCGCAAGGAGCTGGCCAAGATAGCCAAGAAGTACACCGAGGACACCAAGGTAGCTATCCGCAATATCCGCAGAGAGGCCAACGACGCCCTCAAGAAGCGCAAGAACAACAAGGAGATCTCCGAGGACGACATGTATTCCGGCCAGAATGAAGTCCAGAAGATCACCGACGAGTTCGTTTCCAAGGCGGAGAAGGCCAGAGAGGACAAAGAGAAGGAAATCATGGAGCTGTAGTGGCCTTGAGCCCGGAAGACACCTTGAAGAAATCCCGCGAGGGACGCATACTGCCCAGACATATTGCCATTATCATGGACGGCAACGGGCGCTGGGCCAAGCAGCGCGGACTGCCCCGCAGCGAAGGGCACAAGGCGGGCACGGAGGCCGCGAGGCAAATCGTTACCCGCTGTGCCGAGGTGGGGATCGAACACCTCACCCTGTATACCTTTTCCAGGGAGAACTGGAGGCGCCCCCGCGAAGAGATCGACGTCCTCTTCGACTTGTTGATCCGCTTCATTCGGGGCGAGCAGCAACGGCTCATCGACGAGTCCATACGCCTCAACCTTGTCGGCAAGCCGGAAGGACTTCCCGTGGGGGTGCGTCAGGTGCTGCAGCGTGTCTGCGACAAGACTGCCGGCGGCACGAGGATGAGCCTCAATCTGGCACTGAATTACTCCGGCAGGGAGGAAATTTTGGATGCGTGCCGGCGGATTGCTTCCAAGGAGTCCGATCCGGACCGGATCGATGAGCAGCTCTTTGCGAGTTATTTGAAAACAGGGGACATACCTGACCCCGATCTTGTTATTCGCACCAGCGGTGAGCGGCGCTTGAGCAATTTTCTGCTCTTCCAGTCCGCCTATTCCGAGTTCTATTTTTCGGATACTCTGTGGCCGGACTACAGCGCTGCGGATCTGGACCTGGCCCTGGAGGACTTTCGCCGACGGTGTCGGCGCTTCGGCGGCGTCACCCGGGACAGTGGACCGAGCACATAGACGGATAACCGTGTAACGAGCTCTCGAGCCGGCTATTGGGGCAGTAAGACCCACTTGCCGCGGCTGCCTTCCGCGAGAAACCCGATTGGTGACCCAATCCGAAGACGCATCCATGAGCTCCCACTTTAAGCGCATTCTCACCAGCCTGGTCCTGGTCCTCGTGCTGGGGTATCTGATTTTCTGGGCCACTCCCCTTGAGCTCGCTATCGGCGTCCTCGCCATGAGCGGGATGGGGCTGTGGGAATTCTTTTCCCTGTTTTGGCCGAGGCGGGAACAGCTGGGCCTGAAAACGGCGGGGATGATCCTGGCTGTGCCAGTCGTGCTGCACGGCTTTATAGGGGTGTCCGCCCTGGGTTCGGTGCTTTTCTGTCTGTGGGCGATCAACGCCTTCTTCATCGTTCAGCTCGCCAGGGGCAGGGCAGGTGAGTGGCAAAGCGCGCAGATCGTGAGCCTGGGCCTCATCTATATACCGGCCGCGCTGCAGTTCCTGGTCGGGCTGGAAGCGGAGGAGATCCTCCTTGTTCTGCTCACGGCCTTCGCCACGGATATATTCGCCTTTTATGCCGGATCCCTGTTGGGAAAACGCAAATTGCTTCCCGCGGTGAGTCCCAAGAAAACATGGATGGGCGCCGTGGGAGGATTGGCTGGGTGCCTGGTGGTGAGTCTCGCTCTCGGCCTCGGATTCGGCGCCGCAACCTGGCCCGTCTGGATCGGCGTGGGCATTGTCCTGAACATCGCCGCACAGGGAGGCGACTTTTTTATCTCCGCTTTGAAGCGAAAGCAGGGCGTCAAGGATTCGGGGAAGCTCCTGCCGGGTCACGGGGGATTTCTGGACCGCTTCGACAGCGTTCTCCTCGTAATTCCCGCCTACATCCTGTTTCAGACATTTTGGCCGCTGTTCTGAGGCAGGTTCCGGGTTTCCTGTTCAGCGTTCCCCGTTCCCCGTTCAGCGTTCCCCGTTCCCCGTTCTGCGTTCAGCGTTTTGAGGTCCAGGGGGTTGGTTTTTTCGTTTGAGGAGGAATTGATTGCTCAAGTCATGCTCTCCTGACCAATGAAAATTAAGGATCTTGAAGAGTTCGAGGCAGGACAGCCCTCGTATGAAACTTCATAAATGAACAAGCCTACAGGGTCTTCTTCGAGACGTCTCAGGCGGAGATTCTGTTGATTTACTCGGCTCCTCACGCGGGGGAAGCCCGACCGCCGACAAGTGCTTTCCGTGGGGACGCCACAGAAATTCTGGAAAGGGCATAGCCCTGAGACTCCTGCACACACCGAGAGTCGGGTGGGGGCAGGGATGCCCCCGCGTGAGGAGCCGTAGAAAATCCAGAATCGGAGCCTCCTCGCGAGAAGATGACCGTGCAGGCTTGCTCATGTGTCAGTTTTCTTTCTGTTCAAACTGGGCGCCTTGGCCCAACGGCGCAGCTCATTTGAGGGCAAACCCGGGCACAACCCGTCAGGAAATGCCGCGAGGCGCAGCGATGCAGTTGTCGAGCCTTGCGGTGAGCTCCCTGTTGAACACCGAACCCAGAACGCGGAACGCAGAACGGGGAACCCGCATATGCTCTCCTACATTTCCTCTTTGCGGAAAGCGAGCACACTTCCTTTGCAGGGTCGCAGGCTGGTGGTCCTGGGAAGCACCGGCTCCATCGGCCGGAACGTGCTCCGGGTTGCCGGCGAAAACCCCGAAACATTTCGGGTGATGGCCCTTGCCGGAGGCGGCAATATTGAGCTCCTGGCGGAGCAGGCCGCTTGGTGGCGTCCGGACTATTTAGCCCTTCGCAGCGAGGAATTTATCGGTGAGCTGCGCAGTTTGCTGCCCGCGGGATACACTCCGGATATCCAGACGGGTCAGGCTGCGTACGAGGCCCTCGCCTCCCTGGAGGATGCGGATATCGTGGTCTCCGCCCTGATGGGGGCCGCCGGGTTGGCGCCCACGGTTGCGGCTCTTGAGCGGGGCAAAATGGTCGCTCTGGCGAACAAGGAGTCCCTGGTCCTGGCCGGTGATCTGATACGGCGCTGCTGTCGCGAGACCGGCGCGACCCTGTTGCCGGTGGATTCGGAGCACAATGCCCTGTTCCAGGCCCTGGCCGGGAACAATGAGAAAGAGGTGGCCAAGCTGCAGCTCACGGCTTCCGGCGGCCCCTTCCGGGACAAGGACAGGGCCTTTCTGGCCCGTGTGACACCGGATCAGGCCCTGCGTCATCCCAGCTGGTCCATGGGGGCCAAGATCAGCGTGGATTCGGCCACACTGATGAACAAGGGGCTGGAGATCATCGAGGCCCACCACCTCTTCGGAGCCGACCCGGAGCTTATCGAGGTCCTGGTTCATCCGGAAAGCATCGTGCATTCCCTTGTGGAATACAGGGACGGATCCACCCTGGCCGAGTTGGGGGTTCCGGACATGCGCGTGCCCATCGCCTACTGTCTGAGCTATCCCCACCGGCTGGAAGCCGATCTCCCCGGCCTGGATCTTGCGGGGACCGGCAGCCTGACCTTTTCCAGTCCGGATACGGAGCTGTTCCCCTCTCTCGATTTGGCCCGGGAGGCCCTGCAGGCAGGCCCCAGCCATCAGGTCGTGCTCAATGCGGCCAACGAGGTGGCTGTGGAGCTCTTTCTGCAGGAGCGCCTCTCCTTTTTCGGAATCTGTGAGGTGAACAAGATGGCCCTGCGAGAGCATCGTTCCATTCCCCTGAATGGGGTGGAGGAGATCCTCTCCCTGGACCGAGAAGTACGCGAGCGAGTAAGGCGGTCGATTCAACAATGATCAGTGTCGTGGCTATTGTCCTCGTATTGGGGGCCCTCATCTTCTTTCACGAGCTGGGCCATTTTGCCGTGGCCAAATCCATGGGCATCGGAGTGCACACCTTTGCCCTGGGTTTCGGCAAGAAGTTGGCCAGCTTTTCCCGGGGAGGCACCGAATACCGGATCTGTATGGTCCCCCTGGGGGGATATGTCCAGCTCATGGGCGAGAATCCGGATCAAGAGCTTTCCAGTCAGGAGGACGCGCGCAAGAGCTTTTCCCATCGACCTCCGTGGCAGCGCATGCTTGTTGTCGGGGCCGGTCCGGTGTTCAATTTTGCCCTGGCTCTGGTGATCTACGCCGGGATTTTCCTCTTCGTGGGCCAGCAGATGCTCGCGCCCACCGTGGGGGCCGTCCAGGAGGGCATGCCCGCGGAAAAAGCCGGCCTCAAGTCCGGAGACAGGATCGTTTCCATCCAGGGCGAGCCCATTGATTACTGGCACCAGCTTTCAAAACATATCCGCGGCTCGGAAGGGGAGCGCCTGGTCCTTCGCGTCGAGCGCGGGGACACCATCAGGACCTTTCGGGTGACGCCCGAGGTAAAGGCTACGGAGAACATCTTCGGCGAGGAGGTCGAGACAACCCTGATCGGAATCGAGGTTGCCGGAGACAGGATCTATCGCGATCTGGGGCCCCTTGAGGCGATCGGGGCCGGTGCGCAGCAAACCTGGCAGGTGATTAAGCTCACCTTTCTGGGACTGCTCAAGATCATTCAACGGGCGGTACCTCTGGAGAGCCTGGGCGGACCCATCCTTATCGCCCAGCTCGTGGGGGAGGAAGCGCAACAGGGGCTTGTCGACGTTCTGGGCCTGACCGCCCTGATCAGCGTCAATCTGGGGATCCTGAACCTTTTGCCCATACCGGTCCTGGACGGTGGACACCTCTTCTTTTTCGGCATGGAAACAGTGCTGGGTCGGCCGGTGGACCCCAAGTGGCGCGAGATAGCCATGCGCATCGGTCTGTCCCTGCTCATCGCCCTCATGATACTGGTGATCTACAATGACCTCTTCAGGCTCTTCGGTTGAGACCGTCCTCGTCCTGAATGCGGCGGAGGAGAGGCTGCAGGCGGTGCTGGGAAGGGCAGGCGAGCTTCTCGTCTCCCGCGAGATGCGCGCTCCCGGCAAGGGAATTACGCTGATTCCCCGTGCCGTCCAGCAGTGCCTCAAGGAAGCGGAGCCTCCGGTCGCCGATCTGGACGGCATCGCCTGCGTTCGCGGTCCTGGCGCGTTCACCGGCCTCCGCATCGCCCTTTCCTACGCCCTGGGTCTGGCCCGGAGCCAAGACCTGCCTCTCTGCGGCCTGGATTATCTCCCTCTGGTCGCCGAAGTCCCCGCCCGTGTCGCGCCCGGTGAGCTGTGGGTCCTAACCAGGGCGCGCATGAACACTGTATATATGCAGGGCTTTGTCGCGGACGCGAAAAAAGGGGTGTGCCCCATTAGCGATCCCGCCGCCCTCTTTCTGGATCAGGTTCGGCAGATTCTGGAGGGTCGGGAAGGGCCCCTGTATCTGGTGGGCACCGGAGTGCGGGAGAACAGGGAGTTTCTGGCCCGGCATTTGCCCGGGGCCGGATTTTTGGATAGAATCTGGGATAAGCCGAGTCCGGATCTTCTTCTTCGTGCTGCCACTCGGGGATCCTTCTCCCGGAGCTCTATCGAGCCGAGCTATATGCGGCCTTCCGACGCCGAGGCAGACCTTCCCCGGATAGCCGCCCAGAGGGGTGTTGATCCGGATGGTTGGCAAACCGCGAGCTCTCGGTAGGGAAGGGGGTCCCGGTTGCGAGCTGCCGCGAGGAATGAGGACATCTCGGCCTCGTTGCCCCCTGGAGGGCACTCACATCACTCACACAGAGAGCCTATGGCCTGGAAAAATCAGTCCGAGCCCCTAACCTCCAGCCTGGAGGACTATCTGGAGGCCATTTTTGCCCTGGAGCGGGAAAACAAGTCCGCCCGTTCCAAGGACATCGCCGAGCGCCTGGGGGTTCAGCGCGGCTCGGTGACCGGGGCGCTTCAGACTTTGGCCCAGAAGGGCCTGATCCACTACCATCCCTACAGCAAGATCACCCTGACCCCGGAAGGGTTTCGCCTGGCCACGCGGATTGTGTACCGGCACAAGGCCCTGTTCGAATTCCTGCACACCTTCCTGCAGCTGCCCGAGGATCTGGCGGAATCCAACGCATGTCGCCTGGAGCACCACATAGACGATGAGGCCCTGGACCGGCTCATTACCTTCGTGCAATTCGTGCGCCACTGCCCCCGGACGGGCAGCGACTGGCTCGCGGGTTTTACCCGCATGTGCGACGACTGCAGCCACTGTGCCGAGTGCGAGACCTGCGAGGCCTGTATCGCGTCCTGTCTGGAGAGCTTTCGGGAGCAGCAGCCCTCCTGAATGTCCGATTGCGGTCGATGCGTCCGTTCCTCCCTCCCCTTCTGCACCGGGAAAAGCTCGCGATACGAGGAGCCAAGCCGGTCCCTTCGCCGTCCCGTCACAAGGTCCGAAAAATGCCGCGCGGCAACGCGGCCCCGAATGAGCCTGCACTATGTCCAGAATGGAAAGCATCCTGAATTCTGACGAGTACACCCTGACTTGGCAGACGGGGATGGAAGAGATCGACAGGAGCGCATGGGACGCTCTGGCCCTTCCCGCGGAGTCCCCCTTTCTGGAATGGGACTGGCTCAGTCTGCTGGAGCGTTCGGGCTGCGTCAGCCGCGCAACGGAATGGATGCCGCTGCACCTTACCCTTTGGCACAAGGAGGAAATGGTGGCCGCGGCCCCCATGTACGTGCGCACGGACAGCAGCGGGGAGTTTGTCTTCGATCACATCTGGCAGGAGGCTTCCAGGCAGCTGGGGATCGAATACTATCCCAAGCTGGTGGGCATGACCCCCTTTACCCCCATGCCCGGTTATCGGTTCCTGACAGCTCCAGGCTATGACGAAAACGAGCTCATCCGGACCATGAGCCACGCCGTGGATCGTCTTTGTCAGCGAGCGGGGTTTTCCGGGGCCCATTTCCATTTCGTGGATGCGAAGTGGTTGGCGAAATTGCGGCGGCAGGGATACGGCCTGTGGCAGCACCAGGGGTTCCTTTGGGAGAACCCGGGATACAGGGATTTTGAGGATTTCCTCTCCCGTTTCGCCTCCAGGCAGCGTAAGACCATTCGCCGGGAGCGCAAGGCCATGACCCGGGCGGGTGTTACCTTTTGCCTGTACAGGGGGGATGAGATACCGCACGGGGCCATGGATCGGATGTACGATTTCTATCTGCGGACCAACAGGCAGTACGGGCCCTGGGCCTGTCTGCACCTGAACCGCGCCTTCTTTAGGGAGCTGCCCGAGCGGTGCCCCGGCAGGCTCCTTCTCGTCTGCGCCTATCAGGAGGAGGAGGACGATCCGGTGGCAATGGCCCTGCTGGTGCACAAAGGTCCCAGGCTCTACGGCCGCTACTGGGGATCCCGTCGGGAGATCCCTTATCTGCATTTCAACACCTGCTTCTATCAACCCATTGAGTGGGCGATCCGCAACGGGATACAAACTTTCGATCCAGGCATCGGCGGAGCCCACAAGCATAGGCGGGGATTCAGGCCCGTGCCCCAGTTCAGTGTCCACACCTTTTACAGCCCCATCCTGCAGCAGGTGTTTCAAGCCTATGTTCCGGAGCTGAATCGGATGGCCAGGCAACGCATCCGAGCCATCAAGGAGGAAATGCCCTGGAGACAGGGCGGGGAAGACAGTTGACGGGAGCCGGGATTCTGGAGACGGGAGTCAGGATAAGAGACGAGGGGATAAAACGCGGCAAGCGATGGACAGCACCGCGGCAAACAGCCGGCGAGAGAAAAAAAGTGCTTCCCGCGGCGTGAGTCGGACGTAAGCCGGGTTCTGTTCCCCCCCTCACCCATCTGTTCAACGGCTTCTTGGCTTCTTGGTGAGCCAAGTCTCGCTGAAGACATCGTCCGTGATTCGTTCAAGAAGCTTAGAAGCCGTAAAACAGATGGGTGAGGGGGATGATCGTCATTCGTCTGGGACAGGGATTGCTCCCTGCCTCAAGCGACCTACCCGGAGGCTTCGGCCGGGCCGGCCTCAAGCGCCCCCCTATTTGGTCTTGCTCCGGACGGGGTTTACCGAGCCTGTCGTGTCGCCACGACAGCTGGTGGGCTCTTACCCCACCGTTGCACCCTTATCCCCCTCACCCATCTGATCAACGGATTCTTGGCTTCTCGATTGAGGCGATGTTCGAATTCCTCTTCGCCGTGCCATCGAGAAGCTTAGAATCCGTAGATCAGATGGGTGAGGGGCGGTATCGTTTCTGTGGCACTTTCCAGGGATCGCTCCCTCTGGGCGTTACCCAGCGTCCTGCCCTGTGGAGCCCGGACTTTCCTCCATCCCCTCACCCATCTGATCAACGGATTCTTGGCTTCTCGATTGAGGCGATGTTCGAATTCCTCTTCGCCGTGCCATCGAGAAGCTTAGAATCCGTAGATCAGATGGGTGAGGGGACGGCGACAATCCGCCGGCTCACGCCTCACGAGAAGCACACAATCAATGTAATGCCCAGCTCGCCTTTTGTCCAGCTCTCATCGGTGCCCATCAAACTGATTCGTTCTCACAAGAATAAACCGCCAAGAAGCCAAGGACGCCAAGCAGACCGTTCCCCTTTGCCGGGGTACGGCGAAGGGAAGGACTGTGCCTTTGCTCATCCATCTTTTCCCTTGGCGGACTCCCTGGCGCTCAGGCGTCTTGGCGGTTAAAATGGTTTCAATTGACCAATCTGTCATGCTGACAGACCTGGTGCACGAATGCCTCCAGCCGGTTCTGGGTGTTGGTTTCCTGCTGCCCGTCGAAGATCAGGGTCATGGAGGGAACGGGGTGGTCCGCGGTGATCTGCTTGAGCAGGGCATCCACCACTCCGCCGGGCATGCAGGTGAAGGGAATGAGGTTGACCACGCCCTGCACCCGGTTGTGGGCGAAATCCAGGCTTTTGCCCACGGAGAGGATCGCCTCGCCCTCGAAGCGGGGATCGATGTAGCGTCCGGCCTGGTGGAGCAACTTCTCCGTTCCGGGCTCGGGCATGGAGCGCAGGCGGGAGTCGCACGCCGCGGCCAGTTGGCGCTCGACCTTGTGCTGGTAGCGGGTCTCCAGGGTCAGCTTGAGCCACTGCCCGAATTCGCCGGCATCCCGGGCCTCCTTCTTGCCCATGTGGTTCACGTAATGGATCCATTCCCCGATGGTGGGTAGCCAGACCTCAACACCCAGGTCCTCGAGATTGCGGATCACGTTCTCGTTGGCGAAGGGGTTGGACCGGACATAGATTTCGCCCACGATCCCCACGATGGGTTTCTCTCGTCGCGTAGCGCGGGGGAGATTGTCGAAGTCCCGGAAAGCCCCGCTCAGGACGTCGCGGAGGTCGGCGCTCTCCTGAACCGCATGGCTGATCCGGTCCAGGTAGTCCGCGTAGAGCCGGTCGCATGCGGACCTGTCCTGGACATAGGGGCGCGTTTCCTGCCGGATCTTGATCAACAGATCCACCGCGACGACCCCCTTCCAGGCCTGTTTGGCGAAGTCCTTGCCCACCACTCCGAGCTCCTCGTACAGGGTGTAGGTCTGATTGGGGGCATAGACCTGCACTCCGGAGCAGCCCATTTTGTCCAGCAGGAGCCGGTGGAGCCTGTGGTAAAGGCCGAACCGGCATGGACCGTTGGAAGCGGGCATGAAGAAGGCGGCGCGTTCCGGATCGAAATCCGGCTGCTCCGTGGCCTTGAGGATGTCCCCGGTGGTGAGCACAGCGGGCAGGCACTCCTTGCCCGTGGTGTGCCTGCGACCCAGGTCGAGGCTCTGCTTGTCCGAGGGGGGCAGGAGCCGGGCGTCCACTCCCTGGGCGGCGAAAGCGGCGGTAAAGGCCTGGAGATGATCGGTCATGGGCGGAATGTAGAGCACCCGCTCCTTGCGGTACCCCATGTTGCCGCGATGCGGCTCGCGCGGCTCGGTCCTCTTTTCCCCGAAGCCGCGGATGCTGTCCCAGAACGCCTCCAGCCGGGTGACGACCCCGGCATCCGCAGTGTGCTCGTCGACTTCCAGCTCCAGAAAGGGCCGCTCACCCAGGATATCCTGGAAGAAGTGCATGATGAAGGCGTCCGGCCCGCAGGAGAAGTTGGTCAGAAAGACCGGATGGAGGTTGTGATAGCGGCGGAGCAGATGGGCCGCAGCCAGGATTTTCTGGCCGTAGCCCCAGTACATGTTTTCTCCGCTGATGCGGTGCCCTTCCTCCTCGAGAGGGAGAAAGTCCAGAGGGATGCCCAGGATGCCCTGCCTGCGCAGCTTCTGGGACAGATCCATGTTCAGGCCCGGATCCATGGCGTTATAGGGACGTCCCACAATGAGCAGGCAGGTCCGGCCCCGCTCCACTTCCCGGAGGATCTGTTCGCCGCGCTTGCGGAGGGCGTTGCGGAAACCCTCCTGGACCGTGCTCGCCCGCTGCAGGGCCCCCTTCATGCGGCGCATACCCACGCCGAGCATCCCGGCGAGCTCCCTCCAGCCGGTACCGGAGTCTGCTGGATCGCGACCCAGCTTGAGGACCGGGGAAAGGAGCTCTGCGCCCCTGCCGTGAAAGTTGATGGCGGAGCGCATGGTCCAGGGCAGGCCCTGGACAAAGGGGCAGATGGTCCCCGTGCTCTGCTGGGGATCCAGGCTGGGCAGATCGTAGATCTGGGGCAGGAATATGGATCGCACTCCTCGGTCCAGCAGGTCTGCCACATGGCCGTGCGCAGCCTTGAGGGGGAGACAGGTCTCGGTGACCATGAGGGAGGAGCCGTTCGCGACCAGCTTCTTGTTCGTGTCCGCGCTCAAAACGGGCTGATAGCCGAGCTCATGGAGCAGGGTTGCGAAGAAGGGGAGCCATTCCCAGAAGTACAGGGTCTTGGGAATGCCGATGGAAGGCCTGTCGCTGGCCTCCGGATCCGTGGAGACGGACTCCGGAAGATGGCGCTTCAGGATTTCGCGCCGCTCCCGGATCAGATCCGGGACCTCGTGCTCCTCAGTCTGGGAGGTGCGCTCGTAGCGTTCGCAGCGGTGCCCGAAATAGAGAGGGGTCTCCTCACCCTCGATGTAGATCTTTTGCACTTCACAGCTATTGGTGCAGCCCTGGCATTCGAAGATCTTTCGGGTATAGCCCCGGTGCGACAGATCAAAGCCCTTGAAGTTGCTCGCGCAGACACGGTCGCGGGCCGCGAGCATGGCAGCGCCGATGGCACCGGTGACTTCGTTGTTTCGGGGCACATGCACTTTCTTGCCCAGAACGCTTTCAAAAGCCGCCACAATGCCCTGGTTCAAGGCCGTGCCGCCCTGGAAGACGATATGATCCCCGATGCGGCGATGCTCCACAACCTTGTTCAGGTAGTTGTGTACAATGGAATAGCACAGCCCTGCTGCGAGATCAGGCTGGGAAGCCCCCTTCTGCTGGTAGTGCACCAGATCCGACTGCATGAAGACGGTGCAACGTTCGCCCATGCGTGCCGGAGCTTCCGCGGAGAGGGCCATATCGCCGAAGTCCTGAATGTCCAGGTTCAGCCGAACGGATTGCTCCTCCAGGAAGGAGCCCGTGCCCGCTGCACAGACCCGGTTCATGGTGAAATCGGCGATGGAGCCGCCCTCTATGCGGATGTACTTGGAGTCCTGACCCCCGATCTCGAAAATGGTGTCCACATCCGGGACGATGGACCGAGCCGCCGTGGCCTGGGCGGTGATCTCGTTGTATACGCCGTCGGATCCCACGAAGCCGGCGCTCAGGTAGCGTCCTGAGCCGCTGGTGCCCACTGCGGCGATACGTGGCGGGCTCGAGAAACGGGATCTCAGCTCGGACAACCCCTGCTTGATGGCCTCCAGGGGGCGGCCGGAGGTGGGGAGATACGTGCTGGCCAGGACGCTCGGCTCCTTGCCGGAGTCCTCGCGGACGGCCTCGTCATCGGCCCCCAAGAGGACCATTTTGGTGCTGACCGAGCCGACGTCGATGCCCAGGAAGGCTTCGTCCGCGTCTTCTTCGCCGGGTTGTGCGCTTCCTTCTTGTGCGGCGTTTTGCTCCAGGGGCGCCCCAAGGACAGGAAGGCTGTCCGAGCGATTGTCCTCGGCCTGAAGATAGGGCTCCAGGGCCGCCCGTCCCGGATAGACCACGGGCTCTTCTCTTCGGGCACCCTCAAGGGCCGCGCCAACGGCTCCCATGACCGCATAGTGCTCCGGGATGATCATGTCCTCGTCGCACGAAAGCAAAAGCTCGCGGATAGCGCGCCGCACGCCGAGGTTGGCGGCCACGCCGCCCTGAAAGACCAGGGGCGGGGTAATGGTTTTGCCCTTGGCGATATTCGTGCCCAGGTTGCGCACAATGGCGAAGCATAGGCCGGCGATGATTTCCAGGTCCGCCACGCCGTTCTGCTGCAGGTGGATCATGTCCGACTTGGCGAAGACGGTGCAGCGGCCGGCTATGGTGGGCACCGTCTCCGCCTCTTCGGCGAGCTCGGAAAAGCGCTGGATGCTGTAGCCCAGGCGCGCGGCCTGCTGTTCCAGGAAGGCGCCGGTCCCGGCGGCGCAGACGGTATTCAGGGCGAAGTCCCGGATGGAGAAGTGTTGTTGCTCGTCCGGATCCACCAGGACCAGCTTGGCGTCCTCCCCGCCGATGTCGATAATGGTGCGAGCCTCGGGGTGGAAGGACTCCACGGCTTTGGTGTGGGCGATGACCTCGTTCAGGAAGGGAACTTCCAGGAGGCGGGCGATGTTCTTGCCCCCGGTGCCGCTGCAGATCAGGGTGGCGACTTGATTTCCGGGGAATTCCGCTTCAACCAGGCCCAATAGCTCATATGCGGTCTGCAGGGGTTTTCCCTGGGAGTTTTTATACCAGGAGCGGATGATTTGGCCCCGTTCGTCGAGAATTACCGTTTTCGAGGTCCCAGAGCCGACATCAAGACCAGCATGCAGATGCTGACTCATATATATTCCTCACATGTATGGGGCATTTGCAGCTTGGCCGACCCTGTCCAAGGGGCCGACCTTCCCTTCGTCTAAAGAGACGGATATACCAGCAACAGTCCGACCGGCGCCCTGGGCACTGAGAACGTGCAAGGGGCCGCTTCGCGGAACTCGGCGGGAAGCCGGTCCGGGTCACATGAGTTTGCCGGGGTGCTTTCGTCGATTTGTTTCGCGAGACGTTCTTCGGATCCGGCTGTTTTCACGGCGGTGGACGCCGCCTTGCAAGACGGGAATGTGATGACAGCCGCATCACAGTCTAAAATAAATCATATCCGGTGAATATTCAAGACAATTCCATTTGGGCTTGGTTGGCAAGCGTTTTTCGCCGGGTCCCCAAAGGCTTGCAATGCGGCGTGTGTTGACGAACCCACAGTGTCTGACTAGGATACTTGAATCCGCACGATTTCGCGGTTGAACCCGAGTGGCTCTCGATGGACTCCTCCCTCTGAGGACGGGTCAGCGGCGGATTCCGACAAAGCAACCCAGGAGGGGCGGCTATGAACAGGAAGCCGGTTGTTGCCGGACAATTCTATCCCGGAAGCCGGGAGAAATGGCTGGAAGAAGTCCGGGAGTATATGGCAGGCGGCTCCACCTCGCAGACAGGGGCGGCGGCAGCAATGGTACCCCACGCGGGGTATCCCTTTTCCGGCGGGGTCGCGGGCAGGACCCTGGCCCGGGCTCGCCCCGGCAGACGCGTGCTCTTGCTTGGCCCCAATCATACGGGCATGGGGAAGCCCTTTGCCGTCTGGTCCGCCGGAAACTGGGAGCTCCCTGGGGCTTCCGTGCCCGTGGACGAGGAACTGGCCGCCGGGGTCCTGCAGGCCCATTCGGCGCTGGAGGAGGATCAGTCCGCACATCTTCGTGAACACTCCCTGGAAGTGGTTCTCCCCTTCCTCTACGCCCTGGATGAAACCACACAGATCGTCCCCGTGGCAGTTGCCGAATCCAACCCGAACACCCTGCTGGCAGTCGGGGAGACCCTTGCCGGGGTCGTCAGCTCCCAGAGCGAACCTGTCTCCGTAGTGGTCAGCTCGGACATGAGCCATTTCATTTCCTCGGACAAGGCCAAGCAGCATGACGAGCTCGCCCTGCGAGAAATCGTGGATCTGAACCCCGAGGGCCTCTTTGAGACGGTGACCAAGAACAGGATCAGCATGTGCGGGGTGCTGCCCATGACTGTCGGCCTGGCTTTGGCCCGAAAGCTCGGCTGCACCGGAGGTGAGCTCGTGGAGTACGCCAATTCCGGGGACTTCATCGGCGACTACAGCTCGGTTGTGGGGTATGCCGGAGTGGTGATCAACTAGATTTGGCGTTCCCCGTTCTCCGTTCAGGGTTTCCGGTTGATTGGGGAGGAATCACGCTTGGCTCTTTGTCCTTATAGGACAGTCTGTCCAGTACATTTTTTGTATAAAAATGTGTCTCGTTTGTTGAATTATCTGGAAAAATTGTCGGGCTCGGCTCGTCGGGATGTGCGCTGAAGTCGTGTTTCATATACGGGCGCGCCCTTGATGCTCGCGATATGGGGCCCTTGCCGGTAGCGTCGGTGAGATCCGCGATGTCAAGGATACGATAAGAATATACGTTGTCCCGTGAGCAAAAATCGCTTGCTTGAAGCTCTTCCCGGCACCGGACGCCGGGATGAAACACTGGCATCAGCGCAATCCCCGACTCGCCGCGCAGCATTTTCATGCTTGGTTGTACCCGGGTAGATCCGGGAATGATGGTTATATATGATTCTCATCCCCGTGCCGACTCCGGATGAGCCCCGCTTTCCGATATTCCGCAAAAAAGCACACTCAGCGCCCAGGAAAGGCTTTCAATGATCGCAATCGTGGACTATGAGGCGGGGAATCTGACCAGCGTCAAGCGTGCGCTGGACTATCTGGATATCCCCTGCCGGATAACGCCCGACGCGGAAACCGTTCGAGAGGCCCGCGGCATCATTTTTCCCGGGGTAGGGGCCGCCGGACAGGCCATGCGCACCCTGCGGCGCACCGGGCTGGACGATCTTCTCCGGGAGCGCGTGGAGCTGGGAGTGCCCCTTCTGGGCATCTGTCTGGGAAGCCAGATCCTGTTGCAGTCAACCCCGGAGAACGACGCAACGGGACTGGGGCTCATCCCCGGCCACTGCAAGCGTTTCGACCCCGGTCTCACCGAAGGGGGACTGCCCATCAACATCCCCCACATGGGATGGAACGCCGTGACCGGTACGGAGGGGGGGTCCACGCTTTTGGCCGGGATAGAGGACGGGTCCGAGTTCTATTTCGTCCACGCCTACTACCCTGTACCCCAAACCTCCTATTGGCTGGGGAGCACCGAATACGGGACCCGCTTTTGCTCCGTCCTGGGCAGAGAGGGCCTGTGGGCGGTCCAGTTCCATCCGGAGAAAAGCGGACGGGCGGGGCTCACCCTGCTGGACAATTTCAACACCTATTGCCTGGAAGCTCGCTAATGCTTTGCAAGCGCGTCATACCCTGTCTGGATGTACGGGACGGTCGCCTGACCAAGGGGATCAAGTTTGAGGGGAACGTGGACATCGGCGACCCCGTGACCACGGCCCGCGCCTACTACGAGCAGGGTGCTGACGAGATCGTGTTCTACGATATCACCGCGTCCCACGAGCGACGGGACATCATACTCGACGTGGTGGACAGGGTGGCCTCGCAGATCTTCATCCCCTTCTCCGTAGGGGGCGGGATCCGGAGCGTGGAGGACATGCGGGCGGTCCTGCTCAGCGGAGCGGAGAAGATTTCCGTCAACTCGGCCGCGGTCAAGGACCAGGATCTGATTCGTCGGGGTGCAGAGGCCTTCGGATCGCAGTGCGTGGTTCTGGGCATGGATGTCCTCCGAGTGGAGCCGGGAGGAGACACGCCATCGGGGTACGAGGTGGTCATCCACGGCGGAAGGAAGCGCATGGGCATGGACGCCCTCGAGTGGGCGCGCGAGGCGGAACGCCTCGGAGCCGGGGAAATCTGCCTCAATTCCATCGACGCGGACGGGACCAAGGACGGGTACGAGCTGAGCGTGACCCAGATGGTTGCGGATGCGGTGCGAATTCCGGTGATCGCGTCCGGGGGCGCGGGAAACCCGCAGCACATGGTGGAAGCCACCACCTCGGGCCACGCCTCTGCCGCGCTCATCGCTTCCATCGTGCACTACGGAAATTACACCATTCCCGGAATCAAGGAACAGATGCGCCGTGAGGGAGTTCCCGTTCGAATGAGCTGGTGAGCCGGAGGTCGGAAGTCGGAGATCAGAGGTCGGAGCTCGGAGAGCGGTTGGGTGGCTTCGGCGTCACTTCGGGCGAGCGCAGCAGCAGGAAATACTCCTGGTTGCCCTTGGGTCCCTTGACTCCGGAGGGGGCGGAGCCGAGGCAATTCAGGCCCAGCTCCTTCTCGGCATGGCGCGCAAGGCCGGAAACCGCCTCCTGCTGCAGCTCCTGCGAACGTACCACGCCCTTGTCCACCTGGCTCCGCGATAGCTCAAACTGGGGTTTGACCAGGGCCAGGACACGGCCGCCCGGAACGAGGAAGACCAGAATGCTGGGCAGGATGCGCCGCAGGGAGATAAAGGAGCAGTCCGCGACTGCCGTGTCCACCTTTTCCGGAAGCAGGTCCTGCTCCGCATGCCGGAAGTTGACCCCCTCCAGAACAGTAACTTGCGGATCATGGCGCAGACTGTGGGCCAGCAAGCCCTGTCCAACGTCCGTGGCGTAGATGCGGCGTGCGCCGTGCTGCAGGAGGCAGTCGGTGAATCCGCCGGTCGAGGCGCCGACATCCAGGCAGATTTGGCCCTCGACGCGCAGATCGAAATGGACAAGGGCGCTTTCCAGCTTGTCTCCGCCGCGGCTGACGAAACGCTGCCGCTGTTTGACCGTGAGGCGGGCTTCCGGAGGAAGGGGCTGTCCCGCCTTCTTCACCTGCTCGGGATCGCGGCCCTTTAGTTGAAAAAAGACCTCTCCGGCCATAATCATCCGTTTGGCCTTTTCACGGCTTTCGGCGAGGCCCTGTTCGGCCAGAAGATGATCCGCGCGTTCCTTGTTTCTGCTCATCCTTGATATCGAGGAAAACCGCGTGGTACAGATATAACAGGGCGCCCCAAATCTTCCAATTGCTGC
>JAZKRN010000023.1:0-24131 GCA_036628655.1 Desulfohalobiaceae bacterium | reverse complement strand
ATGCTGCGTGGCGAGTCGGGGCGTGCGCTGAGGCCAGTGTTTCATTCCGGCGTCCGGTGCCAGGAAGGCTCAACTGGAGCGGTTCCGGCTACCTGACACAGTATGACTTCCTCGTACTCTTTACAGCGCGGGCTTTGAGGGCAATACTGGATAGTTTTCCTATCGCGCGGAACAAGGGCTCGCCTGTTTATGAAACACGGCCCCAGCGCACGCCCCGTCGAGCCACGCCTTGCCCTTTCTCTTGATAATTCAGCAAGTTGTCCACATTTCCATCCCAAAAAAACCATAACGGAGAGCCTCCATGCGCATCGCTCTTCTCACCAACGAATTTCCTCCGGACACCTATGGCGGTGCAGGAGTCCACATCGACTATCTCAGCCGGGAGCTGGCGCGGTTGGACAATGCCGGCCACAGCATTCGGGTGCTGTGCTTCAGCGCCGAACCAAAGTCCCGGGAGCCGAACATCCATTCCCAAGGGATTCCGCCCCGAAAAGACGCCTTCCCGGATACGGATGCTGTCCGGCACAAGATCCTCTCCATCCTGCAGAACAACCTCGAATTCACAGCGGCCATGGAGGAAGCGGATATCGTGCACTGCCACACCTGGTACACCCACTTCGCCGGCTGCCTCATCCGCGACCTCTTCAGCATTCCCCTTGTGCTCACCACGCACTCCCTGGAACCCAACAGACCCTGGAAACAGGAGCAACTCGGGACCGGATACAAGGTGAGCACCTGGCTGGAGCAAAGCGCCTATCAAAAAGCGGACGGGGTCATCGCCGTTTCCGAGGCGATGAAACACGATGTGCAGCACCACTATCAGGTACCGCAGAACCGCGTTCGCGTGATCCCCAACGGGATCGACACCGGGGAATACGCTCCCAGATCCGATCCGGAGCTTGCGCGTTCCCTGGGCATCAATCCAAATCGACCCTTCATCCTCTTTGTAGGTCGCATCACCCCGCAGAAAGGGATCTTTCACCTGCTGGCCGCCGCGCCGAAGCTGCGTGCCGGAACCCAGATCGTTCTCTGCGCGGCGAGCGCGGACACCCCGGACATGCACGAGAACCTCCGACAGCAAGTGGAGCGGATCAACCATACGACTGAAATAGACGTTATCTGGCTGGAGCGGCATCTGCCCCAGTCCGAGATCATTCCCCTCTACTCCCAGGCTGCTGCCTTCGTCTGCCCCTCGGTGTACGAGCCCTTCGGCATCATCAACCTGGAAGCCATGGCCTGCGGCACTCCGGTGGTGGCCTCCGAGGTGGGCGGCATCCCGGACATCGTGCTCCACGGCAAAACGGGCTTTCTCGTGCCCTTCGCTCCTGTATCGGAAGACAATCCCGAACCCAGGGATCACGAAGTGTTCGCAGACGATCTGGCCCATGGGGTGAACACGATCCTGGACAATCCTGATTTGAGGAGGGATATGGGCAGGCAGGGGATGAATCGGGCTAGGGAGGCATTTTCCTGGTCCGCTGTCGCGCGAAGGACCATGGAATTCTACCAGGGGCTCATTCGGGCCGGATAGCCGGATAACAGATGTCGGATATCGGATGGAGGTGACCCAAAAAAAACCCCGGGAGAAGCGGCTAAACCGTCCACCCGGGGCGGAAAACGGGAAGGTTCAGAGAGATAGCGCCGTTGGGAAGCCAGCGGAGTTTTGCACTAGAGGGCGGGGTCTAGTCCGAGCCCTCGCCCAAGCGGAATTCCGCCCGGCTCATACACAGGCCCACATAGTTCAGATCGCACTCGCCCTTGCGAAAACCGCTTTGCGAGGCCCTGTTGAACCATTGCCTGGAGCGGTCATAGCTGATGGGCATCCCCAAACCCTCGGAGGCGAGGATGCCCAGATTGTACTGGGCCCTGGCCAACCCCGCGTCTGCCGCCCGGCGCAGGAGCTCCACGGCCCGGTCATAATCCTGATCCACTCCCTTTCCCTCAATGTAGAGCAGGGCCAGGTTGTACTGGGCCCGGGCGTCGCCCCGCTCGGCTGCCAGGCGATACCATGTTGCCGCCGAGCCGCGATCCTGCTCCAGGCCCAATCCCTTGTCCAGGAGCAGGCCCAGATTGTACATTGCCGTGCTTTCCCCCTGCTCAGCCAGGGGACGAAACACTTCCCCAGCCCGGCTGTAGTCATCATGGCGCAGACTTGCGAACCCCTCCTGCATCCCGGTATTGGCACCGGAGACGCCCGCGAGAAAGAGGAAGCAGACAGCGAACACTCCGGAAAGGAGGCGTACAAGGCGGGAAGTGCCTCTATATCCTCCCGTGGCGCTCCTCCCGGAGGCTGCTCCTGTCCGGAAGGATACACTGCGCATCGGATTCGCACCGAACAACTCAACCCTCCTCGGAAAGGGTGAATTCCCAGGCGCAGTAATACTCCTCCGGATGCTCCTCCGGAGGGCAGCAGATACACCTGGTCTGGATCCTTGGGTCCACCGTCTTGGCGAAGTTGGCGTATTCCACCTCGCCCACCGGCTTGCAGGGAAAATCCGGGAGATTCTTCCGCTTGCGCGCCGCCTGGACGCGGCAATCCACCATCTGAAAAACGGCCCGTGTGTCGGTCACCTCCACACTGCGCTGCTTGTTCAGCTTGGCGTACATGCGGTGCTTGAGGCAGGTGACCAGGGCCGGAATGCCGCCTCCCGGCTCCATGCCCAGACGCTTCATGATCCGCTTGGCCTCGATTTGGGTAAAGGTCTCCCAGGCCTTGCGGTCCGCTTCGATGGCCGCGTCCATTCCGTGATCCTGCTCAACCGCCTGAAACCAGAGCCCGTCGTGAGCCAGCCAATTCTTCGCGTCGTCGAGGATGATGCGGATCAATTCCTCGCGGTCCAGCTCATACAGCAGCTGCACACCCTCATCCAGCGACGTACTCTCCAGGTCCTCGCGTTTCGCGGCTGTCTCGCTCATAGCCCCCTCCTGCTATCGAATGAAACTTCATGGATATGACTGGTAAAGTCTGGTTTTGTCATCTGTTGTCTGGACCGCCTAGGGCCTCTTGCCCATTTCCTGTTTTTCACCATCTGAGCCGTGGACCTGAAATATTCAGCGTCACTTGACGACGGCGCGACCACGACTCAGGTCTTGGCCTGATCCTCGTCCCCATAGGAACGAAAGCCCAGCCTCCTGAGGACCCACATCATGGGACAGGTTGCGGAAAAAGCGGACTGCAGGAGGTTTATACCCACAAACAGTGTAAGGAGCAGCCACCAATTGGAAAAGAAAACAGCCAAGATCAGGCTGAGCAGCACAACACTTCCCGCGATCCCGCGGAGCGCCCTGTTAATATCCATACCTCACCTCCTTGATGGTTGGGGGTGTTTCACCAAGCGTTTCCCGGAAGCCTCGCCGCGGGCCCGATACCCGAGCGCCGCGACTCCTTTCGTATACCGTCCTGCGAAGAAAACCTGTTCTCGGCAAATATCTTATTAAATTTCTCCAACACTCTAGCATATTTTCTCAATGAGGTATAGGCCGCTCCGATACACAGCGCACAACAGGAGCGCCTCTTTTTTATCCGGCCAGCAGCTGGATCCGGGCCAGACTCTCCAGTTCTTCGGTGAGGTTCAGGGCGTGATAGAGGTCTTCACCCCAGCAGACCAAGCCGTGACCCTGTATGAACACGGCTCGACTCTCTCGGGCAACGCTGCCGACAGCCCGCGCCAGCTCCAGGGTCCCCGGCTCCGTGGCCGGGACAACGGCCATTTCCGCGGCGAAGGCATTGGCCTCGTACAGGGGCAGATCGAGCATTGCACCGGAATTGCGCAGGCTCAGGGCCAGCATGTTGGGCGGATGGGTATGCAGGATCGCCTCGGCCCGGGATTGCCGGCGATAGACTTCCGCGTGCATGTTGCCTTCCGAGGACATGCCCTCAGGCTGGAGCGTGGGAAGGGACTCGAGATCTGCGCAGACCAAGTCTCCCGGAGCGAGGCGGCCCTTGGCGCAGCCGGAACGGGTGATCACCATGCGATCTCCGTCCCGCCGCAAGCTCAGATTGCCGTTCATTCCGCTCACCAGTCCCTTGCGCCAGGCCTCGCGGCCGCCGGACTTGAGAACCTCCCCCACCTCCGCCGGGATGTCCCGGCCCCAGTCCGGTTCCTCTTCATCAGCGGAAATCAGGGGTTTTATGTCCAGCACCGGTGTGCCGTCCAGGGCTTCCAGGGGGTGCACCGTCAGGCTCAGGTCGTCGATGTCCAGGATACGGACCGGATGCAGACCCACGGGATTGGGCCGGTCCGGTGAGCGGGTGGCGAAAATCCCGCGCATGGGCCGCGAAGGATCTCCGCGGGGATGACACTGGAGCACCTTTCTGTCCGCCTCGTGGAGCCAAGTCAGCACCTGCATCGCCGCGCCGGGATAAAGCCCCAGAAGGGCATCCCTATAGGCCCCGTCGATATCGATACGAGCCGGGGGCAGATCCGCGCTGGCCTGGGTGGGTGTGTTTTGCCTGTCCGTCAGATGGGAACGGATCCTGCCCACAATTCGGCACTGGGCCGACGCTATCCTTTCTGAGCCCATGCCCTAGCCTCCCCGCATATGGTCAAAACCTTCAATTCCAACGGGGTCGCCGTTCAAGCTGATCCCCTCTCCCCGAACAATTTCGCCAACGATACGGGCTTCGGGCACGAGCTCGCGCAACTCCTCCCTGCAGGATGGATCGATCGCCCCGAGCAGGGCGTATTCCTCTCCGCCGCGGAAGGCGAGCTCCTCAGCGGATATTCCCTGCCATCGAGCGCAAGCGACCACTTCCGGATGGAGATCCTCTCGTCCCAGACGCAGCACCGCACCCGTTCCCGGACCCAAGAGGCGGGGAACGTCCTTGGCCAATCCGTCGGACACATCCATGAGGGCCCTGAGGCCGGAACAGGCAGCAATCCACCTGGCCTGCGCGACATAGAGGCGCGGCCGCAGGTGGGCTGTCACCGCGTCGGGAAACTCCTCGCGATCCCCTCCCTTTCCCAGGATCTGGAGACCGACTGCGGAAAGTCCCGGCTCGCCGACAAGGAAAAGCAGGTCTCCGGGCAGGCCTGCTCCGCGCTGGACGCACGCACCCGGCGACCCCCAGATGGTGATGCCCATTCCCAGCCGGCTGGAGCGGCTCAAATCGCCACCGGCCAGATAGAGATCGTATTCCCGGGCCAGATCGGCCAGGCCCCGGAAGTATTCCGGCCAAAATTCGTCCGGCAGGTCCGGAACCAGAAGGAGATTCAGCAAAAAGCCTTCCGGAACGGCGGCCATGGCTGCAATATCGGATATGTTCACTGCCAGGCTTTTGTATCCGATATCCCGCGGAGAAAAATAGGTCCTGGAGAAGTGCACGTCTTCCAGGAAAAGATCCGTGGACAGACAGAGCCTTTCCCCGCAGGGGATCACGGCGCAGTCGTCCCCGCGTCCCCCAGGCTCTCCCCGTCTTTTGCCGGGAAAATAGCGATCCACGAGCTCGAGGAAGGCTTCCTCGCTATCCAGTTTCATGGAAGATTCCTCCGCAGGCCTCTATGAAAATGTGTTCAATCCTCATTCCCGGCCGACCCGGGCACAACAAAGCATGAAAATGCTGCGTGGCGAGTCGGGGCCTGCGCTGCGGCCAGTGTTTCATCCCGGCGTCCAGTGCCGGATGGGCTTGAACGAAGCGGTTCCTGCAGCCGAGATACTGTATGTTCTCCTCACACCTACTGCAGCGCGGGCTTTGAGGATGATATCGGCAAGGCCTTCATATCGCGGACAACAAATGCTCGCACGTTTATGAAACACGGCCCCAGCACACTCCCGTCGAGCCACGCTTGGCATTTCTCTTGAAAATCCAGTGGCTTGAACACATTTACATACAAAACAGACTGGATTTTCATGCTTCGTTGTGCCTGCGTCTAAGCAGGCATGGGGGGTATTGAAAAAAAACTCCTCAAGGTGAAGATTTTCAACTCCCTTGCCAGGGGAGATAGACGTCATAGCGATACCCCCGTCCAGTGACGGTATGCACCGGTCCGCGCCCATCGGGGCCCAGCACCTTCGCCTTGCGGGGCCTTTTCAGAACAACCCGCAGCCTCGCCACCATGAGCGCCGGACGAAGCAGCTCATCCGCCCCCTTATGGCCTTTCCGGGCCGCCAGGCGGAGGACGCGCATGGATTTCCCCTCTCTGCCCTTTTTCCCGGATTGAGCGGGGAAAAACGGGTCCAGATAGACCACGTCCGGCAAAGGGGGACCGTCCCATCCTCGGGGATCGTCTGCCGCCCGCTTCAGCATCTTTTCGGAATCGCCGCACTCCGGCCGAATCCTGCGCGCAGTGAAAGGAGCCTCGCGAGCGGCCCTGGACCAGGCATCCAGCAGGCACAGATAAACAAGGGGATCCCGTTCCACCGCGACAACACGGTGACCCATAGCCGCCAGAATCCAGGCATCCTCTCCCCAGCCGGCTGTTCCGTCCCAGACCAGAAGGCCCTTGTATTTCTTTTTTCCCTGCACTGCGCGCAAAAGAGGCTGGCCGCCCCGCCTGCCGGCCGGAGATGTGGTATCGATCCGGCTCCAGTCCGGAAAGTAGGTGTTTCCCCTTCCCTTGCCAAATCCCTTAGCCGGGCTCTCAAGTCCCAATTGGCCGCCTTTCACGAGTAATGCCACTTCTTGAGCGGATTCATCAGCTCCATGCCGAAGCAAAAGGCTCAATACCCGAGCGAGTCGTTCCGCTCTCGCCTGATCGGCCCTGTTTTCTCCCCAGACCCGGACGCAGGCAGGTCCGCGCATATCCTTGCCGTCACAGTGCATAACCAGAAAAGCGTATTATGAATCCCCACCGGACTCAACACGCACATGCCGCGGTGAACGTTCGTTCTTTGCCCCTGGATTTTGCGGGGATTGAACCTCTGGCCCCGATTTGCTAACTTGAATAATCATCTGGAAATAAGCAACGTGCACGGCCTGCCCGCAGACGTATCCCCTTGTCTGTCATGCTGCAAAAGATCCGTAACAACAGTGAATACCGGAACTTCCTTGAATCATTCAACGACGCGGATATGTTATGCCTTATAAGACTCCTCTCGCCCTCTGTTTTGTTCTTCTGCTTTTGGTGACGACCGCTTTGCCCTGTTTTGCCCAAACTGTCTATGTATCCGACAATTTCCGAATCACCCTGAGAAATAGCCCCGTGCAGAACGCACAGATCAACTCCATGCTCTCTTCAGGGGCCAAACTCGAAGTCCTGGAGGAAACAGAGAATTGGCTTCGCGTCAGGACCGAAGAGGACAAGACGGGATGGATCCTGAAACGCTTCTCCATGGATCGCCTTCCCAAAGCTCAGGTTGTGGAGCGATTGCGTGAGCGGATCGCGGAGCTGGAACAGACCGGCAGCAAGGCCCGCAAGACCGTCCAGGAGTTGAAAGAAGACAATAGCCGGCTTGCATCCGAGCTGGAGTCGACCAATAACACACTGAGCGAGCTTCGTCAGGACTATCAAAAGCTTCGCAATGATGTTCCAAATCTTCCCCAAATCAAGGAAGAGCTTGAAAAGACCCGAAATCGGTTGCAAAACAGCCTGGCGCAGATCGAAGAGCTCAAGGCAAGGAACGCATCCCTCCGTTCCCGGAAATCTCAGCTCTGGTTTCTGGTCGGAGCCGGAGTGGTCTTCATCTCTTGCTTCATCGGTTTTCTCCTGGGACGCATCAAGCGCAAGAAATCGCGCTCCGTCTATTTCTAGCTCAGCGCGTAACTATTCACCACTCCACTGATCATTGTAACTATAAGCCGACACGGGGTATTTTGAATCATTTCAGTGGAGACTCTGCCAGATTTTCTTCGCTCGCCACGTGGGGGAAGCCCGACCGTGAACATGCTTTCAAGTGACAAAAGATTTGTCGCTGAGGAAATTTTTCTGGATCCCGGAAAACAGCAGCCACCGAGAGTCGGGTGGGGGCAGGGATGCCCCCACGTGGCGAGTGTTAGAAAATCCAGAGTCGGAGCTGCAGGAGACAAAATGCCCCGTGTCGGCTTACGATTCGGCAAGGTGGTGAATAGTTACATCAGCGCTTCCCCAAGCTTTCGGGGCGTATTTAAGGATCAGCCGAAAACCCAGAGACGCATCAGGCACAGGAGGTGGCTATGTTCCAACATATCCTCGTACCCACAGACCTGACCGAGCGATCCACCGGAGCGATCCAGATCGCCATGGATCTGCACAGGCAGTGCGCATCTCCGGAACAGTCGAAAATTTTCCTCCTGCACGTCATCCAGAAGGTTGTTGAGGACGAGGACGAGGATTTCAACGACTTTTACGAGGACCTCAAGGCCAGAGCCCGGGAGCGCTTTGAAACCATCGCCGTGGACACCGATATTCCCCTGGAAAAGCACATCCTTGTGGGATCTCGGGTCGAGGAGATTATCCGTTTCGCACGGGATAACCAGGTAGACCTCACTGTGCTCAGCTCCCATCGGATCGAGCCTGAGAATCCCGCCGAGGGCTGGGGGACCATCAGCCACAAAGTGGGCATCCTGGCCCCCTGTCCGGTCATGCTCGTCAAATAAGGTCGTTTTGATGCTCTTTCGCCGCAGACTGTGTCATACTCCATTTTTGTTCCTTTGGATCGTGCTCTGTATTTCCGCCACCGGATGTGGCGGGGAGAAGGATTCCTCTCTGGAGGCGATCAAGGAACGGGGCTCCATAACTCTCATCACCCGCAACAACGCAAACTGCTATTACATCTATCGAGGCCAACCGACAGGCTTCGAATACGACCTTGCCCAACGCTTCAGCGAGCATATCGGAGTGGATCTCAAGGTTATCACTCCCTCCTGGAACAAAATGATCCCCAAGCTGCAGCAGGGGGCGGGAGATTTCATCGCCGCCGGTATGACCATCACGGACAAGCGGGGGGAAAAAGTGGACTTTTCGCGGGGCTACCTCGGAGTCCAGCAACAGGTCGTGATCCATCGCGGCGACAGGGGGATCAGGGAGATTTCGGACCTGGACGGCAAGACGGTCCACGTTATGAGCGGGACGACGTACGAAGACCGGCTCGAGGAGCTGAACGAACGCGGGGACATGGAGATCGACATCCAGCGGCACCCCAATCTGCCCACCGAGGAGCTCATCCGCAGGGTGGCGGAAAAAAAGATCCGGATTACCGTGGCGGACTCCAATATCGCCCTGCTCAACCGCCGCTATTATCCGGACACCCGGATCGCCTTTCCCATCGAGGAAGAACAGTCACTGGGATGGGCCGTGCGGAAGGGAAACGATCAGCTGCTCCGGGAAATCAACTCTTTCCTGAGCAGGATCAAGAAAAACGGCGTCTTCGGCAAGATCTATGAGAAGTATTTCGCGGATGTGCACATCTTCGACTATGTAGACCTGAAGCGATTCCATCAGCGCCTGGAATCGCGGCTTTCTCCCTACAAGAACATGATCAAACAGGCGGCCAGGGAACACGGCTTTGACTGGAAGCTCATCGCGGCCGTTATTTACCAGGAATCCCATTTCGACCCCAACGCCCGCAGTTACACCGGCGTCCGTGGGTTGATGCAGGTTACCCAGCGCACGGCCAAGGAAATGGGGATCACCAACAGATTGGACCCGAAGCAGAGCATCCAGGCCGGTGTGAAGTACCTGGCCCACCTCTATGACCGGTGGGAGGAGCTCTCGGGCCTGGACCGCTTCAAGTTCGCCCTGGCGAGCTACAATGTGGGATACGGCCACGTGCGCGACGCCCAGAAAATCGCCAGACAGGAGGGCTTTGACCCGCAGACCTGGTCCGGAATCGAAAAGGCCCTGCCCTTGCTTAGGATCAAGAAGTACTACAGCAAAACCCGCTACGGCTACGCCAGGGGCACCGAGCCAGTGCGCTATGTCAGCCGAATCATGAAGTATTACAGCATCCTGAAGCAGCGCAAGGATATTTCGACGGAGCGGAAAGACGAGGACAGGGCTCAGACTGAATCCGGCCCGCCCGGAAAGCGCGGTTAGAAGGAAAACTGATCGTAGGTATCACAGTGCTTGACGTTGATCCCCCTTGAAATGAAAACCACGTCCTCTCCGATATTCGTGGACAGATCCCCCACCCTCTCCAGGGCGTTGGCGATAATGATGCAGTGCACCGCCCGCTCCACAATCACGTTCTCTGTGATCATGAAATCGATGAGCTCCCGCATAATGCGGATATTCATGTCATCAACTGTGGAATCCGCCCGGCAGACCTCCATAGCTGCCTCGCTGTCCTGATCGGAGAACGCCCCGACCACATTCCTGTACATGGTGAGCGCCCTCTCCGACAGGGCGTCCACGGTGTTCATCAGGTCCAGCTTGGGCTTCTGGTTGAGCATGAGCACCCGCTCGCATATATTGGTCGCCTGGTCCCCGATACGCTCCAGATTCGTCGCGATGCGGGAACACCCGGTTATGAACCGGAGATCCCTGGCCACCGGCTGCCACAGGGCCAGGATGTGGAGGGTGATATCGTCTACCTCCACTTCCAGGTTGTTCAGCTGCTCGTCCTCCTCGATCACTTCCTGGGCCTTGTCGTCGTCGCGCTCCCTCATGGCCGATATCGCCTTGTTCAGGCTCTGCTCCGTGAGAGTAAACATCCGCATGATGGCCACTTCCAGTTTTTCCAGCTCCTGTTGAAAATGTGTCTCCGGCATATACTCTCCTTATATCAGGAGTCAAAAGTCAGAAGTCAGATTTTCCTGGGCTCTGGATACCGCATCCTGTCTCCTGCTTCCTGACTCCTGTCTCCCGTCTTCTATCTCTCGACTACCCGAAGCGTCCGGTGATGTACGCCTCGGTCTGCTGCTTCGAGGGCCGCGTGAACAGGGTCTGTGTGTCGTCAACCTCCACGACCTCACCCATGTAGAAAAAGGCCGTGCGGTCCGAGACCCGGGACGCCTGCTGCATATTGTGGGTAACAATGATGATGGTCAGCTTGCTCTTGAGCTCGTAGATCAGATCCTCGATCTTTTGGGTGGCAATGGGATCCAGCGCCGAGGCCGGCTCGTCCATGAGCATGACTTCGGGCTCTACCGCCAGGGCCCTCGCAATGCACAGCCTCTGCTGCTGGCCGCCCGAGAGGGAGGTCGCGGGCAGATTCAGCCTATCTCCGACCTCTTCCCACAAGCCCGCCTTCTGCAGCGAGGTCTCCACCAGCTGATCCATCTCCGATCCCTTTCGGGCCAGACCGTGGATTCGCGGCGCGTAGGCCACGTTCTCGTACACGCTCTTGGGGAAGGGATTGGGCTTCTGAAAAACCATTCCCACCCTGCGCCTGAGCTCCACGGCGTCCATGCTCGTGCTGTAGATCTCCTCCCGGTCCAGGTAGACCTCGCCCTCGATCAGGCTGTTCGGAACCAGATCGTTCATCCGGTTCAGGCAGCGAATGTAGGTGCTCTTGCCGCATCCCGAAGGGCCGATGAGAGCGGTGACTTGATGAGCATAAAACGGAATGCTCACCTCGATCAAGGCGCGGTGATCGCCATAGTAGACGTTGAGGTTCTTCGTGGCCATTTTGACCTGGGTGTCGTTCATCGAGTCATTCCTCGCCGCTTGATTATCAGGGCTGCCTGTACTTGGCCAGGTTGAAGAAAAAGCGCGCCCCATGTACGCCACCTGGGACGGGGCTCTCCACATCGATGTGTCCACCGTGGCGCTGTACGATGTGCTTACAGATGGACAGCCCCAGACCCGTTCCCTCGACGGAGCCCGAACGTCCTGTCTCGCCGCGGTAAAAGCGCTCGAAGATGCGCGTCTGCTGTCCCGGAGGAATTCCCGCTCCCCCATCCTCGACCATCACCTGCCACTGTGTGCCGAGGTCGGTTATCCGCAGCTCAACTCGTTCGCCCTCGGGACTGTATTTGATCGCATTGTCCAGAAGATTGAGCATCACCCGGATCAACTGCTCCTTGTTGCCCCTGACTGCAGGCACTGCCCCTTCGGGGACGCTCTTCTCCAGAACCAGGTTCTTGCGCTGAGCGAGTGGAGCGCACACCTGCCAGGCCGCATCCAGGACCTGCACAAGCTCCACTTCTTCTTCCAGGAAGCTGCCACTCTCTTCCGAGGCCTCCGCCCGGCTTAAATGAATAAGGTTGTCCACCAAACGGTCCAGATTCTCCACATTCCGGGCCAAAATCCCCATGAAAGAGGAAAGCGTCTGGCTGTCCGTGGGCGGGGAATGCTGCAGGGTTTCAGTATACCCCTTGATGGAGGTGATCGGCGTTCGCAACTCATGGGAAATGTTGGCCACAAAGTCCTTGCGAGCCTGTTCCAGGCGCTTGAGCTCGGTCACATCGTGCAACACGAGAATGAGCTCGCTCGATCCCGCCTCTTCGAAAACGATGGGCAGCAGCGTAACCTCGAAGTGGGACTGATTGTAGAAGGTCACGTACAGGCTGCGGCCCCCGTTCGTCTCTTGGCTGGCGAGCAGCTCCTCCACCTGGTCCTGCAGCTCGGTGCTCGGTATGCACTCGATGGGCATGCGGCCGGTCAGATCCTGCTGAGAACGGACAATCTCGGACATGGCCCGGTTATAGCGCCGTATCCTCCCCCATGAGTCGAGAAGGGCCACTCCGTCTGCCATGCCGTTGAGTATGGCCTCAACCTCGTCCCGCTGCATGGAGATCTTTTGGAGGTAGTCGTGCGTCTGTTCCGAAATCTTGTTGATGTTTCGAACCATGGGGGCAAACTCGTGTAGCGTGGCTTCACTCGCCCGCCCCGCATGCCTGCCCATGGACTCCACATCCCCGGTGATACGATCGAGCTCCCGGGTCAGCCTTCGGGACAGGTAATAGTACACCGGCACGAACAAGACCAGCGCAATGGCCAGCACTCCCCAAAAACGATATAATCCCTCGGCAATTCGGTCCTTCAAAGGCCCATAGGACTTGCCCAGGCGGAGATATCCCTTCTCCAGACCGCCGATTCCCTCCACTTCCCGGGCCACAAAGAGGAACGTGAGATGCACGGACGGGCTGTATCGGAGACTGTTGCCGATCCCTCCGCCGGCGGCTTCCTCGATCTCGGGGCTCTCCGAATCGACTTTATCCCGGTCCCGGGAGGACACAGCGGTGTCCACGCGGATACGGCCTTCTTCGTCCAGCAAAGTCAGGCGCGCATTGCTCTTGCGCCCGAGCTCGTGGAGCCTTTCCCGCACATTCTCTTGCGAGGACGCAGCCTCCATCCGCCGAAGGGCATACACGGCCGTTCGCAGCTCTTCCTGCGCGGCGTCACGGGCCTGTTCCAGGACCGCATCCTCCAGTGCGCCCCGGAACAGGGAGTACCCTCCAATGAGCACACCGAGCAGAATGAGGACAAGTCCAACCAAGAGCTGTTGTCTATAGGTCAGCATGATCGTCGATCCCGGCCTTAAAACGGTACCCCACCCCTCTGACCGTCTGGATGCAAGCGGCGTAGGCCCCGAGCTTGTGCCGCATTCGATGCAGATGGGTATCCACGGTACGGTCGTATCCCGCGAACTCGTAGCCCCAGACCCGCTCCAGGAGCTGCTCGCGGCTGAGCACACGTCCCTGGGCCCGGAGCAGGGCCTTCAAAATCGAAAATTCCGTTGTGGTCAGCCCGGCATCCTCGCCGTCCACAAGCACGCGGTATGATCCCAGCTCCACACGCATCCCCCCCCACTCATACACCATGTCCTCAGCCTGCTCCGCGCTCCGTCCATAGGTCCGGCTCAGCAGGCTCTCCACCCGCAAAAGCAGCTCGCGAGGACTAAAAGGCTTCACCACATAGTCGTCCGCGCCCGTCTTGAACCCGGTGATTCGATCCTCCTCCTGCCCCAGGGCCGTAAGCATAAGCACGGGAAGATTCTCCATCTCCGGATCGGATCGGATGCGCTTGCAGAGAGTCAGTCCGTGCATGTCCGGCAACATGAGATCCAGGATCACCAGGTCGGGGCGTTGGCGTCGCAGTTGATCCAGAGCCGTGGCACCGTCCTCGGCTGTAGCCGTGGCGTAGCCCTGCTCCCGGAAGTGATACTGCAAAAGCCCCAGGATGTCCGGCTCATCCTCCACAAGCAGTATCCTGTGGGGACCGTCTTGTCGACTACCATGTTCGCTCATATCGCTTTCTTAACAGAACCGCCGTCAGATTGAGCAGAATGAGCACCGCCAGAAGGACGAGGATCGCGGCGGCGGTCCGTTCGGCGTAGGGTCTCAGTGCGGCCGAGGACCAGGTATAGATCTGTGCCGGCAGGACCGTGGCCGCGTCGGTAAAGCCACTCGGGGCCTCGGGGATGAAGGCCATCATGCCCACGATGAGCAGCGGCGCTGTCTCCCCCATGGCCTGAGCCAGGGCGATAATGGACCCTGTAAGGATTCCCGGAAGGGACATGGGCAGAACATGGTGCGAGACCACCTGCCATCTGGAAGCCCCCACGCCGAAGGCGGCCTCTCGGATAGAGTCCGGAACCGAGCGGAGGGCGGCCCGGCTGCTGATAATGATCACTGGCAGGCTCATCAGCCCCAAAGTCAGGCCTCCGGCCAGCGCGGAAGAGCGCGGGATCCCCACGTAGTTGATAAAGATGGCCAGACCCAGCAGGCCGTAGAGAATGGACGGAATGGCTGCCAGATTGTTGATATTGACTTCTATGGCTCGGGTGAGCCAGTTGTCCGAAGCGAACTCCTCAAGATAGATCGCAGTGAGCACCCCTGTGGGCAGGCTGAAGGCCATGGTCACGATCATTACGTACAACGTGCCCACCGCAGCGGAGAATATCCCCGAGGATTCCGGAAGCTTGGAGTCGCCCTCGGTGAAGAAGTAGGTGTTGAAGGCGAGCTTGGTCCGGTCCCGGCTCCGGAGGCTATCCACCAGGTTCTTCTGCTCCTTGTTCAGTCCGTTGGGCTTGTCCTTGAGGTACTGGTCCACCGCTCCGTCTGCCAGGACCCACTCGGTCCGGGTGGTCCCGATCAAATCGGGATACTCCTTCAGCTTGCGGGGAAGCTTTCGGAACCAGGAACGGCTGACCAACTTGGACACATCCTCACCCACGGCCAGGAAGGGGAGCTCCTTCACGTCCTGGGTGTAGCTCACCTCCACCTTGATCTGGGCCTGCCAGAAGGCCGTGTACCCCTTGGCCACAATATCCGAGAAAAAAACCACCAGGAAGAGCCCGGCGAGTACGAGGGCCGACGCGCAGTAAATCTTGAACCGCCTCTCCCTGCGGTAGCGCATCCGGGTGCTTTTCAGGCTCGCGTGGTCCATAGGCGCCTACATTTCGTATTGTTGCTTGAAGCGGCGAATAACAATCGAGGAGACGATGTTCAGCATCAGGGTCACCACGAGCAGGGTGAGCCCCAGGGCGAAGGCGGACAGCGTCTCCGCGCTGTCGAAGGCCAGATCGCCGGTCAGGGCGTCCACAATGCGCACGGTGACCGTGGTCATCCCCTCCAGGGGATTCCAGGTCAGGTTGGGGCGCAGCCCCGCGGCCATGACCACGATCATGGTTTCTCCCAGCGCCCGGGACACGCCAAGGAGAAAGGCGGATACGATCCCCGGGAAGGCTGCGGGCAGAACCACGTGTTTGATCGTCTCCGAACGGGTCGTGCCCAGGGCGAAGGAGCCCTCGCGCAGGCTTTGGGGAATGGAGCTGATCACGTCGTCGGACAGGGAGGAGATAAAGGGAATGATCATGATCCCCATCACGATCCCGGGAGCCAGGGCGTTGGTGTACGCCGCCTCCAGCCCCAGGTTTTCCGCGATAGAGACGATGAAGGGACTCACGGTAATGGCCGCGAAGAATCCGTAGACCACCGTAGGAATCCCGGCCAGGACCTCCAGGGCGGGCTTGGCGACTCCGCGGAGATTCCGTCCGGCGTACTCGGACATGAAGATGGCGGAGAAAAGGCCCACCGGCAGGGCCACGCACATGGCGATGAAGGTGATCATGAACGTGCCCGCGAAGATGGGCACCGAACCGAACTCCGCCTTGGAACTCTGCTCGCCCCCCCTTCCGGCCCCTTCCAGGAAGGCGGAGCCCGGAGACCAGGTGGTTCCGGTGAGGAATTCCCACAGGCTGACCATGTTGAAGAACTTGACCGCCTCGAAGATCACGGAGAGGACAATACCGACTGTGGTGAAAATGGAGATGCAGGTGGCGATGAAGAGCAGCCAGCGGATCACGTCTTCCACGATCTTGCGCGCCCGCAGGGAGGCTTTCACTTGGCGCAGGGCCAGCCCGCCGGCGGCGGCGATAAGGGCCAAAAATCCCACCAGGACCACTGGTATGGGCACGGAAAGAATGCCGGTCATGTGCAGAACGGCGAACACTGCGGATACCGCGATGGCCGGAAGGAACATCCAGACGATCACGTACCAGCCATAGAAAGAGGGGGGCGAGTTGAGCCTGTATCCCCGGTCCAGATCCGTCTCCGCCTTGCGCCTGCCCAGGAAGAAGGCGGCGTAGGCAAGGGGTATCAGGCCAGCGAAGAAGAGCAGGAGGATATACTCCAGGGTCACGTGGCGGCACCTCCGAGATTCCTTGCTTGTCCTTCGTGCAGCGCGGAATCGCGGGCAGCGGGCGGCACGTCAGCCTCCTCTGCCCCGCACAAACCGCAGGGGATCATACCCGCGCAGAGCCTGTAGTTCAAGACCCGCCGGCCTCTCAAAGAAAGCCGGCGGGTATCCTGCACAAAGCGGCGCTGAGGCGTTTTATTGCAGGTCGGACTTTTGGAGCAGCTCCCTGTTCTCCCACTCCTTGCGCTCCTGCTTGCGCATTTTCCTGGGCATGGGGATCAGGCCCTGCCGCTTGAGGTAGCCCCGATCACCGATCATCTTCCGGCTGAGGAAGAGGTCCACGTATTCCTCCAGCCCGGACACCTTGTCCAGATGATCCAGCTTGACGTAGAAATACAGATCTCGGGCCACGGGATATTCCCCGGAAGAGATGCTCTCCGTGGTGGGCTCCACGCCGTCGATGGTTACAGGCCGGATCTTGCCCCGGTTGTTGTCCAGATAGCTGAACCCGAAGATCCCCATGGCGTCCCTGTTCTTGTTCAGGCGCTGGACAATGAGGTTGTCGTTCTCTCCGGAGGGAACGTAGGCCCCGTCCTGCCGGATATTGGTATAGCCGGCGTCATAACCGGCCATCTCCTCTGTGGCCGCTTCCATGACCAGCTCCTCGAAGGCGTCCCTGGTCCCGGAGGTGGTGGGCGGGCCGTAGATCAGGATCTCCCGGTGAGGCAGATCCGAGCTGATTTCATCCCAGTATTCGTAAGGGTTCTTCACCAGTTTCCCGTTCTGGGGCACCTTGGCCGCCACCGCCAGAGTCAGCTCCTCGCGGGTCAGGTTCAGCCCCTGATTGGCCGTGTTCTCGGCCAGGGAGATCCCGTCGTACCCGACAATCACCTCGTGGATCTTCTCCACCCCGTTCTCCATGCAGCGCTCGTATTCGCTCAACTTCATCTGTCTGGAGGCATTGGAGATATCCGGAGTGCCCAGGGCCACTCCTTTGGAAAAGAGCTTGATTCCGCCCCCGGATCCGGTGGACTCGATCACCGGGGTGGGATACTGGGTGGTCGCCCCGAACTCCTCGCAGACATAGCTGGCGAAGGGATACACCGTGCTGGATCCCACAATGCGGATCTGATCCCTAGCCTGGACGTTACCCGCCCCAAAGGCCAGCAGGATGGTCGCAGCCACAAGGGCCACAGCCAACCTCTTCAGGTTCATCTTCATAACTGCCTCCTTGACCTTCCCTAAACTTGATGTTGGAGAAATCCTTTCAGAAACACCCCCTTTATAACCAAGCTATGTTACGAGCGTGTCACAATCGCGTAAAATTTTCGTTGCTCTGGCAAGGAACGGATATATCTAGGCAGGGGAGAAAGCGGAACCGGATGTACAGTGTCTGGCACAGAGGGACAGCTGCATGGGCCTACCGGTACTGGACTGATCCGTTGAGCCTTTTGCCGGGCTCGTCGGAGGAAAAGCCGCCACGGTCGACGAGGCGCCGAGTCCGGGTGGAACGAAGGGACACTTCGGATTCCTTTTTCCGTATCGCAAGGGGGAATCCACCTGTCACGCAGGAAGACGCCCCCCTCTCTCCTTGTGCGCGACCTGATCTGTCCAGGGTGAAGGAAAAGCTAGAACACCTCCGCCTCAAACCAGAAGAGCTGGGCCCTGCCGCTTTGCCAGCAGTTGGGGGGCAGCCCGGCCTTGAGGCAGGTCTGGGAGAGGAAGGTGTCCCGGTCCCACCCGTTCTCCGAGGCCACCTGAGGCAGCAGCAGGCCGGAATGGACCCCCTTCTGGATCGCCAGGCCGTGCCGTCCCGGCTCCACGGCCTGCGGCTCCGGGCAGGGCTCGAGGGGGCTCATGATGGAAATCTCGATCTCGATCCGCTCCAGCTCGGTTTGGCTCAAAGGCGGAAACCTGGGATCGCTGAAGGCGGCCTGCTTGGCCATGTTGGCCACATTGGCGTGCACCGGCTCGTCCGCTGAGAGATGTCCGATGCACCCCCGTAGCTGTCCGCCGATTTTCAGGGTCACGAAAACCCCGAACTGCTCCTCCAGCTTGTCCGTGGGCGGCTCGGCAAGCTCCACGGAGGCGTCGAACTCCTGCCTGATGCTGGCCAGGGCCAGCTCCCGCAAATACCTCTTTTCCTCGTCGGTCAGGGAAAAGCGAAAGCCCTGTTCCTGCATACGCCTCACCTCATTATGTTACAACGTGGTTATGTGCTTATGTGATTACGTGGTTATGTTGTTACGAGCTCAAGGGATACGCATGAGGGCTTCATTGATGATATCCGAAAACCCGTTCTGATCAAGCTGCCTTCAAAAGCTGCCCTGAGAGAGCTTCCTTCCGCTCCTGAACCCTACCCCGTAATCTCATAATCATCGAAAACGTATCTGTCTCCTGACTTCTAGAATCCAGGCTCCAGTCCCGGGCTAATCAGGCAGGGACCGCCGGGGCTTCCCTCCGCGGGCGGCGACGCATCATCCAGAAACACGCGGCCCTGCCGCACCTGCAGGCGCCCCTGGGAAAGCCACTGCACAGCCTGGGGATAGATCCTGTGCTCCAGGACCCCAATGCGCCGGGCCAGGGTTTCGGCGTCATCCTCTGGGCCGGCAGGCACGGCGGCCTGGATGATCACCGGGCCGTGATCCATGTGCTCGTCCACGAAATGCACCGTGGCCCCGGAGATGCGCACCCCGTATTCCGCTGCGTCGCGCTGGGCGTGCGCGCCACGGAAACCGGGAAGCAGGGAGGGGTGGATGTTCAGCACTTGTCCGGAGAAGGCCTGCACGAAGTCCCTGCTCACCAAGCGCATGTATCCGGCCAGGATCACCGCCTCGGCCCCGTGCTCGCGAATGGCGGCGATCACCGCCTTTTCGTGGCTCTGCCGGTCCGGGTAGGCGGTATGGTCCTCGACCCTGATGGGCAGGCCGAGTGCCTCGGCTCGCTCCAGTCCGCGTGTCCCGGGCCTGTTGGAGAGGACCAGGTTGATCCGGGCGTCGAGCACGCCCTGCTCGATGCGTCCGGCGATGGACTCCAGATTGGAGCCGCTCCCGGATGCGAGGATGGCAAGGGGGAGGGTCATGGGCTCACTCCGCTAGTGCCGTGTGTTGTAAGTTCTGCCTCAAATAGTGGCATTTTCTCATGTTGATGTTCTTTTTAAATTTAACCCACTCTTCAACGACACGGAAATTCGAAATTCAAATATCGAAATTCGAAACAAACTCGAATAATGACCAAAATGGCAAAGTCTAAGTCAGTTGTTTTGGTAATTGATGAATTCGAATTTGATTTGTTTCGGATTTCGGATTTCGCTATTCGAATTTTGAAAACCTATACATGAAATAGAATCAATTGCAGAAAGTTGAGACAAAATTTTTGGGATGCAGTACCAGAGAGTTCTACTCCTCGCCAGCGGCGTCGCGGGCGATGGCCTCGGCGAGCTCTGGCACGGTATAGCGCTCCGGCCGCACCTGGCAGGCAAAGCCGTATTCGGAAAGCGTCTCCTCTGTCACCGGCCCGATGCAGGCCAGGCGCAGGCCCTGTTCCGTGTAGGGGCGGAGCTGCTCCGGCCGGACCAGCTTGAAGAAGTTGTGCACCGTGGAGGAGCTGGTGAAGCTCACGTAGTGGACTTCTCCCCGGTCCATGGCGTTCAGGAGCTCCTGCGTGTCGTTGTGGGCCAGCTCGGTCCGGTACACCGGAAGGATTTCCACGGCGAATCCGGCCTGCTCCAGCTCCTGGGGGAGCACCTCGCGGGCGGTCTCAGCGCGAGGGATGAGGATGCGCTCCCCGAACTCCCCGTGGCCCACGATCCCCTGCACCACCTCTTCGGCCACGTAGCGGCGAGGGACAAAATCGGGCTCCAGACCGCGCCCGCGCAGCTCGTCCGCGGTTGCCGGACCGATGGCGGCCAGGCGGCACCCGCCGAAGGCCCGGCTGTCCAGCCCCTGGCGCCGGAGGCGGTCGAAGAAGTGTTTCACCCCGTTGACCGAGGTGAAGACCACGCTGTCGTAGGCATGAAGCTCCCGGATGGACCGATCCACGGCCTCGTAATCCCCTAGGGGGCTGATCCGAATGGTGGGAAACTGCAGACAGCAGGCCCCCATATCCCCGAGGGTGCGCACCAGACCGCTCGCCTGCTCCCGGGCCCGGGTCACGACCACGCCCCATCCCAGCAAGGGCCTTTTCTCGAACCAGTCCAGCCGCTCCTTGAGGCTGACCACTCCGCCCACGATGAGCAGGGCCGGGGCGCTGTATCCCGCCTTTTGCGCCTCTTCGGCGATGTCGTCCAGCTTGCCTGTCAAGGTGCTCTGCCGGCAGGTGGTGCCCCAGCGGACGAGCGCGGCAGGGGTGGCCCCGTCCAGGCCGGCCCGCATAAGGTTGGCCGTGATGGAGGCCAGATTCTTCACCCCCATGAAAAAGACCAATGTGCTCGCGCTGCGGGCCAACGCCTGCCAGTCCAGGGCGCTTTCCCCTTTGTCCGCGCTCTCGTGGCCGGTAACGAAGCTCACCGAAGAGGAAAAGCCGCGATGGGTCAGGGGAATGCCCGCATACGCAGGCGCGGCCACTGCGGAGGTGATGCCCGGAACCACCTCGAAGGCGGCGCCCCCCTCCACCACCTGTTCGGCTTCTTCCGCGCCGCGACCGAAGACGTAGGGGTCGCCCCCCTTGAGCCTGGCGACAGTCAGGCCGCGCCCGGCGCGATCCACCAGGACCCGGTTGATCGCCTCCTGGGACAGGGTGTGGTCCCCTCCGCGCTTGCCCGCGTACACGAACTCGGCCCCTTCACGGCAATAGTCCAGGAAGCCCTCGTTGGCCAGATAGTCGTAGACAACCACGTCCGCGGCCTCGAGGATCTCTCGGGCGCGGACGGTCAAGAGCCCCGGATCTCCGGGACCCGCTCCGAGCAGATAGACCTTTCCCTCGTTCATGCCTCATCCTGTTGATATTGGGCCAGCTTGTCCCTGAGAGAGCTCAGCTTGTCCCGCTTTTGCCGCAGCTCGTCCCGGCGCTGCCGCTCCTTGTCCACGACATCCGCCGGTGCCTTGTTCACGAAGTCCTCGTTGGCCAGCTTCTTCTCCGAGCCGCCAAGGTCCTTGTCCACCTTGGCCAGCTGCTTGTCCAGACGATCGATCTCGGCCTGGAAGTCCACCACGCCCTCCAGGGGCACGAAGAGCTCGCATCCGTCCACCACGTTGCTGGCGGCGGCCCCGGGAGGGGTGAGCCCCGCATCGATGGTGAGCTCCTGCAACCGGGCCAATTCGGAGACCACCCGCCGGTTACGCTCCAGAAAGGCGGCGCGCTCCCCGGCCATGCGGGCCAGCAGGGTCAGCCTGCGCCCGGGGGGAAGCTCCAGCTCGCTTCGCACGTTGCGCACGCTGACCACAACCTGCTGCAGAAAGTCCATCCAGGCGGGGAGCTCCTCGTTTCGGCACTCCGGGCGCATCTCCGGATAGGGCACCCGGGCCAGATTCTTCTCCTCGATTCCCGGAAAATGGTGCCACAGCTCCTGGGTGACGTAGGGGACGAAGGGGTGCAGCAGGACCAGGAGCTCGGTAAAGCTCTTGTGCAGGCAGGCCTGCGCCTCCCGGCGGAGCTGTTCGTCCTCGGAAAAGAGCTCCGGCTTGATCATCTCCAGGTACCAGTCGCAGTAGGTGTGCCACAGGAACTGATACAGCTCGTGGGCCGCGTCGTTGAAGCGGTACCCCTCCACGGCCTCGGCCACCTCCTTTTTGATCCGCTCCATCTCCTGCAGAATATAGCGGTGGCTGAAGGACTGCACCGCGGTGAAATCGACCTCTGGCACAGGGTCCTGCAGGTTCATCAGGGCGAACCGCGCCGCGTTCCAGATCTTGTTGATGAAGTGGCGATACCCCTCGATGCGGGACTTGCTCAGTTTCACGTCCCGGCCCATGGCCGCGAGAATGGCCAGGGTGAAGCGGAGCGCATCCGCCCCGTATTCATTGATCACCTCCACTGGATCGATGACGTTCCCCGTAGACTTGCTCATCTTCTGGCCCTCTTCGTCCCGGACCAGGGCGTGGATGTATACGTGCTCGAAGGGCACCCTGTCCTGGAAATGGATCCCCATCATCATCATCCGGGCCACCCAGAAGAAGATGATGTCGAAGCCTGTGACCAGGGTGGAGGTGGGGTAGAAAGTGCGCAGGTCCTTGGTTTCCTCGGGCCAGCCCAGCGTGGAGAAGGGCCACAGGGCCGAGGAGAACCAGGTGTCCAGCACGTCCTCGTCCTGGGCCAGGTTTTCGCTGCCGCAGGAGGAGCAGGCGCTGGGATCCTGTCTGGAGACGATGAGCTCGCCGCAGTCCCCACAGGTCCAGGCCGGGATGCGGTGGCCCCACCAGATCTGCCGGGAAATGCACCAGTCCCGGATGTTCTCCATCCAGTCGTAGTAGTGGGTGAGCCAGTGCTCGGGGAAGAAGCGGGTATATCCGTCCCGCACCGCATCCGTTGCGGCGCTGGCGAGATCCTTGGTCGCCACGAACCACTGCTTGGAGATGAGGGGCTCGATATCCGTGGAGCAGCGATAGCAGTGGCCCACGTTGTGGGTGTATTTCTCCACCTGTTTGAGGACGCCCTGCTCCCGCAAGTCGGCGACCACTCGTTCACGAGCGGTGTGCCGGTCCAGGCCCTCATAGGCCGCCCCGGCATCTTCGGTCATGTACCCCGTATCGTTGATGACCCGGATGCCCGCGAGACCATGGCGCTCGCCGAGCTCGAAGTCGTGGGGATCATGGGCGGGAGTGACCTTGAGGCAGCCGGTGCCGAAGGAGGCGTCCACATGCGCGTCCGCGATCACGGGGATATCCCGCTCCACCAGAGGCAGACGCACGGTGCCTCCAACAAGATGGCTGTAGCGCTCGTCCTCGGGATGGACCGCCACTGCGGTGTCACCGAGCATGGTCTCCGGCCGGGTGGTGGCCACCACAACCTCGCCGCCTCCGGCCAGGGGATAGGCGATGTGGTAGATGCCGCCCTCCTGCTCCTCGTACTCCACTTCCAGGTCCGCCAAGGCGGTCTGGCAGCGGGGGCACCAGTTGATGATGTAGTCCCCGCGGTAGATCAGGCCCTGTTCAAAGAGCCGGACGAAAACCTCCCTCACCGCCCGGGACAGGCCCTCATCCATGGTAAAGCGCTGTCTGCTCCAGTCCACTGAGGCGCCCATGGCCTTGATCTGGTACAGGATCTTGTCCCCGTATTCCTCGCGCCACTGCCAGACCCGGCGCACGAACTCCTCGCGGCCCAGCTCCTGGCGGGAAATCCCCTCCTGGGCCAGGGCCTTCTCCACCACGTTCTGGGTGGCGATGCCGGCGTGGTCCGTGCCCGGCACCCACAGGACATTGTACCCCTGCTGCCGCTTGGAGCGGCAGAGGACATCCTGAAGGGTGATGTTCAGGGCGTGGCCCATGTGCAGGCTGCCCGTCACGTTGGGCGGCGGGATGACCATGGAATAGGCCGGATTCTCGCTTTCCGGGTCCGCCGTGAATGTGCCCTCCCGGTCCCAGAAGTCGCGCCAGCGCTCTTCGACCTGTCCCGATTCATACCCCTTGCTGAGCTCAACGTGACCGCCCATAATCCGCTTCTCTCCTGTTCTTGAGGCTTTACGGCTCCTGTTCCGCGCGGGGATCTTGCTGGCACGCGGGGCAGAACACGGAGCTCCTGCCGGTTACCGCA
>JAZKRN010000022.1:0-24255 GCA_036628655.1 Desulfohalobiaceae bacterium | reverse complement strand
TTGAATGCCGGAATCAGCTCGAACTGACCGGCTCCAGCTCATTTGAGAGAGTGTAAGTTCTCCTCTCACACGCTACAGCGCGGCCTTTCCAGTGGCTATTCACCAGATGCGCCTAACGCTGACGTCGACAAGGGCGCGCCCATATATGAAACACGGCTTCAGCGCACATCCCGACGAGCCGCGCTAGACAGTTTCCTGCAATAATTCAGACAGTTGGACACATTTTCATACAAAAAAAAGATTCGCTCGAAAAAAAATAACCCCACCCGGAATCATCCAGGCGGGGTTTTCTCGCAATAGTGGAATGATGCGGCCTAACGCATCACCCATATCGGTGTTTTCCGCATTAGTACATCATGCCACCCACATAGGCGCCGGCCCCGACAAAGAGATCCGTGTCCGGGATCCTGTAGATGTAGGTCTGCTTCTTGCGGGGTGTCTTCTCCCCCGGTCTGGGCCACATATAGTCCACCCATCCGTCGCCGCTCTCCCTGGCCAGGTTGACGAAGTGCACGAACAGGGCCTTGCCCGTGGGATCGGTAATGAGCAGACAGTGCTCCCTCTTGGTCAGCTCCGGCTTGAAGGGGTGGGCGAGCATCTTGCCGTCCAGATTCATCAGGAATACGTAGGAATCCTTCCAGACAAAGGGGCCGTTGGGATCCCCGATGACCTCGATCGCCTTCTTCAGGTCGTGGTTCTGAACATAGGTCGCCGCTTCGTTGCTCTTGACCACGCACTCCTGCTTGCTGGCCGATTCCCTTGCCTGAGCGGCGACCGCGGTGACCGCCAAAGCGGCAATGACAAGAACCGCCCAGAGGCTTACTCGTCGCATAAAGCCCTCCTTGTGGCTACTTGTTGCCCCCGCATTCACCCACTGGATCAACGGATCCAGGGCTTGCCCGCGGGCAGGACGTCCCTGCCGAAGACGCTTGCGTACAGGGCGTGGCACATCATGTACAGCGCAGCCAGGGCGCAGGCCATGAGCTCGTACCCCGCAATCGCCGTGAACCGCGGATCGCCGAAGTGGGCGATATCCAGCAGGATAAAGCCGATGAGCAGCAGGGTGAAGACAACCGCCAACCCGCCGTTGATGCGCATGGCCGGAATCCACATGATAAAGGTGTACAGGGTCCAGGCCACCAGAAACCAGCCCACGTCGGTCTGGCTGGCATGATAGATGTTGAAGTGGTTCATCAAAAAGATAACCCCCAGGGAAATCCAGAAGGCCCCGTAGGAAACAAAGGCGCTGAACCCGAAGTTGTTCCCCGAGGGGTATTCCAGAAAACCCGCGATCAACTGGGCCAGCCCCCCGTAGATGAAGGCCATGGAGATGACTGGCCCCACATCGCACCAGCCGACGTTGTGGAACTGCAAAAGCATCGTGGTAATCCCGAAAGCTGCAAGCCCCACCACCGCAGGATTGCCCTTCATTTCCGCGTTCGCCATGCACGCCTCCTTTGTTGTTCAAAACATTGAGCACACCATTTTCGACTATCACCCCTCAAAAAACAGGGATGGGGTTTGCTATGGGACATGGTGGACGCCGAGCGAAACAAGAAACGTGAGCCCAAAAGCACAAACACTGTTTTTTGAAAGCTCAGTCGCTGGTCCGGGGGGGCGCCCATTTCAACCATCAAGGGAACCTCTATGCGGGGCTCAGGTCACCCCGTTCTTCGTACAGAGTCTCTGTTAATCGTCCAGGAGCCACGGCTCATGAATCACAAACAAGCCACCGGTTACCTGGTCTCGGCTTGCAGTATCAAGTTTCATAGGAGCTTATACACCACTCGCCATCCGCGGACAAGAAGAAAAAGCGACTCGGCTCGCAGAAAACAGGCACACACCCTGGTGACCTGCCCAGCATGTATCGTCGGTTTTATTTCTCTTCCTGCATTGACACGCATGTGTTCCGTCTTAACGACAGCTTGAGCAGGACAAGTCACTAGGCCGCTTCTTCTTTTGGAAAAAAAAGAAGCAAGAAAATCAGAAGATTCTACTCACCACTTTTTTTTCTGCCCGAGCCTCCGGCCCGGAATCCGAACCTCTCCCCGCCTCCGGAACGTTCGACAGCGGCAATGAATTTCTCCGTCAAAACGGGATCGAACTGAGTGCCGGTGTGGAGGCGAATGTGCTCCAGGGCTTCTTCCCGCGAGACGGGCTCGCCGCTGGGGCGATCATTGACCAGGGCGTCATAGGTTTCGGCAAGGGCCAGGATTCGGCAGGCCAGGGGGATGTCGTCGCCGGCCAGCCCCATGGGATATCCCGAGCCGTCCCATCGTTCGTGGTGCTTGAGGACCCAGTCGGAGATGTCCGCTATTTCGGGAACGGATTGGGCGATGCGGCTGCCGACCTCGCTGTGCTGCTGCATCTCCCGCCTTTCCAGGCTGTTCAGCGGGCCTGGCTTGAAGAGAATGCGGTAGGGGACGACCAGCTTGCCCACATCGTGATAGCGGGCCAGCAGGCGGAGGCTGGCGATATATTCCTCGGACAGCCCCATGGAACGCGCAAGGGCTTCCATAATCTCCTGAAGCCGCTCACTGTGTCCCTCGTTGAGAAAATCCCTGCTCTCCAGGGCGCGCATGAAGGCCTCGACAATCACGCTGCGCGCGCTTTGCTCTCGCCGGACCTTGTCCTGATACATCCGGTTGTCCGCTTCCCGGAAGAGCGCCTCCATATCCGCGGGGGATTCCTTGTTCACCAAGTAGCCTATGGACAGGGAAACCGGCACCTCGGGATCGAGCCGATTGTTCTCCTCCGCCGAGTCCCTCAGGCGCTGAACCAGGCTCTCGGTTTCCTCACGGTCTACATCCGGCACAATTACGGCGAATTCGTCCCCTCCGATCCGGGCGATGATGTCGCTGGCGCGAAAGTTCTCCTGCAGGAGCTCGGCCGCCCTCTTGATCATTTCGTCCCCCTTGGCGTGCCCCAGGGTATCGTTGACGAACTTCATCCCGTCCAGGTCGCAAAGAAGAAGCCCCATGCTATGGCGTGGGTCCTTCTGGAGACGATGCATTTCCTCCTGGAAGAAATTGCGGTTGTATAGGCCCGTCAGCGAGTCGTGAAAGCTCGCATAGCGGAGCTTGTTCTCCATCCGAACCCGTTCCGTGATGTCGATGATGGTGAGCAGGGTCAAAGATTCCCCGCTGCGGGGAATCAGCGAGCTGGACACCAGACAGCTCAATTCCTTGTCCTCTCCCTGGGTTCGCACATACAGAGTGCCCTGGCTCTGATCCGTGCTGCGCCCGGTTTCGAAGGTGTGGATCAGGGCGTTTTTGATCGCGCAGTGCTCGCACTTAAGGCCCATTCCGCATCCGCGCGGATCATTCTTATAATACCTGCAGGAAAACACTTCTCCGAGGGGGACTTGGCTCAACCTGTCCTGGGAGACATCGAAAAACTGTGCGGCAAACCGGTTCGCCGTGCGGATCATGAGGTTGCGATCCACCACCAGCATGATCAGCGGCGCGTTCTCATAGATCGCCCCAAGCTCGCGCTTTTTCTCCATAAGCCCCTGCTGGGCCATCACCCTGTCCGTAATGTCCATCAGGGTAAGGCGCCACTGCTCCACGGTTTCGTTTTCAACAGTGTCTGCCCGGATATCGCATCTGACCCACAGGGAGGCCTTGTTTTCCCCCACGATCTTGAGCTCTTCGCTCTGCTGCTCCCCCGTCTCCGCTGCCCGTTTCAATGCGGCGAAATAGTCCTCCTGGCTCTGCCGGCTGACAAAGCCGCTCAAGGTCTTGTACTTCAGATTGGAACGAACGTATCCCAGAAGGGACACCCCGCTCAGGTTGCAACGGGTGATGATTCCCTTGTCATTGATCGTGATATAGCCGCAGGGCGCGAACTCGTACAGATCCTCGAACTCCCTGTGCAGTCTGCTCAGTTCCTCTTGGGCATTTCTGAGCTCCTCATTCTGGATTTCCAGCTCTGTTTGGTTCACCTGCAGCTCGTGCACGAGCTCGAGAATGTCATTCGGATAGCCGGACGTATCAAACTGCTGCTCCCGCAGAAGCGCCTCCGCCTTCTGGCGGAGATCGTCGAAGGAGCCCGATCCACTGCCCTTGTCTGTCATGCTATATCTCCCGGCTTAAAATGAGCCCGGAGGTCCCGCTGTGCAGGCCCTCGGGCTCACTCTTCCTCAAAAACGAGCAGGATACGGTAGGGCCTTTGCTTCTGCCGAGGCACGATCCTACCCTGCACGTACAGGCTCCGGCTCTCTTCCTTTCCATTCAGCGTGAAGCGCGTGCTCTGGAAATCCTCGCCCCGCCTAAGGGCGCCCTCCAACCTGTCCCGCAGATCGGTGACCTCCAGCATCCCTTGGCTCAAACGGAAAAAATCCTCTCCCTCCGCCTGTTCCGCGGACACGTCCAGGAGCCGATACAGATCGGGGTTGGCAATGACCAGGCGGGCCTGATCGTCCAGCACAGCCATGGGCTCGCGGCTCATGTCGAAAATGCTTCGCACCAGCGCCCAGGCGCTTTCCAGCTCGGCATTGACCTCCTGCAGCCGCTCATAGGCCTTTTTCTGGGCATCCACGTCGCGGAAGGTCACCACGCATCCCTGGATCCGGTTGTTCATGGAGCGATAGGGCATGACGCGCATCATGTACCAGGTTCCGTCCGTGGTCCGAACTTCCCGCTCCACGGGAACGAGTTGATCCAGGACCTGCTTCAGGTCGTTGTTCACTCCATCGTATTCCAGATTGGTCACCTGATGTTCCAGAGGGCGGCCCACGTCGGAGTCGATGAGGTTGATGATCCAGGTCGCCTCCCGTGAAAAGCGCTTGATCCGCAGCTTTTCGTCCACGAACACCGTGGCGATCTCCGTGCTGCTCAACAGGTTGGTGATATCGTCCTGGGCCGCGGACAGCTCGTCCACCTTGCTCTGAAGCTCGGCGTTCAATGTCTGCAACTCCTCGTTGAGGGACTGCAGCTCTTCCTTGGACGACTCCAGCTCCTCGTTCGTGGACTGCAGTTCCTCGTTGGAGGACTGCAGCTCCTCGTTCGTGGACTTGAGCTCCTCGTTGGAGGATTCCAGCTCCTCGATGGTGGTCTGATGGTTCTCCCGCGTCCGGCGCAGCTCCTCCTCCAGCTCCGCGACCCGGGCCTTGTACCAATCCCGTGAGACCTGCTCGCCCTTCTCGGGAGCCGGTGTCTCCTCAGTCGGCTCCGGAACCTCGGGAACGTCCTCAAAGGCGATCAAAAGCCTTCCGGCAATCTCCCGCGGCCGGTCCAGGGGACAGACGTAGAGGTTGACCCTTTGCGTGCCCCAGTCCGTCACCACCCGGACGTTTCTGCGCACCACGTCCTGCCACTCGGAAACGGCTTGTCGCATGGCCGCGGACAGATCGATACGCAGCCCTTCACGGGCCATATCCAGAATGCTCTGCGTGGGCGGACCGCTGGCCGGCTCCAGGTATTTCCCGGTTCGGCCCTGGATATGCAGGATGGTCCCCGCCTGGTCCGCCAGAACAGCGGGCAGGGCGAAACGCTCCAGAACGGCGCGCTGGGTCAGGCGCTCGATGCTCTCCAAGGTCCTGTTGAAAGCCCTGGCTTCGGTTGTCGGAGCCTCTTTCGGAATGCCCGTGGGGAACTCCACCCGCTGCCGCCGGGAAGCGGGGACCTCCTCGCGGCGGTAGATCTTCCACGTGGTGTTCAGTGTCTTGAACAGATTGGTGAAACCGCCGACGGTCTCGGACGAGCCGAGCATGAGCACGCCACCCGGGAGCAGGGTGTGGTGAAAAAGGGGCAGAAGCCGTTTCTGGGCGCTCGCGTCGAGATAGATCAACAGATTGCGGCAAAGCAAAAGGTGCAGCCTGGAAAAAGGCGGATCCTTGAGCACGTCCTGCACGGAAAAGACGGCGCACTCCCGGATCTCCTTGCGAATACGGTAGGTCTCCCCCTCCTGAGTGAAGAATCGCTCAAGTCGTTCCCGGCTCACATCGGCCATGATGCTTGCCGGGTACGCGCCCTCCCTGGCCCGCTCGATGGCCTGTCCGTCGATATCCGTGCCAAAGAGCTGTACCCCGACGCGATGGGAAAGCTCATCCTGGCACTCCTGAAGGATCATGGCCAGGGAATAGACTTCCTCACCCGTGGAACAGCCCGCAATCCAGGCCCGAAAAACGCCGTCCTCGTCGAGGCTGTTCAAAATATCCGGCAGGATGTCCCGCTTGAGCACCTCGAAGGACTGCGGCTCGCGGAAGAAGTTGGTCACCCCGATGAGCAGCTCGCGGAACAGGGCGTTCAGCTCCTCCTGGGACTCCCGCAGGTAGCGCACGTAGGCCTCGGGGTCATCGATCTGGTTGAGCCCCATTCTGCGATTGATGCGCCGCAGCAGGGTGCTCTCCTTGTATGCGGAGAAATCGTGCCCCACCTGCACCCGGAGCAGGGCGAAGATCTTGGGCAACCACTCGCGATCCCTCCGGCCCTCATTCTCCGCGGGAGCACCGAAGAATCCGAAATAGCGCACGATCCGGTCCGGCATCTGTTCCGGAGCCAGGATCATGTCCGCCAAACCGGTGTTCACGGCGCTCCGCGGCATCCCGTCGTGCTTCGCCGAGGCCTCGGACTGGACCACAACGAGCCCTTCCCCGGACTTGACCTCTTTCAGGCCCACTGTACCGTCCGAGCCGGTGCCGGAGAGGACGACGGCCACCGCCCTGTTCCCACTGTCCGCGGCCAGGGCGCGGAAGAAAAAATCGATGGGCAGGTGGATCTTTCCGTCCACGGGGTCCAGGAGCTGAATAACTCCGTTGTAAAGGCTGATCTCCTTGTTCGGGGGAACCACATAGACGTGACCCGGCTGGAGGACGTTGCCGTCGGCCGCCATCTCCACGGGCAGAGAGGTGTCCTTCTGCAGGAGCTGCGGGAGCATGCTCGGCTTGTCCGGGGTCATGTGCACCAGAACGATGTACGCCGCCCCGTTGTCGCCGGACAGATGGGAGAAGAAGGTCCGCAGCGACTCGAGCCCTCCTGCGGAGGCGCCCAGACCGACAACCGGAAACTGCTGACGAGCGCCGAATTTGTCACCGGAATCGGCGGGAAGCTCGCCATCCGCCTTTTCGGAGGTGAATGCAGAGGTATTGGATTGATCCTCGTCCCTGGGTATCACTTTCTCTCCCGGTAAAATTCGAGTTGAAACTCGCGACACCTGCTTCTGAAAAACACTTGCAATCTGCGACTCGCCATGCGGACATTAAGTGCACGTCCCTTGGCTGAAGGAACGGAATTCACAATTCATTTTTCCTCTGCGTGGAGGGGAAGTGAGAGCGACAGAAGGACCATGCAAGGAAAAGCTCTCCTTTCTCGAGGATCGGTGGTGCATGCCCTTGCCTCATCCCAACCGTCGGCGAAACAGGGAACGGCCGAACAGAATCACACACCCTAACCCACGGGAACCAGAAAAACAAAGGAAAAACAAATGGTTGACTTTATTTTCCTTCATTTTCTATTTGGACAATGCCACACATTGTCCCAATTGCCTACCTTTTCAATTGGAATTCCGCGACAGGTGCCAAGACTCAAAGAAAAAAAGCCCTCCATAAGGAAGCCAAGCCCGACAATTGCCTCCGCGATTTCCCTTTGCTATATTTAAAATAGTTTAGGTGTCTCGCGACCGTCCAGTTTTTTGAGCTCACCCCGCCAAAATCGCTCGCGCAAAGCGGGGAATGTACCGATTTTCCAGCTCCGGAAAGCTGCCCCGCAAGCGCCGGCCGCTGGAGCATATTTCCGACAGTCCCGTAAATTGTGTCCCCATCCCAGGAGTTGCCATGCCTTCCCAGAACACCTCGAGCTCGGATCCCGTCCTCGTCCTCGGCGCAACCGGATATGTCGGAGGACGCCTTGTGCCCCGTCTGCTGGACAAGGGCTACCTGGTCAGGGCCGGAGTGCGATCCCCGGACAAGCTGGCCTGCCGCCCCTATGGCAATCACCCAGAGCTGGAGATCGTTGCCGCGGACCTTTTGGACTACCCCTCGCTGTATGAGGCCATGAACGGATGCCGGGCCGTGTACTACCTGGTGCATTCCATGCAGTCCGGAGGAAAGGACTTTGTCCGCGCGGACCAGGACGCCGCGCGGAACGCGGCTCGCGCCGCCGAAGAGGCCGGAGTGGAGCGCATCATCTATCTGGGCGGGCTGGGCGAGGAACAGGACGACCTGAGCGAGCATCTCCTGTCCAGGCGGGAGGTCGGCCGGATCCTGCAGGAGGGGAGCGTCCCCCTGACCCACTTCCGGGCGGCCATCATCCTCGGCGCCGGTTCCGCATCCTTTGAGCTGGTGCGCTATCTGGTGGAGCGCCTGCCGGCCATGATCGCACCGCTCTGGGTTCGCACCGAGGCCCAGCCCATCTCGGTGAGCAACGTCCTGACCTATCTTGAGGAAAGCCTGGAGGTCGAGGCCACGAAGGGCGGGACCTTCGATATCTGCGGCCCGGATATCATGAGCTATCGGGACCTGTTCCAGCTCTATTCCGAGGTGGCGAGCCTTCCCCGGAGGCTGATCCTTTCCGTACCCGTGCTCACCCCGAGGCTCTGCTCCTACTGGGTGCACCTGGTCACCCCTGTTCCCTCCTCCATTGCCAGACCGCTCATCGAGGGGCTCCGCAACCGCGTCGTCTGCGGGGACAACCGCATCCGGGACCTCATTCCGCAGCGCCTCCTCACCTGCAGGGAGGCCCTGACCTCCGCCCTGGAGCGAGTCAGAAACTCTGAGGTGGAGACCTGCTGGTCCGACGCAGGGTCCCTGGCCCCACCGGAATGGATCAGCTGCGATGACGCGTCCTATGCCGGGGGAACGGTCCTCAGCTGTGACCATCGCGTCGTTCTGCGCGCCGAGACCCAGGAGCTGTGGCGTCGTATCCTGACCGTGGGCGGTGAGAGCGGCTGGTTCTATGCCGACTGGCTCTGGCGACTGCGTGGCTGGATGGACCGGCTGGCCGGAGGCCCGGGGCTACGGAGAGGACGACGCGACCCGGAGCACCTCCAGGTGGGAGACGCCCTCGACTTCTGGAGGGTAATGGAAATCGAGCCCATGAGCCGGCTCAGGCTTCTCGCGGAAATGCGATTTCCAGGAGAGGCCTACCTGGAATTTCAGCTTCGCCCGGGAGGGAAGGAAGGCCTTGTGGAGATACGGCAGCTTTCCAAGTTCGTTCCCCACGGCCTGTTCGGCATCCTCTACTGGTACGCCCTGGCACCGGTGCACCGCCTCATCTTCCGGGGTCTGCTCAGGAACCTGGCCCGCAGCACCGGCCGGGAGATCGTACAGGGCCCGGAGCCCCTAAGCGAGAGCGAATCCAAAGCCTGTATCCAAGGGGGGAGGCAATAGGCGAGGCGAGTCTTACCACTGAGATCTTTCGGGGCACCAAGCGCCGATCTTAGATCGTGAACAGCCAGGCACCACTCTCGATCATGAATGAGCCTACGAAAGTCACGAGGGTGCACGGACCCTATCGATAGGCCGGCCCTGTGCGAGGTCAACAATGCGATAAAAAGGTGAGTCTCAAACTCCGGACGCCCGCCCCGGAAACACGAACCGGATAAACGGACGCCCGGATTGTAATCCACCTTTTGGGCAAGCAGCGTTTAGCTACACGTGGTGCAGCTTTTCATTGGGATAGAACACCACCTTGGGCTTGCCAGCCTCGTCCGTTTCACGGCGGAACACGCCCAAGCCTTCCAGATCGACTGAATCGCCGTTGTGCAGTCCTGTAGCGACCACCGACTTCACAGCATCAAAGACCAGATAGGCCTCCTCATCCGACTGGAACTTGTCCGGAAAAGCCATCTGCAGATTCTTGACCAAAACTTTGGTGTACCCTGTTGGCAGATTGTGCACTCGCTCGCGCGCAGAATTGAGATCCGCTGGTGTAATGGTGCATTCATTGTCACTAATAGCAAGACAGATGTCGGGAAAATCAAGATTTGGCATAATTCCTTTCTCCTTTTTTGATTTTTCTCAAGGATTTTACAATGAATCCTGTTTCAGGATACTACCGCAAATTGTGTGAACAAAAAAAATACCGGAAAATCACGATTAACGGAAATTATGCGTCACCATGTGGAGAAATATGTGGATATTGGTTTCGCACTCTTCCGAGTTCACATATGGATTCAATTTATAATACTTGTGATCATCTTTTGAAGAATATACCAAGCCCTATAAAGCCGTGTCAATCATATTCCCAGTCAAAAGACTTCCTTACTCAATTTTTTTCCCACCAACCCTGCTCTTGTTCGTGAAAGGACAAGGCTCGTCCCTGCTTGCGATCCCTTTTGCCCCCTCGCGCCCCCTCTTTTCTCACGGGAATACCCTTCTTGGGTTTCTCGCGTTTTCGACATTTGAGCGCTCGGTTTAGGAGCGGAAAAACCCTTCGATTCAGGGATCTCAAGTCCTTTCACGCCCTTCAGTTCAAATTTTCCGGGGACTTGATTCTTTCCCCGCAACAGGCTATACTCGAGAATAAATGATATTGGTATTTTTTCCCAGGGTTCAATGAACGTGCCGCTCTTGCGCGCCATGCCCCTCAAGCTCATAAACCGGATCGAACCAGCTCCCTGCGCCTGCTGACGCACCATCCCAGCGCCTTCCAAACTGAACGACTCGATATACTCCTATTCCGTATTCTTCCGACTCCTAGCGGATAGCTCAGACCTCACACCCTCTTCGTCCTCGCGGGACTGTGAACGAGCGCGGCACAGCAGCTCCCGTCAACGTCGTGTCGCAGGCTCCTGTTCCAGTGGCGCAAACGCCTGCTCGACATCTCCCGGCACAAACCACCCCAACCTGCCTCTGGCACGCCTTGATCCCTGGACAACGGCGCTCTGGGTCACGGACTGTGTGCCCTGCAACGTATCACCCTTCGACATTTTGAAGGAGGAGGCCAGGACATGAGCCGAATACAGAATCTGCTCCACAGACATCAACAGGAGCGGAAACAGGTCGTAGAGGAAGACGTTTTTCCCACCAGGATGAGCTGCGGCGATTATTTGGAGCTTGTGGCGGACTATCCGGAAATCGCCCAACTCGCCCCTGCCAGACTATACAACGCGGTCATAAACTACGGGACCGAGGAGATCCCCGAACAAGAACGATGGAGTGAGGCCAGCCAGCGCTACACGTTCTTTTCCGACTCCATGTACGGCCAGGAGGAGGCCCACGAAAAACTGATGCAGTTTTTGGCCGCCGGTGCCAGGAGGACGGAGACCGGCAAGCGCATCCTGCTGCTCATGGGCCCGCCCGCCGGAGGCAAGAGCAGCATCGCCTCCATGCTCAAGCGCGGCCTGGAAGAGTTCAGCGAAAAGATCCCTCTGTACGCCATCGAGGGGTGCGATCTCCACGAGGAGCCCCTGCATCTCGTGCCCAGGCATATGCGCTCCAGCTTCGAGGAGGAGCTCGGCGTGCCCATCGAGGGCGATCTCTGTCCCCAGTGCCGGCACATGCTCTTCGAGAAGTATGCCGAGCGCGACGAGTCAGGGGATGTGGTCGAAGTGAGATGGGAAGAGGTGCCCGTGGTCAAGACCAAGCTTTCCGAGAGCGCCCGCGTGGGGATTTCCACCTTTCAGCCCGGCGACCCCAAGTCGCAGGACATCAGCGACCTCATCGGATACGAGGACGTGGCCAAGTCCGCGCGCTTCGGAAAGGCCGATCCCCGCAGCTACAGCCTCACCGGAGAGCTGGAGAAGGCCAACCGTGGCATGATCGAGTTCATCGAGATGCTCAAGTGCGACAAGAAGTTCCTCTGGTCCCTTATCTCCGTGGCCCAGGAACAGGTGATCAAGGTCCAGGGCTCCACCTTCCCCCAGATCTATACGGACACGGTAATCCTGTCCCACACGAACCAGCCTGAATTCGAGGAGTTCGCCCAGGAGAAGGAGCCCGCTCTCCACGACCGCATCTACATGGTCCAGGTTCCCTATCCGCTCCGGATCCGGGACGAGAAGCGCGTCTACCAAAAGCTCCTCTCCGAGAGCAATCTGAGCCATATCCACAACTCCCCGTACGCCCTGGACGTGGTCTCTATGTTTACCGTGCTCACCCGCTACGCCAAGAGCGACATCTGCGAGGACCCCATCCGGAAGATGAAGTACTATAACGGAGACCGCGTCTCTGAGGACAAGTACAGAGACCCCGTGGACATCCGCGAGCTCCGCGAAGAGGGCCGCAAGCAGGGCGAGGGGTTCTTCGGGATCAGCTCGCGCTACGCCATTGACGCCATTAACACGGCCCTGGTCCGCGAGGACGCCGGGTGCCTTACCCCGCGTATGGCCATCCGGGCCCTGCAGCGGCACTTCGAGCACCACATGGGCTTTTCCGAGGAGGAGGTCCAGTACTACCACTCCCTGTTGCAGGAGACGAAGGAGGGCACGGTCACCGGGGAATACAAGAAGATCGTGGAAAAGGAGGTCACCAAGGCCTTCCTCAGGGCGTACGAGGATCTGGCCCGGGAACAGTTCGACAAGTACGTGCGCAACATCACCGCGTACTGCCGCAGGGAAAAGATCCGGGACGAGTTCACCGGAGATCGGCAGGAGCCGGATGAGGCCTTCATGCGCTCCATCGAGGAGGTCATCGGCGTGACCGAGAACCGCAAGGACCAGTTCCGGCAGGAGGTCCTGGTCTACAAGGCCACGGAGGAGGACTTCGACTACGAATCCTATGAGCCCCTCCAGGAGGCGGTGGAAAAGAAGCTCCTGCACCAGATGAAGGACACGCTTACCCTCGTGGTCTCTAAGGACAAACCCAAGGGCGAAGAGGAACGGGCCAGGGCCAGCGATCTCTACGACACCCTCGTCAACGAGCGCGGCTTCTGCGAGGTGTGCGCCCGCGAGTTTATCGAGGACGCCGCCCGCTTCCTGTCCCAGTAGGTCGGTGGTCGGAGATCGGACGTCGGACCTCGGACGTCGGATGTCGGAGATCGGACGTCGGATGTCGGAGGTCGGAGGTCGGTGTGTTGGAGAGCATTCGTAAAGGGAACACGGCATCCGGCTCCCGACATCCGTTTTCCGTTATCTGTTTGTTATCTGTAATGCCTGTGGCCTATAGCCTGAATGGAACCCAGAACGGGGAACGGGGAACGGTGAACGGGGAACCCGGAACGGGGAACGCAGAACCATGCCCATCCATCAACGCAAGCACGAGACCAAGCAGGGTCCGCTGGACGCCGCGCGGCACCGCGCCAAGCAGCGTGAGGCCATCAAGCGCGGCATGCGGGATATTGTCGCGGACGAGAGCATCATCACCCGCCGGAGGGAGGAGAAGGTCAAGGTGCCCATACGGGGCATCAAGAGCTACCGCTTCAAGCACGGGTCGCCCAGCGGAGAAGGGGGCGGGGTGGGCCAGGGCGAGGGACAGCCCGGAGACGTGATCGGACGAAAGCCCGGGAAGGGGGGCAAGCCCGGCCAAGCCGGGGACCAGCCCGGAGAGGACTACATCGAGAGCGAGATCGAGCTCTCCGAGCTCATCCAGTACATGCTCGAGGACATGGGGCTGCCCAACATGGAGCAAAAGGACGTGGCCAAGCTGGTGACCCCCGAGGGCTGGACTTTCAAAGGCATCTCCCGCACCGGCCTACGCCCCAACATCGAGAAGAAGCGGACCCTGGAACAGGGCATGCGACGCCTGGTCCACTTTCTCGAGGAGCTCAAGCGGGAGACGGGGCGCTCGGAGGAGGAGTGCGAGACAGCCCTGGAGCTCGCCCACGGCGATCTGAATGAAGCCCTTGAGCTTTTGCGGGATCCGAACTTTTCCCCGGAGGTCCATCTTCCGGCGAATGCGGTCATCGAGCGGGAGGATTTCCGGTTCCGGACCATGGAAGAGGACGTGGAATACCATTCCAACGCCGTGGTCCTGGCCATGATGGACGTCTCCGCATCCATGGGCACGGAGAAGAAGTACATCGCCCGCTCCTTCTTCTTCTGGCTTGTGGAGATCCTGCGGCACATGTACGACAACGTGGAGATCCGTTTCATCACCCACACCACCGAGGCCAAGGTGGTCGACGAATACCACTTTTTCCACAAGGGCGAAAGCGGGGGAACCTTCTGCTACACCGCCTTCGATCTGGCCGCGGACCTGGTCAGCTCGCAGTATCCCCCCAGCAAGTACAACACCTATCCCTTCCTCTTTTCCGACGGGGACGACTGGAATCCGGAGCTGACCGTCAAGTCCCTGCGGCGCCTGCTGGATCTGGGCGTGAACATGGTGGGCTACGGCGAGATCATGGAGCGCTGCGTCATGAGCAACCTCATGCGGCACGTGGAAAACGTCCTCGCCCTGAGGCCGGTGAGCTCGCAGCACGATCCCAGCGTGGTGGTCTCGGAAAGCGCCCGCCATCAGTTCCTGGCGGTGCTCTTCGAGGACGAGAGACGAATTCTCCCCGCAATCAAGGAATTCCTCAGGAAGGAGCGCTGGCAATGACCGAGGAGGGAAAGCGCCTGGAAAAGATCGATCAGAGGATTCAGGAAATCCATGAGGAATGGGGCCTCAGCATCACCTCCATCGATTTCGAGGTCGTGCCCTCGCAGCGCATGTTCGAGATCATGGCCTACGGCCTGCCGGTCAACTTCCGGCACTGGTCGCGCGGACGGGACTACGAGCGCCTGCGGACCATCTACGAACACTCCGGAACAGGCCTGCCCTACGAGATGGTGCTGAACACCTCGCCCCCCAAGGCCTTTCTCATGGAGACCAACCCCTTTCCGGTGCAGGTTCTGGTCATGGCCCACGTGTACGCCCATGTGGACTTCTTCACCCAAAACCGCTTCTTCGAGGCCACTCCCGAGGATATCACCGTGCAGGCCTACGAGGCGGCCAAGCGCTTCGACAGCTATGAGGAGCGCCACGGCCTTTCCCGGCTGGAGCCTCTCTGCGACGCAGGCCTGGCCCTACAGTACAACATCGATCCCGACATCCACAAACGACGAGAGAGCAGACAGGAGCAGATTGATCGCCTCTACGGCGGGGAGGAGCCCGAAAGCGGTCGCGATGCCTTCGAGGAGCTCTATCCGCGGCAAAAAAGCGAAAGGCCGGACCCTCGGAAGCTCGTGCACACGACCCCTCTGGAGCCGGAGCGCGACCTACTGGGCTACATCCAGCAGAAATCCCCCAAGCCCCTCCAGGACTGGGAGCAGGACGTCCTTTCCGTGATCAGAAACCAGGGCCTGTACTTCTATCCCCAGCTGCGGACCAAGATCATGAACGAGGGGTGGGCCGCCTTCTGGCACGAACGGGTCATGCGCCGACTCTTCGAGGAGCGCTATCTGACTCCCGAGGAGCACGGCTACTACGCCCAGTACCACTCCGCGGTCCTGGCCCGGAACCCCTTTCAGCTCAACCCCTATCTCGTGGGCAAGCGGATCATGGAGGACGTGAAAAAGCGCTGGGATACAGGCAGATACGGCAAGAGATGGCGGGAAGTCGAGGACGAATACGAGCGCGAGCACTGGGACACGCAGGAAAACAAGGGGCTGGACAAGATCTTCCGGCTGCGGACCGTCTATTCGGACCGCATGCTTCTGGAGCATTTCTTGACTGACGAGCTTGTCCACGACCTGCAGCTCTACGTCTACAAGGAGAGGCGCTCCAGGGACGGAGGCAAGGAATTGGTGATCGCGGAATCCCGGCCGGAAGTGATCCGTCAACAGCTCAAGGAGCTCCACGCGGACGGGGGCCAGCCGCGCATCCTGGTCACGGACGGCAACCACAAGAACCGCGGCGAGCTCTATCTGGAGCACGTTTTCGAGGAGAATCCCCTGGATTCGGAATACCTCCAGAAGACCATGGAGCACGTGCACTTCATATGGGGGCGGAGAGTCCACCTCAAGACCGTGGAGGTGCTCATGGATCGGGCGGGCAGGACCTATCAGCGCAACGTCCTGCACCACTTCAACGGCTCAACCCATACCGTAACCGACCTGGACAGCGGTTCCACAAGGGACTCTAGGATGAAATAGGAAACGGATCTCCTCGGAAGCGACCGCCGTCATTCCGGCAAAAGCCCACCTCACCATGCCTTTCTCGCCCTGTCAGCCAACTGCCAAGGCCCTTCCATTCGGCAAAAAATCCGCCCGGACCTGAAAACGGCCCGGGCGGATTTTATCGCTTGAAGCGATCACCAGGAGGGGAACATTCGAGGAGCACCGTCCCCTTCCTTCCCCGATGGCAAGGAAGGGAACGGGAAATGACCTGCTAACTTCCTTTGCTGTCTTGGTACATGTTCATGATTTTCTTGGCGCAGTTGTCCGCGACTCCAGAGCTCGAGGAGTCCTCGCCCGGCATCGACGCCCATCCCTGCTTGCGGATATATTCCGCACGATCCCAGTTATACTCCATCTCCTCCATTTTCTTCAACTTCTGCTGGCGATCATCTGCATGCTTGAACTGATAGAGGCAGATCTCAGCCATCTGCTTGTCCACAGCCTTCTCCGCCCGCTCCTGGGCCTTCTGCTTCGCCGTGGAGCTCGTCACCACCCATCCCGTGGAAAACATCAGGATGAGCAGGACAATGGCTCCCACTGCAAGACCCCAGCCAAAGGGCTTGAACTTTGCGTAATCCATGACGACCTCCTTGATCTTTTTCCTATTCTTTCGATACCGGGAACAATACTGCCAAGAAGATCTTGCACAGCCCTTGCTGAAAAATGACAATTTTGAAAGGTGGAATGCCTCACACAGGGTGAAGCAGGCGGAAAACAGGCACAAGACGGCGACTGTGGCGCCCCAAGGAGGGAGCCGGTCGAGGGAGGAACTGCGGCGCGGTAACTCGTTCCCGGATAAAGGTCCAACCCTTCGTGGCAAATGGATGCGGAAGGTCGAGCCGGACTCCATCTGGCTGGACTCTATGCAAAAAATGGTGCCTGAATATCCGAGCGGAGCTTCCCCAAGCCCGAAGGCAATCTGGAGCGGATGGTCCGGCGCCTGGGCGAGGCCAGCGAACGGGAATACCGCCTCATCCGTCTCAGTGAACGAGAAATCGCGCCCTGCAGGGGATGTGTGCGCAGCGCCGCATTGCGGCGCTGCGTCCAGAACGACGGCATGGCGGATCTGTATCCGGCCCTGGAGGAGGCCGAGGGCCTGATTATTGGCGGGACCAACGTCAACGCCCGCTTCGACTCCCTGGCCCGCATCTTTCTGGAACGGCTCTTTCCCCTGTATCACCCGGAGCCCGCCCTCAGGGGAAAGCCCGCGGCCATCGTGGCCGTGGGCGGCGAGGAACCGGAGAACGCCGGGGAGGCCATGCGGCGCTATCTGGAGGGCATCCATTTTCTGCGGGTGGTGGGCACGGCCCTGGAGCGGGGGCGGGTTCTCCGTCCCCCATTCCGGATGAGCCTGATCAGAAGCGGCACCAGGGAGGGGTCTGGTCCTCCAGTTTCGCCGCGCGCCCGCCCCGGGTACGGGAAAAGGGGCACACAGCGGAACAGATGCCGCAGACACGGCCCTGCATCAGGTGGCCGTAGCGCTGTTTCTTGTATTCGTCGCAGGCCCGCGCGTCGAGGATCTCCTCCCGGGGCACTCCCGGACGCCAGGCCTTGCCGGTGAGCGCCCCCGCCGGACAGGCTTGGACGCAGGCGGTGCAGGTGCCGCAAAAGCTCCGCTCCAGGGGCGGGCCGCAGGGAAGCTCCGCGTCCGTGAGCACTGTTCCCAGCCGAACCCAGGAACCGTAGGGCCTGGTGATCAGCTGGCAGTGCCTGCCGATCCATCCCAGTCCCGCCCTGGTGGCCGCGGTCTTGTGCGGGAAGACTCCGCACAGGTTCGCTTCGTCCGTCCGCCTGGAGGCATCCGGGGCATAGGCCCTGTACCCACTCTCCCACAGGCTTTCCGCCAGATCGTGCGCCACGGCGTCGATCAGGCCGTTCAAGCGGCGGTATTCCATGGCGTAGCCCGCGGTGGGCCCTTCCCGGACTCCGGCCATAACCAGCGGATGCACCGGAACGCCCCAAACCAGGGCGCGGGGGAGGGCATCCACGGATTCGTCAGCCGGGCCTTCCACCCCTGACAGATCCGCCGCTCCCCATAAGTGCACCTCCCGCCTCTGCATCACCTCTTGCAGCCAATTTGGGAATGCTCCTTCGTCCATATTCAGCCTCCTCGCCCTGTGCGCACAGGTATATTCCCAGATTCGATACGGTCAGTCCCCTTTTTACCTGAAAACGATACCTAACAGATCGTTCACTGCACAACCAAGAAGATCCGCGTCGAAGACACCAGTATTCATAACCAATTCTAGATGTTGACCGAGCACGTCTCAGCAGGGAAAGACAAAAAAAGGCCGCGGCCCTGGATAAAACCAGAGGCCGCGGCCCTGAAGCCGGAGCTTTTTACGATACGCGGTGCCGAGGCGGCGCTCGCGATTACGCCGAGCTCTCCAGGTTCTTGCGCTGCAACTTTTTGTTTTGGGTCCGCTCGATCTCCTTGATCAGCCGAAAATCGCCCGGCTCGGCGAAGGTGGAGGCCTCTCCTGAGGCATAGACCCGGCCCGTGCGCCCGATGCGGTGGGTGTAGGCCTCGGCCGTGTCCGGCATGTCGTAGTTGATCACGTGCCCGATGCGGGTCACATCGATACCCCGGGAGGCGACATCCGTGGCCACCAGAATGTTGAAGCCCCCTTTCTTGAAGTCCTGCAGCACCTTCTGGCGATTGTTCTGGGACATGTTCCCCTGAAGGTCCTTGGCCTGCAGCCCGGCGGCGTTGAGCTTGCCGGCCAGCTTGGTGGCCATGTGCTTGGTGCGGGTAAAGACAAGGGTGGCCTCCTCCTGGCCCTGCCTGAGCAGGGTCATGAGCATTTGGGGCTTGGATCGGCGCTCCACCCTGTAGAGGGACTGGTTGATGGCCTGCAGGGGCTTATCATGATCCACCTTCACCCGGACGGGATCACGCAGGATCTCCTCGGCCATTTCCCGGATGCCTCGAGGCATGGTGGCTGAAAAGAGCATGTTCTGACGATCAGCTGGCAGTTTGTGCAGGATCTTGCGGATATCCGGCATAAAGCCCATGTCCAGCATGCGGTCGCCCTCGTCCAGGACCAGGGTCTGCACGCTGGAGAGGTCCACCGCGCGATCGCGAAGCAGGTCCAGCAGCCTGCCCGGGCAGGCCACGACAACGTCCGCTCCGGAGCGAAGCTTGCGCACCTGGCCGGATTTACTGACCCCGCCGTACACGGTCACGATCCGCTGACCGGTCTTGCGGCCCAGGGACTGAAAGGACTGGGAAATCTGTTCCGCAAGCTCGCGTGTGGGGGCGAGAATCAGGCTGCGCACCTTCCCGCGACGCCCCTGCAGGAGCTGCTGCAATATGGGCAGGGCGAAAGCCGCCGTCTTGCCGGTGCCGGTCTGGGCCAGGCCCATGACGTCCCTGCCCTGAAGGCCGGAGGGAATGGCCTGTTCTTGAATCTGGGTCGGGTCCGTGAACCCGCAGCTTGTGATCCCGGCTTGAATTTTGGGATCGAGCTCAAATTGCGCAAATGACATGAAATTTCCTTTTCTTGCTATGACATACCCCGTTTGCCACCCGGCGGGGGGAGGAACGTCCTCGTACCCGCGGTGCCCGCCGGGCACGGGGGTCGACGGGGAATGATTATTGGAGAAGTGCTCGACACAGCACTCGTGTTCCGGGAGGGAAGCGGTGATACGGCGAGCGGACGGGCGGTTCTCGGACCGCCCGTCAGAGATCAAATTGGAGAGCTAGGGCCGCTTTTCGCGTGCCTCGTTGACCACCAGAGAGCGGCCTTCAACAGAGGCGCTGTTCATGGCCTGCATGGCCTCTTGGGCCTCGTCCTGAGTGGACATCTCCACGAAGCCGAAGCCGCGCGAACGTCCGCTTTCGCGGTCAGTGATGACCTTGGCGCTGACCACTTCCCCGTAGGGGATAAAAAGTTGTTGGAGAGCGTCGTCATTGTGGTTAAAAGGCAGATTGCCGACGTACAGTTTCATGAGGGGACTCCCTTGCAAGTGATCAGCTGCTTTCATCCGGCGGGCGTCGCGTGGCGGCGGGGGTGCGGTGAAGGGTGCCGTGCACTTGGCGTTACAGTTCAAAAAAAGAATCATAGAGGAGTTGAGCCCTTTTGGCAAGCTTTTTCTGAGCCGGATTGAAAAATTCGCCCCAAACAAGGGGATGGCCCGGCATCAGCCTTTGCTTCCGCTTGTCCGCTGGGGTCAGAGCTTCACTGCCTGGCTCCATATCCCTTGCAGGAGCTCGAGGAAACATCGGCTCCACGGACCCGGCCGGCCGTCGCCGATTCGGTGCCCGTTTACCTCCATCACTGGCAGAACGTCCAGGATGGTGCCAAAAACAATACCTTCTCTGGCGGCCGTAAGATCCCCCTTAAGGAGACGCCGTTCCTCGACCGCCCCAAGTCCCCGGTCGGGTACGAGCGCACGGGCCAGCTCCACGACCCGCGATACGGTGATGCCAGTGGAAAATCGCCCCAAAGAGTGCGCCACAAATTCGTCTTGCGGGGTGATGATCTCGAAGCTCTCCTCGGCCCCTTCCCCGAGGCCGCCTTCTTCATCCTCGGACATGATGAAATCGTAAGCATTCACGGGGGTTTCTTCGAGCGCTCGTATTCAAAGAAAATGAACCGCCTGTCACGCCTATGGCGTGACTCAAGACGCCCCGGTTAAATCCTGTTTCGCAGGGCCGGCTTCGTCGGCATTTTACCGGGCAGGCAAGAACGCCGTGGATGAAGCGCAAAGCTTCTCAGCCTTAGCGTTCTTCCTTTGCCTGCCCCGTGAAACCGGGGCCCTTTCAGGGTGTTTCACAGGGGCGTCCTCTGCGCCTCTGCGGTGCAACATTCTTGCCCCCTGAATGGATACATCAAATCACCCCCCCCGGTCCCGCGCCTCCCGGGCAAGAAGCACATTCTTCAGGGAACGCGAAAACATTACATCCGCGAGTGGGGCGTATTGCACGGACAGGTCGCTCGTGCCCAGGCGAAAGCCCTGTTCGAGAGCCTCCCTGCTCGGCGGGGAGAGGCTTGTGACCACGATGGAGAGCTGCGGCCCCACGGACCCCGCAGGACTCGGAGAAAAATCCCCCGGCCCGAGGGATATGAACAGGCGCACACATCCTTAGTCAATCTCCGCCGCGCGGGCAGTTTCCAGGAGAATGGTCCTCAGCTCGCTTCTTCCGAACGGCCAGGACAGGAACAGCGCGTCTGAGACGCGCTCCAGCCTATTCAGATGCTCCTCCAGGAGATAGACGCCCTCCCCGAACCAGCTTCCGGGTTTCGCAGACGCCGTCCCCGTGATGGAGCAGGTGATCATGGTATATATAGAAAGTGCCGGACAGGCACGAAGCATTTCTGCACACAAAACATCTTGAGATGGTGCTTTTTTTTTAGCCAGGCTAAATACTTTTACTCTTTTTAATTGGACCCTTTCCAAAAATTCTTGAGTAGTTTGATTTCCTTTTTAGTTTTGAACAGAACATGTCACACCTTGACGTATCATTTTGAGCTCGCACGCAAAAGACGCTTATTTTCCAATATGGCCCATCACCACGGTTTCCACGTACGTTTTCAAAATTGTCATCCCTTACCCGATCTTACTATTTATCCTGCCAACTGCCGGACAAAGAGCATTGATAAAATAACGCATAAAAAGAGATATATTGGTTTTTTTAAAAGTACGATTATCCATTGATTGTGACAGAACAAGGCACACTAAGTCTTGACAAATTTTGGCACGCACACACACCCATTCATAGTCACCGAAGGCATACAGCAGACACAGGTGCAAGGCGACAAAGTCCTGCATAAGGATATCATGGACATTCTGAAAAAAAATTGTTCGAAACAAAAAACAATAGGCACAGTATTTGCAAATTTATTAGAGACCGCTCATTCACGCCAAAAAAAAATCGTGAAACCAAGGAGAGGATAAACGATCGGGTCTTGTTGGCCATTAACGCACGCTTACCATACATGCATTAAAAAAAAACGATGCATATCTTTCTTGAAAAGTATTGTACCTCCAAATGAATAAAAACGCTTTCATTTTAATCAGCAACAATCTCTCGATTTGTGAAGCGAGCATAAAAAGCATATACGTATTCTTCATTATACATCAAAATTTCAATATCAGATTTTTTGATAACAAAATACGCAAAACACTTCAAATGAGATTCAAAATTGATTTCAATGTATCCCTATGTGAGATAACTTTTCCTACAACCTGTAAGATTAAAGGCAAACCTGGCGCGAGCTAGGGACGGAAAGCCACGGGTCTCTCTGAGATAGCCGGGCTGCCTGACAAGGAAAATACTATTTTTAGTTGGTAGCTCGGCTATTTTATTGCACGGCAAAACATTCACACAAGATAAAATTTAGCAGGATACACATGTGTAAAGGCAAACTCGCAAAAAATACCACATAACTCCATCTTCTTACAAAACCACCATTTATAAATATTTATATTTCCATCTGGTTTTTTTATTTTCACATAAACAGTGTTTACTTTCTTGATCGATTGCAATACCTTATAAACATTGCACCACCCTAATAGTTGATCAAAATTACTTTCCTCAAGATGTATCAAAAAATATTTATTCTAAAAACAAATTTTAATTTATCTACAAAAAAGGATTATACAAGAAATATACAAAAGCATAACTAAGCTACAGTTATAAAATTTTTTTGTTTTCTAAAACAAAAAAACAAAGGAGGATAGTCCATGGACATGGAACTCAAAAGAAAATTCACGGATTTATGGGAAAGGTATTTTAACGGACACGAGCTGCCCTTTGTCTTAATGTATTCACAAGATCCGCTTAAATCAAAAAAGGTTTATGTAGAAAACAATCACGATTGTCTAACGTATATTGTGTCCCATGCCAGAGCAGGAAAAAATATCTATATAGAGTCTGATTCCTTGAATTGTTCCGGAGGGAAGAAAAGTCTTGGTTTCGATACCTATACCGACCTGTTGTCAGCATATCTCATGTCAAATTGCAATGACAGGGAAAAGAAAGGAAACGATTGCAAGAAGAAAACGAGAAATATCCCTGAGTGGGTTGAGCAGTTCCCCACTATACAAGCTCCGGGTCCCAAAGCTGTCTTCAAGCGCTGGGATCGCCTTGAAGAAAGTGATGATCCCGAAGTGGTGATTTTTTTTGCAGACCCTAATGAATTGAGTGCTCTCTTTACCTTGGCCAACTTTGAGGAATCAAACCCTCATAATATCAAAACGCCATTCTGTCCTGGCTGCGCGTCATTGGCCATGTTCCCGATGCAGGAAAAGTTCTCCCAGAACCCGAAACCTATAGTGGGGATGCTCAACATTTCGACAAGGCCATACGTTCCTCAATCGACCTTCTCATTTGCCGTACCCTTCGAAAAGTTCGAACCTATGGTAGAAAACATGGACAACAGCTTTTTAGCTCATGAAACGTGGCAAAAAGCACAAATACGGTATACATACCCAAGTGCCCGCAAATACAACCGCTTAAGATGTCATTTCTAAAAAATTTATGTTGGTTATTTTTTTTAGAATGGCTTGTATTTATGTTCTTTGTCTTATCAAATACACAGTATTTTGCTTTATAAACTTTTCAAACGAATGTGCGGAACAGCAAATGGTAACATTTTACATGCACGTGCCCCTGAAAAACTCAGTTTAACATTGCAGGGAGGTGAAGTCGGCAGCTGAACCTATGATTATCGTGCTTGCCGTGCACAACCAGATTGATTAGACCAACAACGCCATAGCCGCTCTTGAAATGGATCCATTTTTCGATCCAGCTGCATCCCATCGATGAGGGCAGAGTTGTATTTGTAGCGCAAATACCGGACAAAAGGGATTTAGAATCTCTGCCGCGGATTACACCCGGCTTCGCCTCGCTCATCAATTTTTTTAACAATTCATTTTAGCGACACTTGCATGAAGGAAACACTTTCTCGATACACAATCATCCGTAAAGCTTCCAAAAACCTTTCATTGTGGCAAAACTTCCGTTCATGATTTCATCTATTTTATTATCCTCAACTTTTCCGCAACCATTCTAAAACAACATCATTGAATTATCAGGATTTTGACAAAAGATGCAATTATGTCACTATTTACTATCAATTTTGACCTCAAAGAAAATTAAAAAATTATAAAAACTTATTCAATGAGCTCCACTACTTTGGTGCTTTGCAGTTAACAAAACAAACTTGGTTTATTAAAAAAAATCATACACATGCAACAACTTTTAGAAACAATTTTCGTAACTATTCAGCACTTTGCCGAACCGTAAGCCGACACGGGGCATTTTGACTC
>JAZKRN010000021.1:0-24336 GCA_036628655.1 Desulfohalobiaceae bacterium | reverse complement strand
GAACCTCACTGTCGCTGCCGGCAAGATCCCCATATCGCGAACAACAAGGGCTCGCCTGTTTATGAAATACGGCTTCAGCGCACATCCTCGTCTTCCCGCGCCTGACAATTTCAACAAATAATTCTTCAGGTTGACCACATTTTCATGCAAAAAAATGAATTCCTGAAACAGCTAATAGTCCCGGATGGCCACCCAACTGCTCACTACGGCCACTACCACGAGCACCCCGAAGAATGCGGCAACATGCTGCAGGGGCAGAAAACTCAGCTCGAGCCATAAGGGCGGCGTATCCAGAATCCGGTTCAATCCGTTCTGAGCGACCCTGAGCAGCCCCAGTGCCAATCCACCGCCTATGAGTGCCTGCACGACAGCCCCCCCGAAAAGGGGAAGCTGAATGAACCATCTGCCCGCCCCAACGAGGCGAAGGACTTCCACCTCCTCCTGCTTCGAATAGAGCGTGAGCTTGAAGGTATTGCCCATAATAATGGCAACCAGAAAAATGATCCCCGCCAGGGAAGGATAGAACACCTTTTCACTCAAGCTGGTCCACTTGCTCGCTTTCCGCAGCTTCTCAGCGTCGAGGCTCACCCTGTCCACGCCCGGCTTGCCCTCGATCTTGCGTACAAAATCCCTTACCGCCACCTTGGGGGAGTCCTTGGGCACTTCCATGGTCACGACGGCTGTGGGAGGGAGGGGATTGTTCGACTCCAGCCAGCCGAGATTGTGTCCCCCGAGTCCCTCTTCCAGTGTATCCAGCGCTTTTCCGGGCGTATATGTCGCCAGGGACTGCACAAACCCCTTTTTCTCGAGCCAGTCCCACTGCTTGCGCACCTGGCCCAGATTCTTTGAGCTCTCCCAATAGATCTCAAAGCTGATTTCACCCTGCCTGCTCATCACTTGCTGGCGTACATTGAATACCACCAGAATGAACATGAGACCCAGAAACAAAAGGAGCGTGAGCGCCACCAGGGTGACCGTCTGCTCCCACTTATTGACCCCCAGGTCGCGCACTCCCTTGCCCAGCAGAAACGCTATCCTGTTCACGAGCTCCACCCTCTCTCTGCCCGATTATTCTGCCGCCTGAGGCATTGGCTCCAGGCACTCGCGCCTGTTTCGCGTTTATATGGAGTACATCCCCGTTTCCCTTGCGATGAAACAGTATTGGCCACAACTTGGATGTGTCCCCGAGCACCCCAAAGGAAGCCGCTTTTGGGGCCTCCCTGAATCAGCCGCACTCCTGCTCCAGTTTGCCGTCCTCAAGCACCAGCACCCTGGCCCCGGGGACCAGATCCATCAGACGTCGATTGTGCGTGGCCAAAAAGATTGTGGTGCCGAACTGATTAAACTGCCTGAATATCTCCATGAGCCTCGTTGAGAGCTCTTCATCCAGATTCCCCGTAGGCTCGTCGGACAACAGCAGCCTCGGATTAGTGACCACAGCCCTGGCGATGGCAACCCGCTGCTGCTCCCCGCCGGAAAGCCCCCGGCAGGCCAGGTTCATCCTTTTATCCAGCCGCAACACGCGACAGATGGCGTTCGTACGGCGCTCGATCTGGGTTTTGGGGATCCCCCGGACAAGCATGGGCAGGGCGATATTTTCCCGGACCGTCCTTTGAGGCAGAACCTTGAATTCCTGGAAGACAACACTCACAGCCCTGCGCAGCCTGGGAACCATGCTTCTGTTCAAGCGTGCCAGATCGAAGCCCGCTACACTCGCAGCACCCCTTTGCAGGGACAGGGAGCCGTGCAAAAGGCGCAAGAGCGTCGTCTTCCCCGCGCCCGAAGGTCCGAAAAGAAAGGTAAATTCACCGGGTTCCACCTCGAAGGAAAGGTTCTTGAGCACCCAGTGTGTGCCAAAGGAATAGGAAACATGGCGGAGCTTGAGCATGACCCCTCGCACAGTGCGCGCTTCAGCGCCATTTGTGAACGAAAACCGCGTCCTTGTTCTGAATGTGGTCCCTGAGCTGATCCGCACTCACGGTACATGCCCCGACCTCCTCCACAACGATACCCGCAGCGATGTTGGCCAATGCACTTGCATGGAGCGCATCCAGCCCGGCGGTCATGGCAGCGCCCGCCACGGCGACAACCGTGTCCCCGGCACCTGTCACATCATACACGTGCCTGGCTTGCGTGGAAATCTTGTACACAGAGCCCGAGGCTTCGAGTAGGACCATCCCCTCCTCACCCAACGTAATCAAGACGTTTTCCGCACCGCATCCTTTCAGAATCGTATCGCCGGCTGAAAGGATATCTGCCTCGGTTTTCATCCTGTGCCCCCAAATAAGCTCCGCCTCCCTGCGGTTGGGGGTAATCAGCTCTGGGGAGGGATAATCCCTGAAGTTGCCGGGTTTGGGATCGATGAAATAGCGGCAGTTCGCAAACTCCGACTCCCGAAGTCCGCCAAGCACTTCCCTGGAGAGAAATCCCTTGCCGTAATCGGAAAGAATGACCACCTGTGCCGAGTGATTCATCTGACGGAGCAGCGCCTCCAGAACGTGCTTTGGGTCCACATCGGGCTCAGCATCTTCCTTGTCGATGCGAACCACCTGCTGGCCCTGAGCGATAACCCGTGTTTTCTGAATTGTGGCCTTTCCATCCACGGTGACGATCCCGTCCCCTATGTCCTCATTCCGCAACAGGTCCGCAATTCTGGAACGACCCGAGTTGTCGCCGCAGCACCCGAGCAGCCCCGTCCCCGTTCCGAGGCTCCGTGTATTGCGGGCCACATTCGCAGCACCGCCGAGACGGTATTCCTCCTGCTCGACAGCCACCACCGGAACCGGCGCCTCTGGAGAAATCCGTTGCACCTTCCCATACTGATAATGGTCCAACATAACATCCCCGGCAACACAAACTCGCATCGACGGCAAGGTATCGAGTCCCTGCAAGAGCTTCTCTGGAGACATTTCACGACGCATGGGCTACTCGCGCTCCCCTGTTTCACGTGAAACATCCTCGCCACCTTCGAGACCGAGCTTGTACAAAAAGTCGTCGAGTTCTTCCCTGGAATTATAGGAAAAGGAGATGGATCCTCTCTCCTGGGAACCGCGGATTCGGACCGGCATTTGAAAATATTGGCTCATGGTCTGTTGAAGCTCTTTCCTTAAAGCCCGGAAATTGACATCCGGCTCTTCCTTGCTAGATTTTTCAGCTTTTTTCGCCAGATAGTTCGGAAGGGTTCCGTGTTCCTTGTAATGAGTTATAAGGTTTTCCAGATCACGGATAGTAAGACGATTCTGCAACAAAAGCTCAAAGACGCGGTGCCGAATATGGGGATCATCGAGAGCAAGCAGGTTTCGGGCCTGACTGGCACCAACACGATGCTGCAGAACGGCTTCAAGAATTTCCGGCTCCAGCCTCAGCAAGCGAAGACTGTTCGCAATACTGGATCGGCTCTTACCCACACGTTGAGCAAGCTCCTCCTGAGAGATCCCGGAAAGCTCCTGAAGCCTTCGCAAGCCTTCGGCTTCTTCCACGGGATTGAGGTCCTCGCGCTGGAGGTTCTCCATGAGTCCAAGGATCATGGCCTCGGAGTCGGAAATCTCGGATACGATAACAGGCACCTGGCGCATCTCTGCCTGATAGGAGGCTCGCCACCGACGTTCTCCTGCAATGATCTCGTATCTGCCCGAATCGTGTTGAGAAGGCCGCACCAGGAGCGGTTGCAGGAGACCCTGCTTCTTGATAGATTGTGCAAGTTCCTGAAGAGATTCTTCGGTGAACGTTTTCCTGGGCTGATTGGGGTTCGGATCCAAGTTGTCCAGATCAAGGAACTGATAGCCGCTGTCCGTCTCATCGGAAACCGAGGTCGCGTTTTGCTGGAACAGGGCGTCCAGCCCCCTGCCCAATCCTTTACTGCTTGGTGGCATGTCTATCTCCTTTCCCAGAAAAACCCATTGCGTTTTTGCAAACTGTGCAAGGGAGACAATACAGCGAGACTTTGACGCCTCCCCTTCCGGGCACCCATTTGGCCTTTGAACAAGGCTCAAATGACGACTCCATGTGTTTGTAACCGCTTGATGTGGACTTTGGCAAGTCCCTTTCTCGAGAAGAACCCCTCGAAGCCATTCATTCCCCTCAGGGAAAAAGTTTTTGCATGAACCTCATAAAACCCATTGGGATATCCTTCTCGCGCGAACAGATTTCAAATAGTATGTGACCAACAAGCAGTCTGAGACAAAATCATCACTTCAGACCGAGGTGGTGGCACACGATCCAGGAGAAAGAACGCATGCTGGAGGAAAATCGACCCATTCAGTCCCTTTACGGGGATGACGGTGAATTCCTGGGCCTCATTATCGGGCCCAGGATGTGGGACAGGGTGGAGAGCGAAGTGGCTCCCATTCTGCAGCGGGAATTGAAAAAGATGGAAGGCAAGGACAAGCCCGAGGAAAAAGAGCCATTCAAGGACTGGGAAAACCTCAAGCAGATGTGGGGATTCAATTATCCGGTGGACTATGATGTGCACTGCGAGAGTTGCGGTGCTGACACCTCGAATTGGCAGGAGGACGATCCGCGAAAGTTCCTGCTCAAGGCGGCCAGCTTGAGCGGCCTCGTCTCTTTTACGTGCAAAGGGTGCGGAGCAAGGATAACCAAGAAACACTTCAAGGACTATATCAGCGTGGAGACACAGTCTCCCAAATGATCCGAGCAGGTTACGTGCTTGTCATGACAAAAACCCAAAAACAGATTCGAGCTTGCCTTTTTCCTTTGAGCTTCGCAGCTGGGCCTGGGCAGCGAGCTTGAACAGAGAGGAAACGTTGTTGACCTGATTTTGGGTTCAGACGATGGGCTATGGGCGAATCAGAAGACAGAGGGAAGAGGACAGAGTGCAGAGGACTCAGGATCGAGGGGAATAGAAAGGCTCTCAGTGAGGGCTCAGCACTCATTGCTCATTGCTTGTCACTCATATCGCTGTTGGATCAGGAACCAGGGATAACTTGGCATCAGTCACAAGCATGAAGTTCTATGCTCGATACCCTTTACCTATGACCATTGACGGACAGCTCCGATTTTACAGAGTTGAAGGCTTTTACAGCGGTTCTGTGCCCATTTTTCAATGGGTATAGAACCAACTGCCTCAAACGACCCGTCGCATCCCCATTAGTTTCTTGCCAAAAAAGCAGCGCTGCTTCTTTCATATACCCTTCATTTCCGAGCCACCCCGGGCACAACAAAGCATGAAAATGCGAGGTGAGTCGGGAAGTGCGTTGAGGCAAGTGTTTCATTCCGACGTCCAATGCCGGAAACCGATCAAGCTGAGCGGTTCTGGCTAACGAGTCCCAGTTTGTTTTTAACTCATCCTCTCCAGCGCGGGCTTTGAGGATGCTATCGGCAAGGTCTTCATATCGCGGACAACAAAGGCACGTTTATGAAACACGGCCCCAGCGCACGCCCCGTCGAGCACCGCTCGGGGATTTCTCCTGATAATTCAAAAAGTTAGACACATTTACATATAAAAATGGCAGGACTCCACATATATTCCTCCTTGCCGAGCAGGGAAACGCGACAAGACACAAAGTTTCCGATTGGGACCGGAAAAAGGCGTAACATCAGCAATCTCCCAAACCCTTTTCCGATAGCACCACAAAATGTGTTGCTCAGTTCAGGAGGGCATAAAGAGACGAACTAGCTTCAGGAAAATGGAGGCATATCCCCGAGAGGGGCCATGGGATGTCTCGTGACGGCCAATGGATGTGCGGTCCGGAACAGGAAAGCGGACTGGGGGGTCTTGGCTCAATGCCCTTCAGAAGCGATTGGGTCTACGCAACACCGGAATTAACCGATCAGCTCGCGGGCCAGATCGAGGTAGGCCTGGCTGCCCTTGGAGCGATAGTCGTAACAGATGACCGGAAGCCCGTGGCTCGGGGCTTCCGAAAGGCGGACATTCCTGGGGATGAGGGATTTAAACACCTTGTTCGAGAAATGCCGCCTGGCCTCCTCCTCGATCTGGCCGGAGAGCTTGTTCCGTCGATCGTACATGGTGAGCACCACGCCACCGAGTTGCAGTGAGGCATTCAAACGCTTCTGCACCAGCTCGTAGGTCTGGAGAAGGTGGGCGATTCCCTCCAGGGCGTAGTACTCGCATTGAAGGGGGATAAGCAGAGCGTCAGCGGCACACAGGGAATTGATGGTCAACAGTCCCAGAGACGGGGGGCAGTCCAAAAAGACGTAATCGAAGCGTTTGATCGCGTCACGCAAGGCTTCCCGAAGGTAGTATTCCCTCCCGATCTTTTCCACGAGCTCGAGCTCGGAGGCGACAAGGTCCTGGCAGGAGGGAATAACCTTGAGATAATCCAGGATGCTGTCGTGGATAACAGCTTCCTTTTGCTCGGGCTGAAAAAGAAGCTGATACACGGTTCCCTTGGAGGATCCTGGTGTGATGCTCAAACCGCTGCTTGTGTTGGCCTGGGGGTCGCAATCCACGATAAGTACGTTCTTTTCCATGACCGCCAAAGAGGCGGCCAGATTTATTGCGGTAGTGGTTTTGCCCACACCGCCCTTTTGATTGGCCAAGGCAATCACTTGAGTCATGGCGCGACCTTTTGCTCCGGTTCCACACATTTTGACTTACAGGCCACTGGCGAAGGTCCTGTGGCAAAAATTCTTCGTATCCTCCAGGGAAGCGATCAATTGAACGATCTCTTCAGAATTGTCATTCTTCACGTCCAGCAGGAGTTGATCCACAAGCTGCATAAAGTCGTCCGCTTCCTCGGCCCACTCTTCATCAGCCTGGGTCTGCATTCGGGAACAGTAATGCGCGAAGAGCTTGACATCTTCGAGATCCGGCATGTCGCCCTCGCTGGACTGTTCCTGAATCTTTCCGAACAATCGCTCCACTTCCTGCTTTAACTCGCTGAATTGCATTCAGGGGCCTCCAGTTTCATAGTAGGCTTTATACCACTCCACAAACATGGGGATCCCTTCCTCAATGGTGGTCCTGGGATTGTATCCAGCATCGCGGACCAAATCGTCAACATCCGCGTAGGTGTTGGGAACATCTCCGGGCTGAAGGGCATAATATTCCTTGGTGGCACGCTTGCCCAGACTTTGCTCCAAAACCTCGATGAAGTGCTCGAGCTCTACGCTTTGGTTGTTACCGATATTGTAGATCCTGTATGGGGCCCAGCTCGTTGCCGGATCAAGGCTTTCTCCACTCCATTCGGGATCGAATTGGGGGGTCGTGAAGGCCACGTTGTAGACACCCTCCACAACATCGTCAATGTAGGTAAAATCGCGGCGCATGCGGCCGTAATTGTAGACTGAAATGGGATTACCATTCAAAATGGCCTCAGTAAACCGAAAATAAGCCATGTCCGGCCTTCCCCAGGGCCCGTACACCGTGAAAAAGCGCAGCCCGGTACACGGAATGGAATACAAATAGCTGTAGCTGTGGGCCATGAGCTCGTTGGCCTTTTTGGTGGCCGCATACAGACTCACCGGATGGTCCGCATTGTGGTGCTCGCTGAAGGGCATTTTCGTATTCAGCCCGTAAACCGAAGACGAGGAAGCGAAAACCAGATGCTCCAGGCTGGTGTGGTGCCGACAGCACTCCAGGATGTTCTCGAATCCGACAAGATTGCTGTTCACATAGGTCCGGGGATGGCTCAGGCTATAGCGTACACCGGCCTGTGCCGCCATATGCAGGACGTGGGAAAAGGTGTTTTCCCGGAAGACCTGCTCCATGGCCTCCTGATCCTCCAGATCGACGCGGGAAAACACAAAGTTGCCCCACTGTTCGAGGAGCGCGAGGCGATCCTTTTTCAGGGAAGGGGAGTAATAGGGGTTGAGATTGTCCAGGCCGACAACCTCGTGGCCGAGACCGAGGAACCAGCGACAGAGATGGAATCCGATGAACCCCGCGGCTCCGGTGATCAGCAGGCGCATAGCTGGAATGTCCTTGGGTGTATGTTTGCTTCCTCTGCGCTAGGCGATGAGGGGAAGGGTTTTGAGCTTCTGCCAGACACGATTTTTCGCCCTGCGATTGTCCGGGAGCATTTCATCCGGATCTGTGAGGATCAAATACCTGATGCCTTCGAGATTGAGCTCTTCGGTTCCGGCTTCTCGATCGGGAAAAAGGGTATCCGCAGCCCGTTCCCCGAAGACAAGGACGTATTCCGGTTTCAGGACCTGTATTCCTTGCCAGAAGAGTCCGGAATCCGCAACGATATCCTCATCCTGAAAAAGGCTGTGGGGCCAGAAGGCATACGCTGTCTCGGGCCAGGCAAGGCCGGAAAGCATATTCGCAAAAAGATCCCGGCGCTGGCGGTTTTCCTCGCCCGAACCGTCACCACGGTCGAGACAGAGCTGATAATAGGTAAGAACGGCCTTGCATGGCGGGTTGAGGGCCTGTAACCATTGGAGCCAGGCATCACGGGGGCTCGAGGTGGCCTGCGTCCGCCCCTGCTGGGATTGTTCACGAGAGCCACGGGGCTGGTACAGATAACGCAGTCCGCTTCTATAGAAGGCAAGCAGTTGCGGATTGAGCTTTAGCTGTGCAGGATCCAGTCCCATATATACCAGGCGATATCCGCTTTGGTCCGGCTTCCGCTGGAAACAGCCCGTCCGGATGCGTCGAGAAGGAGAACGGAGTTATAGTCTGTCGCGAATCCGGTGTGGTTATGGTCCACCCTGTTGGCCACAATCCCGTCCAGATTCTTGCGCTGAAGCTTGGCGCGGGCCTCGGCTTCGAGGTTCTGCTCAGTTTCCGCGGCGAAGCCGACGAGTTTCTGGAGGGAGGATTTCCTGCTTCCCAGGGCCTGAAGGATATCCGGATTCGCGGTGAAACTGATGGACGTTTCCTCGGATGGCAGATCCGTTTTCTTAAGCTTCTCCTTTTGGGGACGGGACGGGCGAAGATCACAGACAGCCGCGCAAAGGCAGGCAAGATCCATTTCGGGCCATTTCTCGTCGCAGGCATCGTACATCTGTTTCGCGGTGTGGACGCGGGTGAGAGATACTCCCGACGGCAGCTGCGGGTCGCAGGGCCCGGAAACGCAGTGAACCTCGGCTCCCCGGAGCCATGCGGCAGTGGCTACGGCAGCACCCATCTTGCCCGAGGAGGGATTGGACCAGTAGCGGACAGGGTCCAGGGGCTCCCGAGTGGGTCCCATATTGACCAAGACCTTCTGGCCCTGCATGTCACAGGGCCCGACAGCCCGGAGCATATTGTAGGCGATGTCCGAAACAGGAGGGAGCTTGCCCCGGCCCACATCCCCGCAGGCGACATCGCCTGCTTCCGGCTCCATAACCTTGACGCCGCGATCGCGCAAGAGGTCCACATTGGCCGTGGTTGCGGGCGCATTCCACATGGTAGGATTCATTGCCGGGGCGACGACAGTCGGGCCGGAAAAGGCGAGCACTTGAGTAGAGAGCAGGTCATCAGCCAGCCCGCAGGCCATTTTGGCCAAAAAGTTCGCCGTTGCAGGGGCTATGAGGAGACCGTCCGCCTGCTGACCCGGCTCCAGATGGGGATAGGGTTGATGCGGCTCCCGGAACAGGCTGCCAAAGACAGGGTTCACCCCCAGCGCCCGCAGGGATTCGGAGGTCACAAACCTGCTCCCTGCATCGGTGAGGGCCGCGCTTACCCAGATATCCGCGCCCAGTAGGTCCCGGCACAGGTCCAGCATCCGGTACGCGGCCACGCTTCCGGTAAGCCCCAAATGGATTCTGGTCCCGGCAAAATGACTGAAATGAAACACGCGTCGATCCGTGTCGGTTTGAATGGCCCTCGTAGTGATCGAAAAAAAAAGCAACCACACTCCCCTTTCCGGACGGAAAAGAGAGGCCTAAGTATATATCCAGGCGGGGCCGTTTGTAAACAATGACCGGACAGTTTACAAAGACAAAAAGGGATGAGAAAGGGAGCTTTTTCCGGTCACTGCGGCATACGAGGAATATTACTCCCGTATCGGAACAGGCAGGGTAAGGGGACAGACGGAAAACACTCAACGGAAGGAACAATGGCGGATTATTCCCCAGACTTTGACATACAAAGCTACCACCTGGAAGTGCCCCAGTCCCAGATCGCCCAGTATCCCGCCCAGGTGCGAGAGGACTCGCGGCTTCTGGTCCTGCGGCGCGAAACAGGTGTGCTCACGCATACCCGGTTTCGCCATATCGCGGACTTCCTTCCGGAAGGAGCCTGTCTGGTGGCCAACAACAGCAAGGTCTTCCCGGCCAGGCTTTACGGGCACAAGCCCCGGACCGGGGGCAGGGTGGAGCTCTTGCTGACCACCCCCCTTCCCCTCTTGCAGACGGAACAGCTTGAACAGGGCTGGAAAGGGGCTTATGCAACCGGCGTGCTGCGACCTAGCAAACGCGTGCGCCACGACGAACGTCTCCGATTCGACGGGGATCTCGAGTTTCGGGTGCGGGACAGGGAGGAATATGGCCACGTGGAGGGGGAGCTCCTCTGGAGCGGAGATCTGGCCCAGATCCTGGAGCGTGTGGGGGACATCCCCCTGCCTCCCTACATCAACCGATCCGGAGAGCCCGTGGATCGCGAACGATACCAGACGGTATTCGCCCAAGAAGCAAAGAAGGGCTCGGCGGCCTCTCCCACTGCCGGGCTGCACTTTTCCAGCGAGACCTTCGAGAGCCTGAGGCGCAAAAACATCCTTTGGACGGAGATCAGCCTCCACGTGGGCTACGGCACTTTCAGCCCGCTGCGGGAACGGGACATCCGAGAGCACCGCATACACGCCGAATACATGGAGGTCCCCGAGGAGACCGCGGAACGGGTCAACAGGGCCCGGAGCGAGGGAAGGCCGGTGGTCGCACTGGGAACGACCAGCACCCGAGCCCTGGAGACGGCGACCCATTCCGACGGGACCGTCTCTCCATGGCATGGATGGAGCGATCTCTACATCTATCCCGGATACCGCTTCCGGTGTGTCAACCACATGATCACCAACTTTCATCTTCCGGACTCTTCCCTGATACTCCTCGTGAGCGCCTTCACGCGAAGAGAACAATTGCTCCGGGCGTACAAAAATGCTATACAAGAAGGCTATAGATTTTACTCCTACGGTGACGCCATGCTCATCCTTTGAGCCCGCTCCCCTTCGCTCAGTCCGGACCTGTTTCTCAGTCCGGACCTGCGTCTCGGGCCGCCACCTTCACGGGCCCGCTCCGACGAGCCGAGGCGATAACGGTATTGCGTGTTTCCTGCGGGAACACCGCCAGGAAAAAGACAATCTGTATTGTGCCTGCCCAAGACGGCACAGCACATGTTTCGAGGTGACACTATGTCCCGAATTGTTCTGCACGAGGATCGGTGCAAGGGGTGCCTTCTGTGCACCACCGTGTGTCCGGAAGAGCTGCTGCAGCAGTCCCAACGGCTCAATGCCAGCGGATTCAAGGTGGTTGAGTCCATCCAGGAGGATGGCTGTACGGGGTGTACTTTTTGCGCGGAAATTTGTCCCGACTACGCAATCACCGTCTTCAGAAGCAGAAAAGGCGCCAAGGAGCCCACCACATGAGCTCGCAACCGGAAAACGTATCGCTGATCAAGGGCAACGAGGCCATTGCCAAGGGCGCTCTGGCGGCGGGGTGTGAATGCTACTTCGCCTATCCCATCACACCACAGAGTGACATACCGGAGTATCTGTCCAGGCACCTCGTGGAGCAGGGCGGCGAATTTATCCAGGCGGAAAGCGAAATCGCCGCGGTGAACATGCTCCTGGGAGCTGCCGCCTGCGGCAAGCGGGCCATGACCTCCTCCTCCAGCCCGGGGATCTCGCTCAAGCAGGAAGGGATCTCCTACATGGCCGGGAGCGAGCTCCCTGCGGTCATCGTGAATATGGTTCGCGGAGGACCGGGACTGGGAAGCATCGACCCCTCACAGGGGGATTACCACCAGGCCACGCGCGGAGGCGGCCACGGGGACTACCGGACCCTGGTCCTGGCCCCGTCCACCTGTCAGGAAGCCTATGACCTGACCATACGGGCCTTTGATCTCGCCTTTTCGCACCGCAATCCCGTGGTCATCCTGGGTGATGCCATTCTGGGACAGATGAAGGAGCCCCTGCGGGAATGGGTGCCCGGGGCAAACACGGACCAGGAGGCCGAGGAATGGGCCTTGGGCGGAGCGAAGGGCCGTCCCAGCCGGCTTATCAAGTCCCTGTATCTGGGCGAAGGGGCCCTGGCAGATCACAACCAGCGTCTGCAGGATAAATACGAGCGCATGAAAAGGGATCTGGATTGGGAGGAATTCGCCACCGAGGATAGCGAGGTGCTGGTGGTGGCCTACGGCTCGGTGGGCCGGATCGCCAAGAGCACCGTTCGCGTGCTCAGGGCCAAGGGATATCGCGTGGGCCTGTTCCGGCCCATTACCCTCTTCCCCTTCCCCGATGAAAGACTGCGGGAGCTGGCCGGGAGCAACAGACTGATAACCATCGAAAACAACAACGGCCAGATGGTGGACGATGTGCGGCTGGCCACGCGCAATGTGGCGGACTCCGCGTTTTACGGCGTCCGTGCCGGCAAGCTGCCCAATCCCGAGGACTTCATCCAGCCCATTCTGGACCTGTGGGATCAAACCATCAATTGAGCCAAACCAGCATACAGGGAGCAGACCATGTCCACTCAGCCACAAGCCGACGAACGCGTGGCGTTTTCTCTGCCCCAAACCATGAACGAGGCGAGCCTGCATTTCTGTCCGGGATGCCATCACGGGATCATTCACCGCCTGATGGGTGAATGCCTGGAGAAGAACCAGGTCGGCGAGTCCACGATCTGCGTAAGCGCCGTGGGGTGCTCCGTGTTCATCTACAATTACATCGATGTCGACGCTGTGGAAGCCCCGCACGGCAGGGCACCTGCAGTGGCCACAGGGGTCAAGCGGGCCAGGCCGGACTGTTTTGTCTTCGGATACCAGGGTGACGGCGACCTCGCGGCCATCGGGTTCTCGGAGATCATGCACTGTGCCAACAGGGGCGAGAACGTGACCATCATCTTCGTGAACAACACAGTGTTCGGGATGACCGGGGGCCAGATGGCCCCGACCACGCTTGTGGGCCAGACCACCACCACGAGCCCGGGAGGCAGGAGCATGAACACGGACGGGGCGCCGCTGAACATGAGCGAGCTCATCGCCTCGCTGGAAGGCACGGTCTACTCAGCCAGGGTCGCGGTGAACACCGTCAAGAACATCAAGCAGGGGAAGAAGGCCCTGCAAAAAGCCTACGAAGCCCAGAGCCGACAACAGGGGTTCAGCTTCATCGAGTTCCTCTCCGCCTGCCCCACGAATTGGAAGATGAACCCCCTTCAGGCCAACGAGCACGTGGGCACGACCCTGGTCCAGCGCTTTCCCCTGGGCGTGTTCAAGGACGAGGTGGACTCCTAACTTCTCCAGCGTGAATCGTCGGTTTCATTTCTGTTCCTGTACAGAGAGTACGTGTTCCGTCTCAACGCCAATTGAGACATGACAAAACACGAGCATCCGGACTCAAGTTTACCCCACAGCACGTGCACGAACCAGGGATCAGGGACCAAGCCAGGGAAACACGCGCAAGCGAGGGCATACATGGCACTGTACACGGACGTGATCATTGCGGGATTCGGAGGCCAGGGGGTTCTCCTCGTGGGCAACATGCTCGCCTACGCGGCCATGCAGGACGGGCTCCAGGTGACCTACATGCCGGTGTACGGTGTGGAAATGCGCGGAGGTACCGCCAACTGCACCGTGGTGATCTCCGAGGAGGAGATCGGCTCCCCCCTGGTCACCTACCCCGAGAGCCTGATCATCATGAACCAGCCCTCCCTGGAGAAGTTCCAGCCCAGACTCAAGGAGGACGGTGTCCAGATCGTGAATACATCCATCGTCCCCCGATCCCTTCTCCAGGAGGACAAGAGCGGAATCTTCCCCGTGCCGGCAAACGATCTGGCCAATGATCTGGGCAATCCCAAAATGGCGAACATGGTGGTCCTGGGCGCCTGGGTCGAGGCCACGGGTATCTTGAACCTGGACCGGGTGAAGCAGGGACTTGCCGATGTGCTCGGAAAGTCGGATCCCGGGATCATCCAGGCCAACCACCGAGCCATGGACGCCGGAGCCGAGCAGGTGCGCGAACTGGCCTGAACGGAGACAGGATCATGTCCGGTAGCGCACGAGAAAGACGCCTCTTCGGCGTAGTGGGCCATCCCCTGAGCCAATCCCTGAGCCCCCTGATCCACAACTGGGGATTTGCCCACCACGATCTTCCCTGTACCTATATGGCCTGGGAGGTCGATCCCGACCATCTGCCCCACTTCGTGGTCGCCCTCAGAACGCTCCCCATTGCCGGTGCGAGCATTACCATTCCCCACAAGCTAAATAGTGTGCCCTATGTGGATCGCCTGAGCGACACCGCGCTGAACGTGGGTTCGGTGAATACCCTCTTTTGGCAAGACGGGGAGCTGTGGGCGGAGAACACGGACGTAGCCGGTTTCCTCGCTCCCCTGTTCGAACGTGAGGAGAATATCCGTTCCGCGCTTATTCTGGGAGCAGGAGGGGCAACTTTGGCCTGCATCCAGGGGCTGCGGCAAATGGGAGTCACTGATATAGAGGTGGCCGCAAGGAATGAAGGCAAGGCAAGGGACCTGGCAAAGTCCCAGGACATCGCGGCAATATCCTGGGACCAAATGGATTCCCGGTCCGCGGATCTCCTGGTGAATGCGACGCCCTTGGGCATGAAAGGAAAGGCCGAGGAGACCCTGCCGCTCACTCCCACTCCGGAACGCTTTCCCCTTGTGTACGATCTCGTGTACAACCCGGTGCAAACCAGGTTGCTGCGCGCTTCCGAAAAAGCCGGATGCCGCACGATCAGCGGTCTTTCCATGTTCGTGAATCAGGCGAGGGAACAGTTCCGGATCTGGACCGGCCTGGATCTGGAAGAGGCATCTTTGGCAGAGCTGGTGCGCAAGCAGCTGGAAGGGCAGTGAATGAGCGGGGCATGTTTCATATGAAACGTCAGAATCGTGACTGTGACTGTGTATGTGACTGATTCAAAACGGAACCGGACGCAGGGCGTCAACTGGATGATGGAACCTGATTGGAGGGTCATACGTTTCAAGGAGAGGTGCTGGAAAGCGGATACCCCCAAAACTGCAACGCTGCAGGCTGAATTCGAAACTGATAACCAAAAACTCTGAACTTGCGAAGTGGTCAGAGTTTCTAGCGCTCAATCCCTAAACCCTCTAACCGGGAACCCAAAACGGGGAACGGAGAACAGGGAGGGCCCACTAGCTCCTTCTTCTTTTGCCAAAAGAAGAAGCGGTCAAATCAAATAATTATATCACCACTTTTTTGTTTCTTTTTGGGAAAGAGAATTGACAGCTCGTTTCCATCCGGAAACGAGCTAGTGACTTGTCATGCTCAAGCTGTCGCTAAGACGGAACATATGCGCGGCTTTGCGGGACAGAGATAAAACCGACGATTTAGGCCAGACAAGTCACTACTAGTCGCTCTGGTGCCTGATCCGAAGCTCATCCCCGGGATGTATTTTGTCCCCGCTCATGTCGTTCCAGGAAAGGATCTGACTGGTGCTGACGCCGAATTTCCGGGCAATGGACCACAGATTGTCTCCCCTGCGCACAGTGTAGACGACGGCGTCTCCGGAAACAGCCACTCTTTCCGATTCCTCGGATTCTCCGGGAATAAAGAGCCTTGCCCCCGCCTGAAGGGTCTCGTCCTCCTGGAGGCCGTTGGCCTCACGCAGCGTCTGGATGCTCACTCCGAAGGTCCGGGCGATCTTCCAGAGGCTATCCCCTTTTTCCACTGTGTAGTTGGCGCGCTCTCGCGCAAGGGTGCGTTTTTGGGATTCCGCGGACTGAGGGATGCTCAGGCGCTGTCCCGGACGGAGAAGACGTCCGTTGCCCTTCAGATCGTTGGCTCGGCGCAAATCGGACAGATTCACTCCGAAGCGTCGGGCGATCTCCCACAGGGTATCCCCTTTTCGAACCTCATAGGACCCGGAATCAAGCTCCGCGCGCCTGGATTTCACATCCTGACGCGCACCTGTGGGAACGAGCACCGACTCTCCAGGCCTGAGCAGATTGGAGGAACGGCCGTTGAGGTTCTTCAAAACGCGTATGGGAGTATTGAAGCGCTTGGCCAGCCTCCACCAGGAATCTCCCTGCTGAATCCGGTAGCGGGCGTATCCGGAGTAGGGTCTGGAATCAGAATTTTCCAGGAATTTTTGGGCCAGCTTCTTTTGGGCGTTGGGAAGATGGATCTTTGTCGAGTCGTTGGGAGGGGTAACCTGTCTCCTCAGGGAAGGATTGAGCTTGCGGAAGGCGTCCCACTCCATGTCGATGGCGTTGCACAGGCGATCGAGATCGGTGCCCGAGGGCATCTCGACCCGGGCGAGATCCGGTTCTCTATCAAGGCTCAGCTCGGAGAGGTTATAGGCTTCCAGGTTCTTGACGATCTTCAATATGGCCATGAACTTGGGAACATAGTATCTGGTCTCCCGCTTGAGATAGCGAGTTTCACGGCACAACTCGAAATACCCGTCGCTGCCGCTGCGGCGCAGAGCGGTTCCGACGGTCCCCTCTCCGGCATTGTAAGCGGCCAGGGCCAGGTACCAACTGCCGAACTGGCGATGGAGCTTTTTCAGATAGCGGGCAGCGGCGCGGGTGGAGCGATAGGGATCGCGGCGCTGGTCCACCCACCAGTTGACCTTGAGGCCGTATTGGCGGCCGGAAGCGGGCATGAACTGCCACATCCCCGCCGCCCCAACTCTGGAATAGGCCCAGGGATTGTATCCGCTCTCGGCAAAAGGCAAAAAGATGAGATCCCGGGGCAGATCGTTTTCCCGGAAGACTTCCCGGACATAGGGCAAATACCGCTCTGCGCGCTCAAGCCATCGGACAAAGGTTTTGCGATGCTTGCGCGTGTAGTAATCAACGTAATGACGCATTACGGAGGTGTTTTGGATCTCTATGCGGAAATCGATCTCATCCATGTCCGTGGATGGCTCGGGCTTCACTTCTCCGGAGGGCTCTTGCTCGGGCATGGAGAGCAAGAGCTCTTCAGCGGGCCAGACCTCCTCTTCCAGGGGCTGGGTGAACTCCTGGCTGATATCCTTTTCCAAATGGGCCACACCAAAATTCATTCGTGTAGAAAAGGGCTTGATCAAGAGAGGGAGTTTAGAGGAAGCGTTCTGTTCGCTCTTAGCTGTTCGGTTTGCCGACTTTTCTCCTGTTCGGTTCGCCGAGTTTTCTCCCTTTGGGGAGGAAATATCCATCTGGGCGCAGGAGACCGTGACAGCCGCTAAGATGAGCGTGAATAAAAAACGCACAGAAGCTCGTTTCTGGTCCGGAAGCTGACTCATGGCCGAGCTGTATACATTCAAGGCGATTTTCAAGTTGTCTCCCCTGTTACCGGGTTTTGGGTATGAAAATGTGTCCAAGTTGTTGAATTATTTTGTGAAAGTGTTGGGCGCGGGAAGACGCGCACTATTTTCATGCTTGGTTGTGCCCGGGTCGACCGGGAATGAGGGTTGTAAGCAATCCCATTCCTGTTCGCATCCCATTATTAGCCTTATCCAGGTTCCTGGTTCGAGTGGTCAGTGAGTGCCCCGAATGAAAACGGATAGATAGAATAATTGTTTGCAATAGATCATGCAAGCGCTCGGACAAAGAGAGCACCTTGCAACCCCCAAATTTGTCGGGCTTTGCTCAAGGCATCCATGGCATAGCTCCCTCAAGGGGTCCACAATGCACAGGAAAAATGGATAAGCCGCTGGACAAGGCCCCCTATCCCAACGAAACAGAGCGAACAGTTCCAAGCGACACGTCACACGTAGGTGTATATTCTTATCGTTCGGAAACAGATGCGATTTAATAAAAATATTTTTTTACTGAAATCCCGAGAAAATGGAAAGGGTCCAGACCATGGAATCCAGTGTGGTTGCCGGCAAGCGAGCAGTTCAGGAAGCGGTGCAGAACGCGCCGGAGACTATTGAAGCCGTGTACCTCCAGGAGGAAAAAGGCAAGGCCCTGGAGGGTGTTGTGCGGGCTTGCCGCAAAATGGGAATCAAGTGTCAGACAGTGCCACGCGCCAAGCTCGATGCGCTGACGGAGCTCAAGCATCAGGGCGTGGCGGCCAAGGTCTTTCCCCCAGGTTTCCGGGACGGTACGGAGATGATGAGCCTCTTGCAACAGGCCGAGCTCCCGCTGTTGATTGCACTGGACCACGTCCAGGATCAGGGCAATGTGGGGAGCCTCGCCAGAACAGGCTGCGCCGTGGGGCTGGCAGGCATCGTCCTCACCAAGGACCGTTCCGCCAGCCTGGGCTCCAGGGCGATCAAATCCTCCGCCGGAGCTCTGGAAAGACTGCCTGTGGGCCGCGTGGTCAATATGGCCCGATTCATCCGGGACTGTCGAAAGGAGAATATATCCACCTATTATGCCGGAACCGATGAGGGCTGCCACAATCTCTATTCCGAAACCATCCGCCTGCCCGCAGTCCTTGTGCTGGGCAACGAGGAGAAGGGTGTTCGTCCCGGTGTTGCAACAGCCTGCGATTACGGGCTCTCAATTCCCATGCCCGGTGGATTCAACTCCCTGAATGTGGCCCAGGCCGGAGGAATGATGCTTGGAGAGATGCTACGCCAGAGGATGCTGGAAGGAAACCATATCTCCAGGAAGAAATAGGGCTATCCGCTTCCCTCTTGCGAACCGGAGCTTTTTGAGCAGTGGGCGCAAATGAAATCCCCGACAGCCTCAAGGACCCGCTCTTGGGCCTCAAGGTGGGGAATATGCCCGCAACCGGAAACGAGCAGCGGAGTGGCGGGGCCTGCGGTGTGGTGGACTATACGGTGCACCTGTTCCGGCGTGCCGTATTGATCATCCTCGCCCTGGATCACGAGCAATGGGCACTGAATAAAGGCCAGGTCGTAATGCATGTTCCAGGTGGAAAACATGTCCGAAAGCCATATTCCGGACCAGGCGCGAAACAGATCGCCGCTCTTGTCTCCGTGGTATTTGGCCAGCCTGCTCTCCAGATCCGTGGAGTGGTACGTGGAGACCGCCTCGCGGATGCCCTGCCTGGTGATCTCCTCCACGAAGACGTGGGCCGCCTCGACAACAGCGCAACAGGGCCAGTCCGGAAAGGCAGCGGCAAAGAGCAGCGCGATTGTTCCCCCGTCGCTGTGGCCCACGAATACGGGGCGCTCCACATTCAGAGATCGAAGAAGGGCCGGCAGGACCTCGCGGGCCTCGCGGTTCAGGTATTCCCTGTCCCTGGGGCCGTTCAGCGGATCCGAGTCCCCGTGCCCCTGCCTGTCGTAGAGCACCCCCGGAAGGCCGGTGCGCTGACACAGCCTTTCCGGGAAGGTCTTCCACATCCCCACACAGCCAAGGGCCTCGTGCAGGAAGACCAGACACGGCGTATTCCCGGCAGGCTCTTGAGCCTCGGAGCCAATACTGCGACAGCGCAGGGAGATCCCGCTGATTTGCGTGAAGAAGTCCGTTGCGCCGGGCATGGCTCATTCTCGGTTCCGGCAGATGGTCTCAGGTGTCTTTGTTCTGACCCGCGGACCCGGAGCAATCGAAGGCCTTTCTAAAAGCATGACCCTGCCGTTCCTCGGTCTTGGCTTCCTCCCAGAGGCGGTCCTTTTCCCCTATGTCCAATCCGTCCCAGTCCAGTCCCCTGTCCTCAGCGAGCTCGACGGCTCGCTCGAAGCGCCGCAAAAATTTCAGATTGGCCCGGTGGAGGGCGGCATTGGCCTTGACTCCCTCGCGGCGTCCCTGTTCCACCAGACTGAAGAGCAGGTCCCCGAATTCCTCCTCCTTTCCGGTCTGATCCCTTGATCCGCGGACCTCCTCCCACTCCTTCCACTCCTTCTCGAGGGCCAGGGCCTGCTCCCGATCCGAATCCCAGGTGAAACCGCTCTTTTCGGCCTTGGCGTGGATCCGATAGGCCTTGGGCAAAGGAGGGAGGGACTCGGGCAGCGAAGCCATCTTGTCCGCTTGCCTCTTGGCTGATGAGTCGTTTTGCTTCTCCTGGGCCTTGATCCGCTCCCAGGTCTGCATAAGCTCGTCGCGCGTCTCAAAGCTCTGGTCCCCGAAAACATGGGGATGGCGTCGCTTCATCTTGGCCGCGCTCATCTCCCAGGCCTGCTGGAGGTCGATCCCGTACTGCCTGGATAAAAGCTCCGCCATGAAAAAGAGCAGAAAGGACACATCCCCCAGCTCCTCGCGGATCTCTCCCTCTCGTCCGCTGCGGACGGCCTCGACCAATTCGTAGACCTCTTCCACGAGATATTCGCAAAGGGAGTGCGGTGTTTGTTCCCTGTCCCAGGGACAGCCATCAGGTGCGAGCAGGCGTTGCAGAACGTTTTGGATCGATTCTGGATCGAGGCGCGACAATCAGTATTCTCCTTTATTCTTCATCGGAATCGAGCCACCGGGACATATCCCCGTCTTCCCAGGTATCCTGCAGGTCTTCGGCAATCTCCTGGAACTTCTCCTTGTAGTGCTCCGGGATGTAGGAAGACATTCTTCCGGTTATGCGCATCATATGGGGGGCGACTCTCGATGTGTTCAGAATTTTCGCGTCCTGGCTGAAAACGGTCATAAGCAGCAAAATGATCAGGCTGCAAACGAGGGCCCCTTTGAAAACGCCCAATGCCCCACCACCGAGCCGGTCCAGCCAGCCGAGCATGAGGCCCTGAAGCATATACCGGAAAGAAACGCCCACGAAAAGGACAATGAGAAAGACGGCGAAAAAAACGAGCACATAGGAAACAGTCGCCGCGATCTCCGGATCGGGGATAATCTGCTTCATGTGGATATTCAGGGGTGGATAGCCGCTCGAAGCGCCCAAAAATGCGAGGACTAGGGCGGCGACGAAGGCGACCTCCTTGATCAGCCCCTTGATGATTCCCCGAAAAAAGGACAGCAAAAGAATGATGATGAATATGCCGTCAAGAATGTTCATGACTCACTGCGTTCCCTAAGATCCCTTGTTGACACATCTCTTGTCGCACAGATGGGGAACAAGCACAACACTCTGCAAAACTGATTGCTGAGATCTCTTGACACCCGCGAATCCAATACCTACTTTTATTTGTCAAATCTCGTGTCAAAGGAGTAGTGGTTATGGCTCAAGAGGTTAAGCTCGCAAAACTCGTAAGCGGTGATATGGTCCTGGGCAAATGGGATGCTCAGGAAAACAAGATCAAGGATCCCGCTACCCTGCAAACCGTTCCCACGCAACAGGGAGGGGTCCAGATGGCCCTGCTGCCCTTCGGGTATCCCTTTGATTCCGAGCTGCACGGCGAAATCTCGGCAGAACACGTGCTCTTCTGGTACCAGACCGTGCCCGAGGATCTGACCAATAAGTATTGGGAAGCCAGCAGCAACATCTCCATTTCCTCGGCCAGCGATCTGGACAACCTCCAGAACATGGCCGGAGACAAGGGCAAAGGCGGCGGTATCACGGATATCGGGGATCTGCTCAAGTAAACTTCCAACCGGACAGCCACATGCGCGGCGGCTCCTCGAGCCGCCGCGCCATTGCCCTGCCTTAGTGACTTTTATGCGGGAGCTATTGCCCTACTTCATCCATCCCAGCCATTATCTGGGAATAGAAATCAATTCTATTCACAAAGATCCACAATACGTTTCCCTTCGCGTCGGTCTCGCTTTCCCGGACCTTTATGAGGTCGGCATGTCCTACACCGGCCAGCGGATCCTCTATCATCAGCTCAACAAACGGCCGGAAATATGGGCGGAACGGGCTTTCGTTCCCGATGCCGAGGTTGTCCGGGTTCTTTCCCGCAACAGCGCCCCGCTCTGCACCCTGGAATCGGACACGCCGCTTGACCGGATGGATCTGCTGGGATTCAGCCTGACTCATGAGCTCAGTTACACCAGCCTGCTCTACGTCCTGGATCTGGCCGGAATCCCCCTCCGCTCCAATGAGCGCGGAATCGGGCATCCCCTGATTCTGGCGGGTGGTGACGCCATGTACAATCCCGAGCCCGTGGCCCCCTTCGTGGACGCCGCTCTCATCGGCGATGGAGAAGAGGCGATTCTGGAAGTTTCCGACACCTCTATTCGGGCCAGGGAAGAGAGCTGGAGCAGACAGGAGCTTCTCTCCGCTCTCGCCGATATCGTGGGGGTCTATGTGCCCTCCCTTTTTCAGGATTCCGGACACGCAGCGCCAAAGCCCCTTACCTCGGCCGAATCCGTGGAAAAGCGCGTGGAAACGGACCTGGATCCGAACAAGTTTCCCGCGGAGCAGATCGTTCCCCTGGGCAAAGCGGTGCACGACAGATTGAACGTGGAGATTGCCAGAGGCTGCACCCGCGGATGCCGATTCTGTCAGGCGGGAATGACCGGACGGCCCGTTCGGGAACGCTCTGCGGAGCAAATCAAGTCCCTGCTCTGCGAAGGCCTGGAGGCAACGGGGTATGAGGACGTCTCTTTTCTTTCCCTCTCCAGTGGAGACTTCTCCCAGCTGGAACGGGTCTTTCTGGAGAGCTTCTCCCTGTGCCGGGAAAGGCAGGTAAGCATCTCCCTCCCCTCCCTCCGGGCAGGTTCCGTGAGCCAAAAGCTCATGCAGGTGATGGCCTCCCTTCGCAGAACAGGCATTACCCTGGCTCCGGAGGCAGGCAGCCAGCGGCTGCGCAATGTGATCAACAAAGGGATCTCCGAAGAGGACATCCTGGAGCACACGGAAAAACACTTCCGGCATGGCTGGCGCAATGTCAAGCTCTACTTCATGATCGGGCTGCCGGAGGAAAGGACAGAGGACCTGGACGCCATATTCAGTCTCTGTCGCAGCATCGAGCAGACCGCACCACAGGGGATCAAGCCGCACATCACAGCGGCAGTGGCCCCGTTCGTCCCCAAGCCCCACACGCCCTTTCAATGGCAGCGCCAGGACAGCGTGGAGGAATCGCTGGCCAAGATCGACTATCTCTCCCGCAAGTTCAAGCCCTCCAAACGGCTGGCCCTGCGTTGGCAGGATCCGCGCATGAGCTGGCTGGAAGGGGTCTTCTCCCGAGGGGACCGCTCTCTGGCTCCGGCTGTGGAAGAGGCGTACCGTGCCAGTGATATACTGACCAGCTGGTCCGACTGCTTTTCCCCGGATACCTGGACCGGGGTCTTTCACAGGACCGGGCTGGACCCGGACAGCTATCTCCAGGCACGGGACTCGGACGCTTCTCTGCCCTGGGACCATATCGAGACGGGCCTTGGCAAGCTGTTCCTGAAGCAGGAGCTGGAAAGAGCACGCCAGGAGAGAACCACAGAGGACTGCCGCGTACATCAGTGCCATAACTGCGGCGTCTGCACCAGCAGCCCGCACGGCAGCCGTCTGTCCGATCAGGCCCAGGAAAAGGCCATTCTGCCCGAGCTGAATCCCAGACCAAGCGACGAGGAACCCGAGTCAGCGGATATCTCGCTCCTGGAGCCGGATACGGAAAGCTCCCAAAAGGGTGCCCAGTTCCGTCTGTGGTTCGAAAAAACAGGACCCGCCAAGTATTTGAGCCAGCTTGAGCTGCAGACCGTTCTGGAGCGAGCCATGCGGAAGGCGGATGTTCCTCTGAGCTTCAGCCAGGGCTATCATCCCACACCCAGGCTCTCCTTCGCCCGGGCCCTTCCTGTGGGTGTGGAGAGCGTCTGCGAATGGTGCCAGATCGTTCTGCGCGCTAACATCCCCCTCGAGCAGTGGATCGGGGATATCAACGCCTCTCTGCCACGGGGGCTTCGCATCACCGAAGCCGAGAGCATTCCCTTGCGGGAAAAGCCCAAACCGTCTTTTGCCGAGAGTTTCGAAATTTCCTACCACCCGAACGGAGTCGGGGCGGAGGAGCTCACCAGAGCCTGGCAGGAGGCGCTCCAGGCTCCCGAGCTCCCCTTGCGCAAGCGGACCAAGAAGGGCAAGGAAAAAACAGTGGATGTCCGCCAGGCCCTATCCAGGGTTCAGGACAGGGGGCAGGGAAAGATCCTGGTGGAATGCGACTGGTCCCTCGTGTACATCAACCCCCTGGAGATGCTCAGGAAGATCACCCCAGATGTTTCTGCAGACGGCTACTCCATGCGCAAGGTCGACCCCGGACCGGGTCAGTGGAGCCCCGAGGAGAACCCAACTCAGGGCTGATCCTTTTCCTGACGGCAATCCTGTCTCAATACCCTGATCCTCTCCATCAAGTTGATCATCATGCCAGAGCCGATTCAGGATTGCCGGAACAAACTCCCCCTTTGAGATCCCCCCAATACCCCCCATGCCTGCGCAGACGCAGGCAGAACCAAGCATGAAAATGTTGCGTGGCCAGTCTGGGCGTGCGCTGAGGCCAGTGTTTCATTCCGGCGTCCAGTGCCGGACGGGTGCAA
>JAZKRN010000020.1:0-24589 GCA_036628655.1 Desulfohalobiaceae bacterium | reverse complement strand
CCCGCGCACCATTTTCATGCTTGGTTGTGCCCGGGTCGGCCCGGGAATGAAGGTTTGTATGAAAATGCTTTTAACTTACTAATTTATTGTAACTATTCAGCACCTCCCTGGATTCAGCGTAAATGTTCGCGGGGTTTTTTGAATCTATCCAGCGTAGACTCTGTTCGATTTTCTTCGCTCGCCACGTGGGGGAAACCCGACCGTGAAAATGCTCATCATGGACTCAAGCTCATTACTGAAGGTGTTTTGCCGAGCCTTGGAACAAGAGCAGCGAACGAGAGTCGGGTGGGGGCAGGGATGCCCCCACGTGGCGAGCGTTAGAAAATCCAGAGTCGGAGGTTCAAGATTCAAAAAGGCCCCGCGAACATGTCGGTTTCGGAAGCTGGTGGATAGTTACGATTTATTAAGGGAACTATCTCGAGCTGGGTTTCACAATGCGCCTTGACCTTCAGGAAAAGAGACATCATCGCCAGTCATTCCGGGAATAAATCCATCATTCCTGCAGTGTATGTTATGTCCGGCGAACAGGCAACCAAGGGGGGCGAGACATCACCGCTAGCGTCCGCGTGAGGTCGGGGCGGAACGCGTTTTTCCTATCGGGCCCGCACTTCTGCCCGGTGTTGATCGAACAGGGACAGGGGGAGGGATATTTGGCTCAAGGGACAAGCCCCTTCCAGGACAATAGACACCCCAGAACGAGGATCATCCACATCATGAGCCGCCTGTATCCCTCGGTGCGTATATGCTTATACAGGGCGGCACCGAGCATGCCTCCCAGGGCCAGGCCGGGCAGACTCCAGGCGTACAAGCCGAGAACCTCGCGGGTGATCAGCCCCGTGGCCGCGTGCATGCTGGAAATGCCCACAGTGGTCAGCAGGAAGAAGGCGACCATGGTCGCCTTGATCGCATCCTTGGGCCAGGGCTGGATGGAGGTATAGACAATAATCGGGGGGCCGCTCGCGCCGATGGATCCGCCCAGGCCACCGGCCACGAAGCCGGCCACCCCGGCCCAGAGCGCGGACAGCTCTCTCTGTATGGGGACCCTGAGGACGGCATACACCCCGTAGGCAACCAGCACTCCCCCCAGCACGATCTGCAATACGGAAGACGGAACCGTCTTGAGGATGGAGACGCCGACGGGAATCCCGGGTACGGCCGCCGCAATGAGCGGCAGGCACAGCCGCCAGCGTATCGCTCCCCACAGCTGCCAACCGAGAGCAATATTGATGGTCACGGCCAGAAGGCCGACCATGGGGATGACCGTCTTCATCTCCACGAGCAGGGCCATGAGAGGCAAGGCCACGGTAATGACTCCAACCCCGGTCATTCCCTGGGTCAATCCGGCGAACGCGGCTATAAGAGTCAGTAGGAGCTCAGGGAACACAGATATCTTCGCTTACCAGGGCGTTAAAAACCTTCCGACTTACTGTATTGCGCAAAAAGCCTACGCTCTCAGAGAGGCTCCCGAAAGCACTTTTGGTGTGGGGTCAATTGACAAAAAGGAGCCTGTCGACTAATCTTGCCAAAAATTTCAAGCTGGGGAAAGCAGTTAGTTTATTTCCCAAAGAGGCGGGTGTCCAGAAGAAGTGCCAAGCGGACATTATCAAGACGCATTCCGCAGAGAGCGATGGACAGCTCGTCGAGAAAAGCTCTTCGGTGGCCTCGATGCCAGCTGCCAATCCATCTATGGACGCAATCCTCATAATGCGCAACACTGGCAAAGCGGTGTGAGCAATTTGTCGATCTTTCCGCTTTCCGGGCCTGTGCCCCAAAAGGCTACTGCCATTAGGGCAATCCCCGACTCCCCCCGTTGAATCCTGCCTTCGGCAGGGCAGCGATGCTGCATTCAACAGGGCGAGCCGCACACCATTTTCATGCTTGGTTGTGCCCGGTTCGTCTGGGGATGAGGATTGTGAAGACTCCGTAATCGATAGGGACCGCACACTCAACTGAATCGAGGAAGCATACCATGACCAAGGTTGGGCTCATTGGAACGGGCAACATGGGGAAGGCGCTGGCCAAGGGCTGGTGCCAGGACGAAACCTTCGAGATGGTCGGCTACGACAGCAGCCCCAAACAACTCCAGAAAGTAGCCGAGGAAACCGGTCTGGAGGTCAGTCATTCCCTAGAGGAAGTGGCCCAGAGCAGCGACTATATCGTGCTGGCGGTCAAACCGCAGCAAATGCAGGATGTGGTGCAGAAGATAGCCCCGGATCTGCAAAAGAATCAGTGCCTCATTTCCATCGCCGCCGGTATCCAGCGCGAGACGCTGGCCCAGTGGAGCGGGCACACCTGCCCCGTGGTCAGGGTCATGCCCAACACGCCAGCCATGGTCGGGGCCGGGGTATTCGCCCTGTGCTACGACGACAGGAAGCTTTCCGGCGAACAGAAGGATTTTCTGCAGGGGATCTTCCGCAATCTGGGTCAGGTCCAGGTGATGCGCGAGGAATATTTCGACGCTTTTACCGCCCTGATGGGGACCGGTCCCGCCTATGTCTACTACTTCATGGACAGCCTCATTGAGGCCGGGGTGGCGATCGGCTTCCCTCGGGAGCAGAGCAAGGACATGATCCAGGCCCTGCTGGAGGGATCCGTGCAGATGGCCGGACAAAGCGGGATGAGCGCCACCGAGCTCCGGGAGATGGTCACTTCCCCGAGCGGGACCTCCTCGGCCGGCATGCTGGAGCTGGACAGGCAGGGGGCCCGGAGCGCCCTCGTGGAGGCCGTGCTTGCCGCGTGCAGGCGGAGCCGGGAGCTCGGAGGATGACAGGGCGCCCCCAATCCTTCAAGTGCTGCGCTGTCCCGCACCTCTTTGAGTTGCCAAACGAGCGTCTGATTGACTTGGCTTCACAAATAGGTGCGGGATTCGTAACTATTCAGCACCTCCCTGGATTCAGCGTAAATGTTCGCGGGGTTTTTTGAATCTATCCAGCGTAGACTCTGTTCGATTTTCTCGCTCGCCACGTGGGGGCAGGGATGCCCCCACGTGGCGAGCGTTAGAAAATCCAGAGTCGAAGGTTCAAGATTCAAAAAGGCCCCGCGAACATGTCGGTTTCGGAAGATGGTGAACAGTTACCGGGATTCAAACTCTCATGGAGCCTAACAACTCCATTACGACCTTGCCCGGCACTCACTTTTTTTTATATGTTTGCTCGTAATATATTGAACTTCGGGGGAAAAAGTGAGTGCCGGGTCACGCCGTCACTTGGAATTTTTGAACGCCCCGTCCAACAAGGACTTTTTTCAACAGCACAGCGGCAGGAGATGACAGAGAGTCTTGCCTTTTCCCGCGGCGGGCAAATTGTTCGAGAACAAAAGCACCGGGCGATGCTGCCCTCTTGATATTTACCCCCCCTCTCCCTGGTGATACTTGGAAGCGGTTTTTCGGCGCGTCCCTGGCAACCGCTTCCCATATTCCCTTTCCTCGCGGCGCTACCCGAAACATCACAGCAGAGCTTTTCAATAGCAAACCCCAAAGTGCAGGGACATCGCATCGAACGATCCTGGTCCAAGGGGGTCGGCATCTGCGTCCTGGGGGCCCTGCAGGGGATTAACGCACTGGTGCGCCTGGAGTCGCTGCACCAGATCCTGAAAAAGCGCATTCCCTCACGTTTCCTGGACATCAACGAGAGGACCCTGCAAATGGGGGCGGAGCTAGCCGAAACCGCGGAGGTGCAAACCCATTGAAAACCGGCGGATACTGCCGCTGTGTCGGGGGAACCATGCCCACTCAGTCACCGGAGCTTCTCCAGGATTCGGGGAGCCGGTTCAAGCTCTTCCACGAGCTCATGAGCCGCAAGGTCCAGGAGATCCTGCTCGTATCCACTCCCTACGACGCCTGGATCATGCAGGAGGATACCCGGTTGTCCGAACGTATCATCAACGAGTACCAGGGGTTGAATCTAAGCCGGCCCCCGCGGCTGACCTGGGCCTCCCGGGCCGGAGAGGCCCTGGAGCTCCTGGAGGAGCAGCATTTCGACATGGTCATCACCATGCCCCATGTGGCGGACATGGACGCTTTCGAGCTCGGCGAGAGGATCAAACGCAAGGATCCGGATTTGCCGGTGATTCTCTTTTATCACAATCGGATGCCCTCACGGGAGTGCCTCATCGATCCGAGCGATCGGCCCAAGGGCATCGACAGGATGTTCAACTGGACGGGAAACACCGATCTCCTGCTCGCCAGCATCAAATGCGCCGAGGATCGGCTCAACGCGGAACCGGACACGGCAAAGGCCGGAATCAGGGTGATCCTTTTCATCGAGGACTCCCCGTACTATCTCTCCTCTGTCCTGCCCATCCTGTACAAGGAATTGGTCAGCCAAACCCAGGCGGTCATGGAGCACGGATTGAACGAGGAGCACAGACTGCTGACCATGCGGGCGAGACCCAAGATCCTGGTTGCGGAGGACTATGAGGAGGCGCTGGAGCTGTATCGCCGCTACGAAGCCTATCTCATGGGAGTCATTTCGGATCTGCGCTTTCCCAAGGATTGTCTGATGGAGGAGGAGGCGGGAGTGGAGCTCTTGTCCCGCATCAAGGAAGAGCATTTCGATATCCCCATGATCCTTATGAGCTCGGAGTCCGCCAAGGCGAGGCTGGCCGAGCGGCTCCCCGCGGACTTCGTGGACAAGAACGCCTCGGACCTGCACGAGAGAGTAAGGGCCTTCTTCAAGGAGCGGCTGGGATTCGGCGCCTTCGTGTTCCGCTCCCCGGACGGGACAGAGATCTCCTCCGCCTCGGACCTGCGGTCCCTGGAGCATGAGCTAACCTTTATCCCCAGGGAATCCTTTGTCCACCACTGCAACCACAATGATTTCTCCCGCTGGCTCTTCGCCAGGACGGAGATCGCGCTGGCCAACATGTTTCGTCCCCTGCGGGACGAGGATTTCCAGGATGTGGAGAGCCACAGGCGGTATCTCGTCTCCAGCATCCGAACCAGGCGGAAGCTTCGGCAGAAGGGGGTGGTAGTCGACTTCGATCCGGACGATTTCGATCCGGAAACGGAATTCATGAAGATCGGCACGGGGTCCCTCGGGGGCAAGGCCAGGGGACTGGCCTTCCTGGCCTCGATCCTGCAAAGCCGCTACGGGCTGCAGGAGGAGGAAAGCCGGATGCGGATCGTCATCCCCCAGACCCTGGTCCTGACCACGGAAGGGTTCGAGTCCTTCATTCAGGCCGGAGGACTCAAGGAGCTGGCAACATCGGATCTGCCTGACGAGGAAATCGGGGACCGCTTTTTGCAAACGGAAATGCCGGAATGGATCACCCTCCGTTTGCGGGCCTATTTGCAGGAGACCACCTGCCCGCTCGCGGTCAGGTCCTCAAGCCTGCTCGAGGATGCCAGATTCACGGCGTACGCCGGTCTGTACCGGACCTATATGCTTCCCAACAGCTGCCCCGATTTCGAGACCAGGCTGGAGCAGCTCCTGACGGCGGTGAAGCTCGTATTCGCCTCCACCTACTTCCGGGCGCCCAAGGTGTTTTCCCAACGGGTGGGGCACCGCAGCGAAGAGGAACAGATGGCCGTGCTCATCCAGCGGGTCGTGGGGCGACGGCACGGGAATTACTTCTACCCGGACATTTCCGGGGTGGCCCAGTCCTCCAACCACTACCCTTTTGCCGGAACCAATCCGGAAGACGGGATCGCCGCCATCGCCCTGGGAATGGGCAAGACCGTCATGGAGGGCGGCCAAGTACTGCGTTTCTGCCCCAAACACCCCCAAATCCAGCCGCAGAGCTCCGGCGTGAGGGATATCCTGCAACAGGCCCAGCGATTTTTCTACGCCCTGAATATGGATTCGGAATGCTCGCGGCTGGAGACAGGCGATGCCGGGAACCTCACCAGACGCGAGATCCTGGAGGCCAAGGACGAGGCCCCGGTCCGCAGGCTGGCCAGCACCTACATGCCACAGGAAGACAGGATCCGGGACCGTTTCGACAGCCGCGGTCATCCGGTGCTCACCTTTGCCTCGGTGCTCAAGCACGGGCACTATCCCCTGTCGCAGATCCTGAAGGAGGGGCTGAAAATGGGCGGGGAAGGGCTGGGTGCGCCTGTGGAGATGGAGTTCGCCGCGGATCTGGAGGAGGGAGTCGAAGGGGGGCCGGTCTTTGCATTTCTTCAGATGCGGCCCATGAGCGCAAGGTCGGAAATGGCGCCGGTGCACATCGGAGACCAGGAAATCCGGACGGCCCTGTGCTATTCGAACAGGGCCCTGGGAAACGGCCTCAGTCAAGACATCACGGACATCGTCTATGTCAAGCCGCGGGACTTCTCCCCCTCGCAGACACGGGCCGCGGCCGCCGAGATAGGGCGCTTCAACGCCGAGCTGTCCAGGCAAGGAAGAAGCTATCTGTTGATCGGGCCGGGACGCTGGGGGTCCGAGGACCGATGGCTGGGCATACCAGTGGGTTGGGCGGACATATCCTCGGTCGGGGCCATGGTGGAATCATCCTACGAGCAGCTCCGCGCCGATCCGTCTCTGGGATCTCATTTCCTGCACAACATTATCGGGATGGGGATCAGCTTCCTGACCGTGACCGGGGAGGGGGAGAGCTATCTGGACTGGGAAAGGCTGCTGGAGTTTCCCCTCTCCGGAGAGACCGACCAACTGGCCCGGGTTCGGTTGGACTCCTCCCTGACGGTCAAGGTGGACGGAAGCACTTCGAAGGGAGTCGTTCTCCTGGGCCGAGCTTCCTCCCCCGCGAAGTAGCTCGGCCGTCATTCTCCGCGCGCGTCGTCGGGCCCCGGGAGCCCAGACCTAGACCAGCCCCTGATCCAGCATGGCGTCGACAACCTTGACGAAGCCGGCAATATTGGCCCCGTTGAGATAGTTGCCCGGGGTGCCGTATTCCTCCGCGGTTTCCAGGCAGGTTTTGTGGATGTTCTTCATAATGAGGCGCAGGCGCTCGTCCACCTCCTTCCTGGTCCAGCCGAGGCGCATGTTGTTCTGGGTCATCTCCAGCCCGGAGACTGTCACCCCGCCTGCGTTGGCCGCCTTGCTCGGGCCGAAGAGGGCGCCCGCATCCAAAAGGACCTGGATGCCCTCCATGTCGGTGGGCATGTTGGCTCCCTCCGCCACAAGGCGCACTCCGTTGGCGACAAGGGTGTGGGCATCCGCCGCGTTGATCTCGTTTTCCGTCGCGCTGGGGAAGGCACAGTCCGCCGGATGGTTCCAGACAGGGTTCTGACCGGCCTCGGGATCGTAGGGGATGAAGACCGCGGAGGGATAGTGGTCCGCGTATTCCTTGATCCGGCCGCGGGTGACGTTCTTGAGCCTTTTGAGGAATTCGAGCTTCTGCTCGTCGATGCCCTGTTCATCGTAGATGTGGCCCGAGGAGTCGGAAAGGGTGTGGACCTTGGCCCCGAGCTGCAGGAGCTTTTCCGTGGTGTACTGGGCGACGTTGCCGGATCCGGAAACGAGGCAGGACAGATTTTCCAGGCTTGTCTCCCGGCTATTGAGCATTTCCTCGGCGAAGTAGACCGTGCCGTAGCCCGTGGCCTCGGGGCGGATCAGGCTCCCGCCCCAGGAGAGCCCCTTGCCGGTCAAAACCCCGGTGAACTCGTTGCGCAGCTTTTTGTACATGCCGAAGAGGTAGCCGATCTCCCGAGGGCCCACACCGATATCACCCGCCGGGACATCCGTGTTGTGCCCGATGTGCCGGAAGAGCTCCAGCATGAAGCTCTGGCAAAAGCGCATGATCTCGTGGTCCGATTTTCCCTTGGGATCGAAGTCGGAGCCTCCCTTGCCACCGCCCAGGGGCAGGGTGGTCAGCGCGTTCTTGAAAACCTGCTCGAAGGCGAGGAATTTGAGGATGCTCAAATTGACCGAGGGATGGAAGCGAAGCCCCCCTTTGTAGGGGCCCAGGGCGTTGTTCATTTCCACCCGGAATCCTCGATTCACCTGGACCTCGCCACTGTCGTCCATCCAGGGCACCCTGAACTGCACCACCCGTTCCGGTTCCACGAGGCGCTCCACCACATTACCGCTTCGGTATTCGGGGCTGCGGTCCAGAACCGGCTTGATCGATTCGAGCATCTCCTCCACCGCCTGGTGGAATTCGTGCTGATTCGGGTCCCTGCTCCGAACTCGTTGCATGATGTCCTTCATGGCTTGCTCCCTTTTTCTGTTTCAACCCTGCAACGGAATTATTCACCGCTTCGCTGTCTCAGCGCGATCAGCAAGGGGTTTTTTTGAATCCAATCGCCTGGGGATCTGTCTGATTTTTTTCCCGGCACTGACTTTTTCCCTGAATTGGAAGCGATACGGGTAAAAGATAAGGAGAATGCTTGGAGCTCGAGGAGCCAGAGCCGAAGCTGCCGGATGAAAAAGCCCTGCGGGAGACTCCCGCAGGGCTTTTCGCGTACGCCGTGCCATCCATCCATTCGGTCCGGGGAGCGAGCGCCTACTGGAGGGACTCGAACTGCTCCTGGACGGCGGGTTCGGGTTCCTTGTCCAGGAGACTGACCACGATGATGGCGATGGAGCAGAGGATGAATCCGGGCAGGATCTCGTAGAGATCGAACATCCCGCCGGTAAGGTTCTTCCAGACGATGACCGTTACCGCTCCCACGACCATTCCGATCAGGGTCGCATTCCTGGTCATGCGCTTCCAGAACAGGGAGATGATGATCACCGGTCCGAAAGCCGCCCCGAAACCTCCCCAGGCGTAGGCCACGAGGTCCAGGACCATGCTCTCCGGATTGGAGGCCATGGACGTGGCCACCAGGGCCAGGATGATCACCGAGACGCGGCCGATCCAGACCAGCTCCTGGCGCTTGGCCTCCTTGCGCAGGATCTGTTTGTAGAAGTCCTCGGCGATGGCGCTGGAGGAGACAATGAGCTGGGAGTCCACCGTGCTCATGATGGCGGACAGGATGGCTGCCAGAAGGAAGCCGCCGATCCAGGGGTTGGTCAGGGTCTGGACCAGGACGATGAACACTTTTTCGGGATCCTCCAGGGGAGAGCCGGAGTAATAGGCGATGCCGGCGAATCCGGTGAATATGGCCCCGAAGAGCCCGAGCACCATCCAGGTCATACCCACGGTCTGAGCCTTGGGCATGTCCGAAGGGTTCTTGATGGCCATGAAGCGGGCCAGGATGTGGGGCTGGCCGAAATAGCCCAGCCCCCAGGCCATGAGGGAGACGATGCTCAGGAAGGTCATCCCGGAAAAGGCGTTCAGGTATTCGGGATCGATGGAGCCGGCCTGGGAGACGACATCGTTCCATCCGCCAACGGCCTGAATAGCTATGGAGGGAATAACCAGCAGGGCTACGAACATCAGGGTGCCCTGCAGGAAGTCGGTCCAGCTCACCGCCATGAAACCGCCCAGAAAGGTGTAGATGATGATGACCAGGGATCCGGTCCACAGAGCGGCCTGATAGCCCAGGCCGAAGGTGCTCTCGAAGAGCTTGGCCCCGGCGACCAGCCCGGAGGAAACGTAGATGGTGAAGAAGACCAGAATGACCACGGCGGAAATGACCCGAAGGACCCGGGTGCTGTCGTTGAATCGGTTTTCCAGATAGTCCGGCAGGGTGATGGCGTCATTCGCCTTTTCGGTGTAGTTGCGCAGCCGCTTGGCCACGAACTGCCAGTTGAGGAAGGCGCCCAGGGACAGTCCGATGGCGATCCAGATATTGTTCATGCCTCCTGCATACATGGCTCCGGGAAGACCGAGCAGCAGCCAGCCGCTCATGTCGGAGGCGCCTGCGGAAAGGGCCGTAACCCAGGGATTCAGGCCCCGTCCGCCCAGAATGTAGTCCGATAAGTTGCGGGTACGCAGATAGAAGAACGTACCGATGGACATCAAGATGACGAGATAGAGAATGAATGCGGTAAGTGTCGGCGTATCCATAGGCCCTATTTCCCCCTATTCAGAAACAGGTTGACAAAGGAGAGGACGACGACGAGGGGCATGGGAATGAGCAGCCAGAACCAGGTCGCGGCTTGGATGGATGCGTTTTCCATGATCAGTACCTCCTGAAGTAAGGGTTGGGCTTATGCGTTTCCTTTGAGACGCACCATTTGCTTGAGGGCCTGACGAGCGATGTCCGGGTTTTCCTTGAGCCGCCTCTTGGCGTAGGGAAGCCAGGACACGCCGAAAGGAATGTATACCCGCAGACGATGTCCCTGGGAGACGAGAATGTTCCGCAGTTCCTTGTCCACTCCGAGAAGGGTCTGGAATTCGTAGTCCTTGGGCTCGAGCCCGTGGTCTTCAATCAGCCGACAGGCGTCGTACACGAGTCTGGAATCATGGGTAGCGATCGCGACGTAGGCACCGGCGTCAAAGAGCTCCTTCAGGGAACAGACAAAGTTCTTGTTGACCACGTCCGGATGCTTGTATGCGTGCGTCCGGGGCTCGTTGTAGATGCCCTTGCAGAGCCGGATATTCAGTGGTCCATCGGCCATGTCCCGAACGTCCTGGAGGGTCCGCCGCAGGTAGGACTGCAGCACGGTGCCCACCTGGTTGGAATATTCCTGACGCAAGCGGGTGTAGTAGCTCAGGGTCTCGTCGGTGCAGTGAATGTCCTCCATATCGATGCGTATTGAATTTCCGAGCTCCCTGGCCCGTTCCAGGATCTCGCGGATATTGGCGTACCCGAACTCGCTATCCAGCTTCATACCCATCTGGGTCGGCTTGATGGAGATATTGGCGTCGAGCCCGTTCTGCTCGATGGCCTCGAGGATTTCCACAGCCTGTTCCTTGAAGCGCAGGGCCTCGTCCTTGGTGGTTATGAATTCGCCCAGGACGTCTATGGTGCCCATGATGCCCTGCGCGTTCAGCTTCCTGGTCTCCTTGAAGGCGTCCTCGAGATATTGCCCGGCAATGTACCGTTTGGCGAAAAAACCCACGATGGGGCCCGGGACATACATAATGGTCCTGGAGACGAGTTGATCGAAAAAAGCCATGTGCGACCTCCCGGCCTTGATCCCCGCTTAATAAAGCAGTCTGTTTCAACGATGTCAAAGGGTTATAAGAAACCGCAAACGGTCCGCGAGACAAGAAGCGAAATCACTCGGGCTCAACTCCCGGAATCTTGTTACACCTCTCCATGATTGAGGAGGCTCTGCCCGGGGCGCATCCCGGGAAAGCCGCCCCTCTATTCCCACGGCTCAACGTTTTTCGGGGAGCTAATCGGAAAGTTCAGCCCACTGGCCTATGTTTCCTCCATAAAGGGATAGCTGAAGTCCCTCGGCGGATCGAAGTTCTCCTTGATCGCCCGTTGGGAGACCCAACGGACCAGATTGAACATGGATCCGGCCTTGTCGTTGGTCCCCGAGGCCCTGGCGCCGCCGAAGGGCTGCTGACCCACGATCGACCCTGTTGGCTTGTCGTTGATGTAGAAGTTGCCCGCGGCGTGGGTGAGCACTTCAGTGGCGCGATCGATGGCGTCTCGATCCCTGGCGAAGATCGCACCGGTCAATCCGTACTGGCTCGTTTGGTCGCAAAGGTGCAAGACGTCCTCGAAGCTTTCAGTGGCAGGGTACAAGGTGACCACCGGACCGAAGATCTCCTCCACCATGGTCTTGAAGTGGGGATTGTCTGTCTCGATGATGGTCGGCTGGATGAAGTAGCCCGTGGAGTCGTCCGCCTCTCCGCCGCTGAGGATGGTCGCCTCGTTGCTCGCCTTGGCCTCGTCGATGTAGCCCTTGATCTTGTCAAAGGAGGACTTGTCGATCACGGCGTTCATGAAATTCGTAAAATCCTCCACGTCGCCGACCTTGACCGCTCTGACCTCCTCCAGGAGCCTTTTCTTGAGCTGGGGATACAGGGACTGCGGGATATAGACCCTGGAAACGGCAGAGCACTTCTGCCCCTGGTACTCGAAGGCGCCCCGGATGATGGCCGCGACCACGGCCTCGACATCCGCGGACTCGTGGGCCACTATGAAATCCTTGCCCCCCGTTTCCCCCACGATACGGGGATAGGATCGGTAGGTCGCGATATTATCCCCCACGGTCTTCCACATGTTTTGGAACACCGAGGTGGATCCGGTGAAATGGATCCCGGCCAGATGCTCGCTCTGCATGGCCGTCGGACCGACCACGGAACCCGGACCCGGAATGAAATTGATAACCCCTCCGGGCAATCCGGCTTCCATGAGGATACGCATCAGATGGTACGCCGGGTACACGGCGGATGAGGCCGGTTTCCACAGAACCACATTGCCCATCAAGGCTGGACAGGAGGGAAGGTTGCCGGCAATGGCCAGGAAGTTGAAGGGAGTGGCCGCGAAGACGAAGCCCTCCAGGGGACGGTGTTCGAGGCGGTTCCATGTCCCGTCCGGCGAATAGGGGGGTTGTTGACTGTAGAGCTGTTGCAGGTAATCGGAATTGAAGTTCAGGAAATCGGTCAGCTCGCAGACGGACTCGATTTCCGCCTGATGAGGTGTCTTGCTCAGGCCGAGCATGGCCGCGGCGTTGATGGTGGTCCTGTACCGCGTGCTCACCAGATAGGCCGTCTTTTTCATGACAGCCACGCGGGTTTCCCAGGGCGTCCTGGCCCACTGCTCCTTGGCCTCGAGGGCGGCCTCGATGGCCATGTTCACTTCCCGCTCCCCGGCCAAGTGGTATCTGGCCAGGACATGGCCGTGATTGTGCGGCATGACCGACTCGGCCGTGTTGCCGGTGTAGACCTCCTGACCCCCGATGATCAGCGGAATCTCCAGCTCACGGCTCTTCAGCTCCTTGAGCTTTGCCTTGAGCTCCTTCCTTTGCGGCGTGCCCGGCTCATAGTGGCAGACGGGCTCATTGACGGCTGTGGGGACTTTCGGTATCTGATTCATCATACCGGGACTCCTTTTCTTCTGGCGTATAGGATTTGCCTTTGTAGGACGCGACCAGCAGGGAGCTGTCGGACCGACCCTGTCTGGAAAGCATCTTCCTGCCAAAGTGCATGACGTGGCTTTCGGCCAGGATCCTGGCCTCCTTGACCTGTCTCAGACGTAAGATATCGACAAGATCGAAGAAAAATTCAATGTTTTCCCGCATGTCCCCCGGGCCCATTTCGAGATGGTCCTCATAGTATTTCATGATGTTGGCATGAACGGACTTGGCGATCATCAGATAGACCGGGTTCTCGGTAATACGGGCCAACTCGATGTGAAAGGATTGATCAAGGGCGTAGAAGTTCCGGTATTCCGTGGGGTCGATGTGGAGGTAGGCCGCTGCTGACTCGGCTATGGATTGGAGCCGGGAGATCTCCTCCGAGGTGGCTTTCTGGGCCGCGAGGGCGGCGATATCGCCTTCCACGGACTGGCGGAACTCCGCGAGATGCTCGAGGGAGACCTCCTGGGAACGGATCAGAATGGCCAGACTCTCACTGGCGTGCTCCGTGGTTATATTGCGGACGAAGATGCCGCCCTTGTTGCCCTTTCTGATCTCGAGCAACCCGCGATCCTCCAAGACGCGCAGGGCCTCGCGCAATGTCCCCCTGCTGATGTTGAAGCGTTCCTTCAGCTCCCGTTCCGAGGGGAGCATATCACCGTTGGCAATGTGACCATCCAGAATGTCATCTTGAATCCGCCGCACCACATCCTGAAATCTCCTGGCTTGTGGCGCCTTGCGGAATCTATACGAAGATTCTGAACTGGGAGATGTGCCCATGCTGTCACTCATTTTCAAGGTTGAAGGTTTATCCTATAGTTGGCAAAAATGGCTTCCATTGTCAAGAACGATGTTCATGCAGCAAGGTCGCCGATCGCCCCTCTTGCAGCTGAATCGGCATCGTTCGCGTTTTTTTGAGCAGCATAGTCAGGAACATGCGCATTGACGAAGGTCAAACCTTCGAAAAAAAGAGCATTTTTAGGTCGAACCTTTTTTCGATTGCGAGAGGAAATACTCAGACCTTGGCCCAGGAGACTCTGTGAAAAAAACTGGAAACATGCCAAGCTGCTTGTCATCATAACCCAACAACCTTCGCATCCTGAGTTTCTTTACCCTCCAACCCTGTCATACGGAAGGAGCCCAGAATAGTCAGGGCTTCGTATCACCCTTTGAGGAAAGGCTTTCGGGCTTGGATTACTCCCACGAAAAACAAGGTATTCAGCCCATGCAGGAATATCTTCTGTTGCTTGCCGGATTTCTCCTGCTGCTCGCTGGGGCATGGTCCGCGGTATCCGGAGCAGGCGCCCTTGCCCTGGGCCTGGGGTTTCGCGCCTCACCGTCGGATTGACCGTTGTAGCGATCGGGACCTCGCTGCCGGAAATGGCCACCTCCGTGACCGCCGCTGTGCGGGGAGATACGGACATGGCCCTGGGGAACATTGTCGGCTCCAATGTCTTCAATATCCTGTGGATCCTTGGTGTTTCCGCGGCAGTCACGCATCTGGGATACAACCAGATGCTCAACCTGGACATGGCCGTCCTTGTTCTCGCCACCCTCCTGTTCTTTCTCTTCACCTTCACGGAAAAACGATACAGTATCGACCGTCTGGAAGGTGTCTGCTTTCTCTGCCTTTATTGCGCGTACATCGGCTTTCTCATACTGCGGGGCTAGGGGTGGAACAGCCCGAGTGGAGGACCCGCATTTCCGGGATCCGCTCACTGGATCAGCTCAGTTGACCGCATGAGCTCCTTCATAATACTCTCAATGATAAGGTACTCTGCCATATCCCTTATATCGCTCCGACACGAGGCATCGCTTCGGCCCGCGAGCATCCTGTATGCTCTCCGTTCCGAGCAGGAGTGCCGCCTCGCGCAGGCTTCCCAAAAGACAACCAATCAAGGACCAAAGGAGGCCATGTATGACAAGGAGCCGGCAACTCGGCCTGTTGATCTGCCTCTTTCTCCTCTTTCCCCTCATCACCGCGGTGAGCCAGCAGGTTCCCGCCCATCCCGAAGCCCTGGTGAACGGGAGCTGGATCGTGGAGCACGCGGAGGACGAGGACGTGGTCGTCCTCGACGCCAGCGACATGAAAGATAACACCTACGTGGAAAAGACGGTGCAGGGGGCCGTATGCCTGCCCTATCGCAAGCTGCGCGATCCCAGCGGCCTGATGAAAGGGGTAACCTTCGGCATGGAGCGCGAGACCTTCGATGAGGCCCCCTTGGAGGCGATCTTCCAAAGTGCCGGGGTCAACGAGGACTCCACCATAGTGGTCGTGGCCCAGCACCGCGTGGATGACGCCATGCACGTCTTCTGGGCCCTGAAATGGCTCGGCCACGAGGATGTGCGGCTTCTTCCAGTCAATTATCTCCGCAATCTGCCGGATTCGGCCATAACCTCGCAGCGGCGCCTCCTGTCCGAATACGAGGGGGACGGCAACTTCGAGGCCCGGCCGGACTGGAGCTGGTATGCCACCAGGGACGATGTGCTGCGTGCCATGCGCTCATCCTCGACCGCCCTGTGGGATGCCCGTCCCAGGGCCTTCTTCGAGGGGAAAAAGACGTTTTCCGTGCGCGGGGGGACCCTGGCAACGGCCAGAAACTGGCCCTTCATGAAGGCCTGGACGGACGAGGCTATGGCGGATCTGGACTGGGAGCTCGTGGCCTCGAAACTGGGAGGCTTGTTCGCAAAAAAGGCCATCGATCGGGATGCAATGACCGTGATCTCCTTCTGCAATACGGGCCACACTTCGGCTGCGGGCTTTCTTGCATGGCAGTGCGGCTTCGATTGGGCCCTGTGCGATTCGAGCTGGAATTATTTTGCCCACGACGGCAGCCTCCCGGTCCAGAACATCCGGACCCCGTAGTCCTGAACCGGGATCCTGTTTCCGGTCGGTTGGGCTGGCATGGGCCTGTGGGGCCGCTGCTATGGCGGCATCATTGTACTTGAACCCGTCCCGGAGAAAATCCCATGACCCCACCTTCCATCGTACGAAAAAAGCTTTTGGACCTGCTCGACGGCGGGGACGCCCACATGAGCCTCGAAGAGGTCACAGCGGATCTGCCAGAAGGCAGCATCAATGCCAAGGCTCCCCACACGCCGTACAGCGCGTGGCACATCCTGGAGCACATGCGCCTGGCGCAATGGGACATCCTGGAGTTCATCCGCAATCCGCACCATGTCTCGCCTCCCTATCCCGAGGGCTATCGCCCGCGATGGGACCGAATTGCGGACGTCACGGCCTGGCGTCAGAGCATCGAGGGATTCCGCGGGGACAGGAACGCCCTTCGGGAGCTGGTCGCCGACCCCGAAACCGACCTCCTGGCGCCCATCCCCCACGCCCCGGAGTACACGATTTTCCGGGAAATCCTCGTCATTTCCGACCACACGGCCTATCATATCGGCGAGCTTGCCCTGCTCAGACAGGTGCTTGACGCCTGGCCCGAGGACAGCCCTTACCTCACGGGATGAGCTCCCCGCGTCGAACCGTATCCTGGCGATGGATGCAAAAGCTCTCCCGCGCTTGAATGCTTTTTCGGCACGGAACGAGCCCGGGAGGTGCCCGCAACCCTTTCGACACCCTCCCGCTTGAGCGAATCGCCGGTTCGTGGTAGCTCTTCCTTGAGTGAATCGGCTTGAGCTTGATGCTGAAAAAATGCGCGCATGAATTGGCGTTTGCCTTGAGGACACGTCCGGCCCCAATCCGGTTTTAAGGCTCAGCCTCACACGAACAGCGTCATCCAGGAATCGACGTATCCGCCTCCAGGGCTTACGCCTCGCCCGAAAGCTCAATCCGGCGCTCAAGGACCGGCATGCAGAAACACTCCACCACCCTCAATACGCCGACTCCATCCGCTTCCCGCGCGAAAGGCCTCTTCATGACCATGCTGGGGGCATTCTGCTTTGCCCTGGTCCCTATCTGGATTCGCGCCATAGAGGCCTATTCCTCCATGGGCATCGTCTTTTTCCGGGCCGTTATCGGGGCCGTTCCCCTCGCTATCTGGGTCCTGCGTTCGAAGGAGGCCCGGTATGAAGCCCGGCTTGCGCGTCTGAACCGAAAACAGCTGCTGGTGCTGCTGGGCGTGGGCCTTTCCATGTGCGGCACTGCGACCACATACTATCTGGGCATTATGAAGACCTCGGTGGCCAAGGCGGTCGTCCTGCACTACACCGCACCCATCTACGTGGCCATTTTGAGCCCTCTGGTGCTCAAGGAAAAGAACACCCCGCTGACCTGGTTCGCCGTAGCCGCTGGAATACTGGGAATCGGCCTGATTACCGAGCCGACGAGCCTGATCGGCGGCAGCAGAGATGAGCTTTTGGGGATCGCCGGGGCTTTCTTTTCCGGCATATGCCTGGCCGGGGTCTTCCTTTTCGGCAGATTCCTCGCCGGCAACCTGTCCTCACCGGTCTGCACCCTGTGGGGCAGCCTGATCGTCGCGGTGTTCCTCACCCCCTGGGGCGTTACCGTGCCCGAGGGCCATTTCTGGCAAAATCTTCCCTTTCTGGGGCTTCTGGGAACTGTCTCCCTGGTTCTGCCCTACACCCTCTTCTTCCAAGGGCAAAAACACATCTCTGCCCAGAGCGCATCCATGGCGGCCCTGTTCGAGCCTGTCTGCGGCATCGCCATAGGCTTCCTCTTTTTCGGGGAAAAACTCACCCCCACCGGCTCCGTGGGAGCGGCCATCGTCCTTTTGAGCATCTACCTCGCGGGACGCCGCCCTCAGGAAGCCGACTCGCTGTAGCCGCGACGCGTTCCATCGAGCAACAGCCTTTTGCGTCATTCCCGGTTCACAAGGACGCTCGCCCGGACCCGGGTTTGTCTGAATGACTGCTGGACAAAGGGATGCGCTGAGAGTACACAAGAATATTGAGGCGAGCACCGCCCAGAGACGTGAGCTGTGGAGACGTGTCCCTCTCGCGCAAAGAGCATCTCTCACCGTCCTTGGAAGCTATCGTCGAACTCCTCAAAAAAGGTACGGTCATGCGAAAACTCATCGCCACAGCGTGCACAATCCTTTTCAGCCTGATTTTTCTCGGATGCACCGCCCCTGAGCGGGTTTCCCTGGTCGAGGAATACGAGTCCGCGGATCACAAAGCGATTTACGAATTCCTCGAAGCAAGCAAAAAGCGATACAACCAGCACAAGGGCATTGATCTGTCGCGCCTGACTGAAAATGCCCGGATCAACACCCAATACCACGACGAAGACGCCTTCCTCTCCCCCCAAAAGCTGGAAAAAGCGTGGCCCGAGAGGATTTCGATCCTGAAGAGCCACAAATTTCACATGAAAGGCATCGAGGTCAAAAGCATCTCCATCGATGGCGATACAGCCAATGTTCGAACCCAAAGGACCCTTGTCGATCGCTGGAAGACAGTAAACGAGTACACCTACAAGCAGGTCTTCAAAAAGCGAAACGGCGAATGGAAACTCCACAGGAGCAGTGTTCGGCCTCAAACCTGTTCCGAGTGCCATTAGACTCCGACGATTCAAAAGACCGATCCAGACCTGACCGGAACGCTTATCCCGGAAATTTCCGCCGCCCCGCGCAATGCTCTCGGGGTCATGACGCCTGCCCGGCATGGTCCGTCCCGGGAAACCACGTTGCGTTGATCGTCGCAAGCCCTCGATCCGGATCCCTCACAAAGACACGGATTGCGCAGAAAAGCGACACAAAAAAATCCGCCTTCCAGTCGAAGACGGATCGGATCCCGCAGATGGCTTCGTCATCTCAACCGAGCATTCCACTCGATTGAGATGACGAAGCGCAGGGAGAAGCCGTGTTCGTAGTCAGTCTACTCCTGATGACACGCGGGGCACGTGAGAGGCGCGTCGGAATCCTCCCCCAGACCGGTATGGCATCCCACGCAACTCCATTGCTTCTGACGGCTGTGAAAGGCCCCGAAATAGCTCGCCTCGCCGTGGGTCGTTTCGAACTCGTCGTGACAGCTGATACATGTCTGGGGCAGATTTCTTTCCTGCCTGTTCCATTCATGATGGCAGTCGCCGCATCCATAATCCATGGAATGCTGCAGATGAGGAAAGGGAACCGGCGCCCTGTCGGCCTCCATTCCATTTTCTGGAGGCTCAAGGAGTAACGTTTTATCGAACACGAAAGAGGATTCCATATTCGTGCCTTGCGCTGATTCGCCACCCTCCTGGGCATAGGCAATTCCACTCATCAAAAGGAAGATGAAAACAAACACGAAAATTTTTCTGGACATGGACGCACCTCCTCTCTTGAAGTTGTAATAAGTGAATATATCCCCCATGCCCGGGCGGACCCGTGCACAACAAAGCCAGGAAACGCGTGGAGAAATACCCCGTTTGCACGTAAGCGTTCACGGGGTTTCTTCGGGCGCTAGTATTCAAAGAAAATTAACCGCCCATCACACTTATGTCGTGACTCAAGACGCTAAGAACGCCGAGGATGAAGCGCAAAGCCCCTTATTTGACCCAAACAGGGTAGCGGTTTGGGTCAAGGCAGCCTTTTTTTTGCCCCTTCCGGCAAAAGAAAATTGATCCCAGCCTTAGCGTTTCTTCCTTTGCGTCCTTTGCGCCTCTGCGGTTCAACGTTCTTGCCCGCTAAATGGTTATGTTTACATTGTTGAAGCGAAGGTTTTCAAACTATATGCCATCTTCCCAAATGCGTGTCCAACACAAATATGGCCTCAATTCTAGCCGCTGCCTCAAGAGGTCGCAATCACCCCCCGAACTCTCGGACGGGCCGATTCACGCCGTTTCCTTCGCAATGAATCTTTGCCACCGATGTCCGCCTTCGATCACGAACCCCGGAGTTCACTCTTCCCCATCCCCCTGCAAAATCAGGATAAAAGCATGCACCAGATAAGGATCGAATTGACTCCCGGCGCAGCGATTGAGCTCGGCTAGAGCATCTTCGTGAGACATGGGGCCCTTGTAAGGCCGTTCGCTGGTCATGGTGTCTTACTCATCCACGATGGCCAGTATACGGCACTCCAGAGGAATTTCCTCTCCGGACAAACCCATGGGATATCCCTGGCCGTTCCAGTGCTCGTGGTGCTTCAGGATCCACTCCACCAAGTGATCCAGCTGAGGCACGGATTAAGCGATGCGGTGGCCTATCTTTTGGTGCTTGCGGATTTCCCGGGCCTCCTTCTCGTTCAGGGGGGCCGCTCTTGAACAGAATGCGATCCGGAATCCCCATCTTGCCCAGATCATGGAATCTGGAGAGCAGCCTCAGGTCGTTTTGCGTCTCCTGGGACAGGCCCAGATCCTTGGCAACGATGGAGCTGTGCGCGCTCTGTCCCTGCTGGATCTTCTCCCGGTACATTCTGTTGTATGCCTCCTGAAAAAGGGCCTGCGGGTCCACGTTCTCGCCGTTGCTGAGGGCCTAGCCGATGTACAGCGTGATATGAATCCTGGGATCCTGTTCGTTGTGCACCGTCACCGCATCCCGGATTGTGGTGACCAGCTCCCGGACCTTCCGCTTCTTGACGCCGGTGAGCAGCACCGCGCGTCCCCGCCGATACGGGCCACGATATCGCTGGACCGAAAATTTTCCCGGATAAGGGACACCGTGCGGACGAGCATCTCGTCTCCGCTTTCGTGCCCCAGGGTGTCGTTGATCAGCTTCAACCCGCTCAAATCGCAGACGATGATCCCGAGAGGATGGTAACCCACGTTCTGCAGCCGGCGCATCTCCTCCTCGAAGAAGTTCCGGTTGTAGAATCCGGTCAGCGCCTCGTGGGAACTGAGATAATTCAACCGTTGCTGATACTGCTTGCGCTCCGTGATGTCGGTGATGAACACCTCGGTGCTGTTTCGGCCCTGTTTCAGGGCGATCACATTGCGGGTGAACTGCACCAAGGGATTCACCACATGATGCAAGAGCCTCCAGCGAAAGAGATAGGCACCGACACTGAGCAGAAGCAGGAGGACGGACATGGACAGGCCCATGGTCCAGAGCACCGGCCGAAAAAGGCGAGCCACATCCTGCCCCACGAAAACGCGCCAGTTGCAGCAGCCCACTTCCGCCCGTCCCAGCAGCTCAAAGCCCTCGGACGTGCGATGGAGGCTTGTGCCGGGCTTCTATTCCCCGGAGGAGGAAAGGGGCTGCAGATCCCGCTCCCTGACTCGTTGATCCACTCGGGTCATGTCCGGGTGGGCGATGATCTTTCCGTTGCTGTCGGTCACAATGGCGAAGCCGCTCTGCATGCTGCCGGTCACATCGGAAACAAAGGCCCGGAGGGTGTCCAGGTCCAGCTCCGCCAGGATCATGCGGTCCTGGAAAAGGGGCCAGATCATACTCACCACGAGCTCTTTCCTGGGGCTCGAATAGTAGGGAGGGGTGAGATAGAAGTCCTTGTCCACGGAAGTGGAGTGGATCAATCCGGAAAAATCGGCTTGCCCCGCCTTTTGGGGTACGGAGCGATCCGTCTGGCGCAGGGAGTTGAGAATGGTCACTTCCCGCAAATGGGCGCTCGCTTGCAGAGACTTCTGCAGGAGATCGACCCCCTGCGAAAGGTCTCATGAAAAAGGAGGCAGCATAGCAAAGGTATTTGTTGCAGGCCGCCAAATAGCTGTCCACACGCTCAGCGACAGCCCGAGCCTTGTATTTCTGATTGCTCTGGATGAAGTAGAGCTGGTAGGCGCATCAGGCTCCTGGGACGAAAAGGAGGCCCGCCATCGAGAGCAGGAGCCATCTGGAGATGAACTTGCGCACAAAACCGGTGAGGCTCTTTTCGCGCTGCTTCGCTCTGTGCGATGAATCGGCCCCTTTCCGGAGGGCGGGGATGCATCTGCCGATCATGTCCTCTGCTTGCGCCTTCCAAGAGCCCGAACTGGGAGGGGATCAAAGAATGAACGCTTCCGGAAGCAACCGCGAGCCCCAAGCGAAAAGCGCGGTCTCCTCAAGGAAGCGGGAAAAGATAAAGTTCCAAACAAATATATCGGATAGTACCCCGCCCCTGTTTAGCCCCCGGACATGCTTCGGGATCGCGGATTGCGTCATCGGCCGGAGCAGGGTTTTGAAAACCTCACCCCTGGACTTTTTCCTTTGCTCCGCTTGCAGCGCCTTCCGTGATCAGGCAGGGTAATGTGGATAAGAGCGGCTGTCCACTCTCTCTGCGGCGCAATGCGTTTCCAGGCGGCCTCCGCGGTGGAGGGCTGGCTGTGCTTTCCTTCATCAGAAGCGGGCGCGAATTCCTATGGCCTCCAAGACGCATGAGTTGCTGGCCGCAACAAGACCCTTCTCCTTTCTCCCGGAAGCGGAGCTCCGGGAGATCGAGTCCCTCCTGTCCACAATCCACTACTTTTCCGGCATGACCCTGTTCGTTCAGAACAAGACTCAGGTCAGCTACTTCTATGTTGTCCTGCAGGGAAAGCTGGAACAGTACATCCTGGAATCCGGAGAAAAAAGCCTGCAGCGAGTCCTGACCCAGGGGGACACCTACGGAGGCCTCTCCCTGCTCTTCAACCAGGGAATCTCCCTGTACATGGTCCAAACCCTGGAGGACTCGATCCTTTGCTGCCTGGAGGCAGGGAAGTTCCTCGAGCTTTGCTCCGGCTACCGGGAGTTCGCCGCCCACTTCATCGACCGCTTCCGCGATCTCTCCGACGAGAAGACGTTCTTGGAGCACTTCGCCAGACAAGTCGGCCGCTCGGACCAGATGGAGCTCGAACCAGCCAGGACTCCTGTCTCAGCGGTGTTCTCCTCCGAGTACCTGGATTGCGCCGCCGAGACTCCCGTGCTGGAAGCCGCCCGAATGATGACCGCAAGGAACACGGGACATATCCTCGTCCGGCGGGAATCCGGAGATCATGCAGGAGTGATCACGGACGCTGATTTGAGATCCAAGGTAATCTGCGGCTCCGATGGATACCAGGCACCTGCGAGCCGGGTGATGTCCGCCCCCCTTATTTCGGTCTCGGCCAACGAGGACATCCTGAGGGCCATGACCGCGATGCTGCGCTTCGACGTCTCTCGCCTGGGGGTTGTGGACCAATCCGAGCGGCTTGTGGGAGTGATCACGGAGAAGGATATCCTTCGGGTCCAGATGGGATCCCATCTACAGACGCTGCATGAAGTGCGCTCAACCCAGAGCGTGCAGGAGCTGGCCTTCCGGCACGAGCAACTCCCCCATCTGGTCAAGTCCCTTCTGGACAGCGGGGCCAGCGCTCAGTACATCAACAGATTCATCACCTCCTTCAACGAGCTGATCCTGGAAAGGCTCATGGACTTCGCCCTGCGGGAGCTCGGACATCCTCCCGCCAGATTCGCCTTTCTGCTCATGGGGAGCGAAGGACGCCAGGAACAGACCCTGAAGACGGATCAGGACAACGCCATCGTCTACGAAGATGTGTCCCGGACGGCTCGGGACTCCGTGCATCAGTATTTTCTGGAGCTCGGGACCAAAGTCTGCGACTGGCTGCACGAGGTCGGCCAGCAGTACTGCGAATTCGACATCATGGCCAAGAATCCCTCCTGGTGCCAGCCCTTGTCCGCCTGGAAGAAGCTTCATCGCAGATGGATCGAAAGCGACGACCCCCAGACAATGCTGCACGCGAATATCTTCTTCGACTTCCGCCTGGGCTATGGACAGGAAGAGCTGGTCCGCGACCTGCAGCAGTCCCTTTTCCATCAGATACAACGTTGGCCCGGATTCCTGCAGCACATGGCCAGGAACGCCTTTCAGATCAAGCCCCCTCTGAGCTTCTTCGGAAATTTCATTCTGGAGGAGACCGGACAGAAAAAAGGGGGGTTCGACATCAAGAGCGCAATGCGCCTTGTTGTCGACTTCGCCAGGATCTACACCCTTCAGGAGGGCATCGGGGAGACGAACACCCGAAGGCGGCTGGAGGCGATGCATCAGGCGGGGGAGCTGGACAGGCAGAACCTGGAGGACCTGATCCACACCTACGAATACCTCATGTACCAGCGCCTGAAGCACCAGGCAAAAAACGTGGTCAACAGGGGGACTGCTCCGGACAACTACATCTTGCCCTCCAGGCTGACCCATATCGAGCAGCAGTCCCTGAAGGAGGCCTTCAAGAGGATCCGCACGGCTCAGGGCAAGCTGCGCCTGGACTTCTTTCTGCACCTTGTCTAGCGAACCAGGGTTCAGGAACGAAACAGGAACCGCCTGAGCCATTCCGGGAGCCTCGGGGCCGATCTCCGAGAGCCTGGCTCCGCCCCGCATTGTTCCGAGCCCCGTTCCCCGCTTTTCACGGGCCGAATTTCGTCCGGGTTTTCCCTCGCCGCCTGGACAAGGGCCCTGAGCACCCGGGGATCGAATTTCGTTCCCCCCTGCTCCTGCAGGATGTTCAGGGCCTTCTGGACGCCCATGGCCTCCATGTTGGCGCGCTCCGAGGTCATGGCGTCGAAGGCGTCGCACACAGCGACGATTCTGGCCTCCAGGGGGATTCCCTCCCCTGCCAGCCCCTCCGGATATCCGCTCCCGTCGTATCTTTCGTGGTGGTACAGGACCAGGGGGACCACCTCGTTGAGCAGGGTCAGTGGCTTGATGATCTCCGCCCCAGTCTGGGGATGCCTTTTTATGGTCTCGAAGTCCTCAGGACAGAGATTGCCCAAATTGCGCAATATGTCGTCCTGCATGGCGATCTTGCCGATGTCGTGCAACAGCCCACCGCGATAAATCTTCTCCGCCTCCCTTTCCGGCAGCCCCATGTATCTGGCGGTCATCCTGGCATAGCTCGCCACGTTCAGGGAGTGCCCGTGAGTAGTGGAATCCTTGGCCTCCAGGGCCAGAACCAGGCCCTC
>JAZKRN010000019.1:0-24766 GCA_036628655.1 Desulfohalobiaceae bacterium | reverse complement strand
AAAACGAAGAACGAAGAACCGATAACCAATAACAGATAACCGTGAACGCGGAACGCGGAACGGGGAACGGGGAACGAGGGAATTTATGCGCCTGCAGCGAGACGACGGTGTAGTGCAGGGGAAAACCGCGGTCAGCCGAACCGGAGTCGAAGCTGGGCTTTCCGGAAAAAGCTCGCGCAGTCTGCGGATCGCGCTCATGAGTTATCGCAGTGAGCCCTACTGCGGGGGGCAGGGCGTGTACGTGCGGCATTTGAGCCGGGCCCTGCGGGACCGGGGCCACCGGGTGGACGTCCTGAGCGGGGAGCCCTATCCGGAGCTGGATTCCGGAGTGGGCCTCGTGCCCCTGCCGGGGATGAACTGCTACGGCTATCCCCGCTTCCGCGACGCCCTGGCTGATCGGGGTCTTTGCTCCCTTCGGGACCTGCGGGAGTGGCTGGGGATCGTCAGCGGTGGGTTCCCCGAGCCGCGCCTCTTCGGGGAACGGGCCCGGGACTGGCTCTTGGCCCGTTCCAGCGAATACGATCTGGTGCACGACAACCAGAGCCTCTGTTATGGGCTCCTGCAGCTGCAAGAGCGCGGTGTTCCCGTGGTCTCCACCATCCATCACCCCATTACCCGGGATCTGCGCCATGCTCTGCAGCGGGAGGAGAGATGGGGGATCAGGCTGCTGATCCGCCGCTGGCACAGCTTTTTGCGCATGCAGAGGCGGGTGGCCCGCGATTTGCGCCGCATCGTGACCGTCTCCAGTGCCTCGCTCGGGGATATCGAAGAGGACTTCGGCGTTGCCGCTCAGAATATGGAAATTGTCCCCAACGGGGTGGATACCGAGGTGTTCCGGCCCCTGTCCGACATCTCCCCCCAACCCCTGCGGATCATGGCCACGGCGAGCGCGGACGTGCCCCTCAAGGGACTGGCCTATCTCCTGCGGGCCCTGGATCTTTTGCGGCGGGAGCTCCCCGGAGTTGAGCTCCGTGTCCTGGGCAAATGCGGGGAGAACGGCCGAACCGCTCGTCTCATTCGAGAGCTGGGTCTCGAGGGCAGGGTCTCCTTTTGCTCCGGCCTGAGCCGGGAGAAGGTCGCGGTCGAGTACGCCAGGTCCTCGGTCGCGGTGGTCCCCTCCCTGTATGAGGGATTCGGTCTGCCGGCAGTCGAGGCCATGGCCTGCGGAAAGCCGCTCGTGTCCACAACCGGCGGAGCCCTGCCCGAAGTGGTGGGCGATGCCGGTGAGCTGGTCCCCCCGGCGGACGCCGGCGCCCTGGCTGAGGCGATGGGCCGTCTCCTGCGCCAGCCGGAATACGCCGGCGAATTGGCCAGTCGGGCCAGACAGTTGGTTGAGCACAACTTCACCTGGGATTGCGCCGCCAAGCGAATGGAAGCGGTCTACCGCGGGCTCCTCGCGGAGCCGGTCTAAAAGCTCGAGGATTATTCAGCATGCGTACAGTGGACACGGAGGGGCTGGACCTGAAACCGGGTCATGCAGTCCTGGACATGGGCTGCGGGCAGGGCCGGCACATCCACGCCCTGCACAACCATTCTGACCTCAGGGTCTATGGGCTGGACCGAGACAGCCAGTCCTTGCAGCAGGCCCACAGCGGCTGCAGCACCTACTTTCCGGCCGGTTCAAATTTCCCCTCGCGCTGGCTGGTCATGCACGGGGAATGCCGGGATCTTCCCTTTGCCTCGCGCAGCCTGGACGCAGTGATCTGTAGCGAGGTCCTGGAGCACCTGGCGGACTATCGGGCTGCCCTGCAGGAAATTCATCGGGTTTTGCGTCCCGGCGGGAAGCTGGCCCTGAGCGTGCCCAGGTACGGTCCGGAACGTGTCTGCTGGTTGCTCAGCCGGGGGTATCGCACCGAGCCGGGGGGACACGTGCGCATTTTCCGGGCCCGCAAGCTGCGGGACGAGGTGGCCGCGCTCGGTTTCGCCCAGCTGGGCGGACACTATGCCCACGGCCTGCACACCCCCTACTGGTGGCTCAAGTGCCTGCGCTGGAGCAGGCGGGAGTCCTGGCCCCCGGTTCGCCTGTATCACAAGCTGCTGCTCTGGGATCTTTTGTCCGCTCCGCGCAGCACCCGCTGGCTGGAGAAGCTGCTCAATCCCTTTCTGGGCAAGAGCGTGGTGTTCTACTTCACCCGAAATGGAATCTCTACTTCGTAGATGGGAGGTACAGTGAGTCATCTCGTCCTTTCACCTCATTTCTTCCCGGCGAACTATTTCGCCAGGACCGGTGAATACATTGCCTCGGTCCAGCTGACCTCCGGGGCCGTGCCCTGGTACGAAGGCGGGATTCTCGACCCCTGGGACCATATCGAGTCCGCCATGGGACTGGCTGTGGCGGGATATACGCGCCGGGCCAGGCGGGCCTACCTCTGGTGCGCCCGGCATCAGCTCCCGGACGGCGGATTCTGGCCGGCGTACGCGGATAGCGCGCCAGTGGACCAGAGCCGGAAGGAAGCCCACCACAGCGCCTACCTGGCCACTGGGCTGTGGCACTACTACCTGGTGAGCGGGGACAGGGGATTTCTGGCCCGGATGTGGCCGGCGGTGCAAAAGGGGCTGGATTTCGCCTGCGACCTGCAGACGAATTACGGGGAGATTGCCTGGGCCGGGCTCCCCTGCGGCGGGAAATATCCCGACGCCCTGGTCACGGGCAACAGCAGCGTGTACAAGAGCCTGGAGTGCGGCCTGAACATCGCTTCGGTGCTGGGCCATAACCGGCCGGACTGGGCCGAGGCGAGGCTCCGTCTGGGCCGGGCCATCCGGAACAGGGGCGACCGCTTCGATCGGACCTGGCCGGCCAAGGAGCGCTACGCCATGGACTGGTTCTACCCGGTCCTGTCCGGGGTGTATTCCGGGGATCGGGCCCGGCGGCGCCTGATGCGGAGGTGGTCCGCCTTTGTCGAGCCGGGCCAGGGATGCCGCTGCGTGCGCGACGAGCCCTGGATCACCGTGGCGGAGTCCTGCGAGCTCGTGCTGAGCCTGTTGGGTCTCGGCGCCACCTCGCGGGGGGCGCGCCTCTTCGGCTGGCTGCAGCAGCACCGCTGCGCGAGCGGCTATTGGATCGGATACCAGCGCGAGCTGGATCGCTACTGGCCCATGGAGCGTCCCACCTGGACCGCCGCCGCGGTGCTGCTGGCTGCGGACGCTTTGTTTCGCGCCACACCTGCGGCAGGGCTTTTTACGGATGCTCCTTTGTCCGAGCCGGGACTGGAGGAGAATCGAGCGGAGGGGCTCAGGGACGAATGCGGCGAAGCAGGGCCAGTGAGGTAATCAGGGTCTCCGAGCGAAAGAGCCCGGAAGCCAGGGCGGCATCACGGACCTCGCGCGGGGCCTGACCGCCTTGTTCGGCGTCGAGGAAGACGTCGTGCACAGCCAGCATGCCCCCGGGGACAATATGGGGGGCGAAGCCGCGGTAGTCACACCAGGCGGCCTCGGGGCTGTGACCGCCGTCGATGAGGACGAGGGATAGGGGAGTGGCCCATATGCGGGCGACCAACCGGGAGTGGGCGACAATGGGCACGACCGTGTCCCGGAGCCCGGCCCGGTCCAGGGTGCGCTCGAACTCCGGAAAAGAGTCCATGCGCTCCTTGTCTGGATCGAAGAGCTCGGGATCGTGGAAGCCCTCTCCGGGCTGGTGCTCCTCGGATCCGCCGTGATGGTCGATGGAGAAGAGGATCCCGCCGGCATCCCGCACGCCCAGGCCCAGGTAGACGGTGGACAGGCCGCAGTACCCGCCGATCTCCAGACAGGGGCGGCCCAGCCCAGCACAGGCATACCCCGCCCTATACAGGGCCTCGCCCTCCTCAGGGGCCAGAAAGCCCTTGATCTGGTCCAGAAAAGGCACGCGCCGCCGGATCGACTCCAGGTTATTCGTTTTCATGGCCTGACCGGGTTAGAGGTCAAAAGTAAAAAGTGAAAGGTGAAGAGTGTTGTGTCTGTGACTGGGTAAGTGTATGAGTTTGGGTTTTTGGAAGAGCGATCTGATGGAGAAAAGCTGTCAACCACGGATTTTGATTATTTGTTCGTTGCCCTGCGGCTTTTTTTGACCGCCTTGAAGTCTGTCCTCTGTCCTCCGTCTTCTGTCCTCTACGAAATGGGCCGACGGAGAAGTCCCCCCGCCGGCCCTGATGTCTTCCCTCAGCAGCTTCGCACTAGACCTTTTCCAGGATCCCGGCGGCGCCCATGCCACCGCCGATGCACATGGAGACGAGCCCGTACTTGACCTCGCTGCGATGCATCTCGTGGAGCAGGGTGGTGGTCAGCTTGGCGCCGGTGCAGCCCAAGGGGTGGCCCAAAGCGATAGCCCCGCCGTTGACGTTGACCATGTCCTGGGAAAGGCCCACTGCGTCCATGCAGTACAGGGCCTGGGAGGCGAAGGCCTCGTTGAGCTCCACCAGGCCGATATCATTCAGGGAGAGCCCGCACTTGTCCAGCACGCTAGGAATGGCCTTGGAGGGGCCGATGCCCATGAGCTCGGGGGGCACGCCCTGCACGTCGTAGCCCACGAAGCGGGCCATGGGATCCTTGCCCAGCTTCTTCACGAAGTCCTCGGAGACCACCATGGTTACCGCAGCCCCGTCGGTCATCTGGGAGGAATTGCCCGCGGTAACCGTGCCGTCCTGCTTGAAGGGGGTCTTGAGCTTGCCCATTTTCTCCGGGGTGGAGTCCCTGGGACCGTCGTCGATGTCCACGAGCTCGGTGGTCTTTTCCAGCTTGTTCTGCTTCACCTGGGACCGCTCCACGTTGACCGGAACGATCTCCTCCTTGAATTTGCCCTGCTCCATGGCCTGCAGGGCCCTGCGATTGCTCTGCAGCCCGAACTCGTCCTGGCGTTCCCGGGGAATGGTGTACTTCTCGGCCACCTTCTCCGCGGTGATGCCCATATTGGCGTACGCCCCGGGCCACCAGCCCACGAGATCGGGATTGGCGGAGTAGTTCTTTCCGCCCATGGGGATCTTGGTCATGGACTCGGTTCCGCCGGCGACGATGCAGTCCGCGAATCCGGCCATGATCCGCTCGGCGGCCATGGAAATGGACTGAAGGCCTGAGGAACAGAAGCGATTCACGGTCTGGCCCGGGACCTCATAGGGGAGCCCGGCGCCCAGGGCCGCCATGCGGCCCACGTTCATTCCCTGTTCTCCCTCGGGAAAAGAGCAGCCCATGATCACGTCCTGGACGTGCCCCGGCTCCACGCCGGTGCGTTCGAGCAGGCCCTTTAGGGCTATGGAGGCGAGATCGTCGGGGCGCACATTGGCGAATTTGCCCCGTTTCGCCCGGCATCCGGGCGTCCGTACCGCTTTGAGAATATAGGCGTTATTCATGGGAGACCTCCCTGATTTTCTCCTCGTTGCTGAATTGGCGAATGAGCCCCTGGCACGCTTTAGACAATGCCGTCCGCTCAAGGGCTCCTTGGGTTCTGTATCTGCCGTGTCGGACCAGGGTTAGTTGCGCAGGGGCTTGTTCGTCTTGAGGATGTGTTCGATGCGCTCCTGCGTCTTCTGGTTCTTGCAAAGGCGTATAAAGCCGTCCCGCTCCAGGTCCAGGAGATACTGTTCGCTGATGAGGGTTCCGGGGTCCACGTCACCGCCGCAGAGGGCATCCGCGACCACGCCGCCCATCTCGTATTCGTATTCCGTGATGAAGTTGCCTTCCTTCATGTTCCAGAGCTGGCTCTTGATGCTCGCTGCCACGTCGCGCCCCGGCGCCTTGATGGGCTTGGGGTGCCTGGGTCGGTAGTTGGTCGCCAGGGCCAGGGCCTTCTGCTTGGCGTCACCAAGCAAGCTGTCGATGTCGAAGGTCACGGAGTCGCCAGTGCGCATATAGCCCAGGTTGAAGGCGTCGTCCGCGCCCTGGGAGACCTTGGCCTGGCCGATGTTCTGGAAGAACTTGAACAGGAGATCCTGGGAGCTCACCCCGTAGGTTTCCTCCATTTCCACCGCCCGGACGCAGAGCTCCTTGACCCCGCCGCCCGCGGGGAGCAGTCCGGCGCCCATCTCCACGAGGCCCATGTAGGTCTCCATGTAGGCGTTGATGGCGTCACTGTGCAGGCAGAACTCGCAGCCGCCGCCGAGGACCATCCAGAAGGGCGCGGCAACCACGGGGACCTGGGCGTACTTCAGGGCCAGGGTGGCCTGCTGGAATTTGTTGATGGTCTGGTCGATCTGGTCCCACTGGCCCTCCTGGACACCGGCGGCCAGGAGGAAGAGGTTGGCGCCCACGGAGAAGCGCTCGCCCTGGTTCCCCACCACGATGGCGTTGGCTTCCCGCTCTGCCCGCTCCACGCAGCGCATGGTCATGTCCAGCATGTCGTCGCTGATGGCGTTCTGCGGGGCGTGGAACTCCAGGCAGAGGACGCCGTCGCCCAGGTCGAGGATGGAGGAATTCTCCCCTTCCTCCACCACGCCGCCGGCTTTGCGCACCAGGTTCAGGTCGATCTGCTCCGGCTTGGTGGAAACCTCTCGGAAGACATCGCTCAAAAGGTCCAGATAGTAGCGCGTGCCCCCATCCACCTTGTAGAAGGTTTCGACGTCCTTGAGCTTGGCGGGAACCTGGATGCCGTCCTGCTCGGCCCGCTGCACGAAGGAGTCCACACCGATGGCGTCGAACATCTCGAAGGGGCCCAGCTCCCAGTTGAAGCCCCAGCGCATTGCGTTGTCGATGTTGACGATGTCGTCGGCGATCTCGGGGATGCGCTTGTAGGCATAGAGCAGGGTGTCCCGCAGGTTGCGCCAGGCGAACTCCGCGGCCTTGTCCTCGCCCTGGATCACCGCCTTGAGGCTCTCCCCGGTGGTCTTGGCCATCTTGGCCAGCTTCAGGGAGTCGAACTTGGGCTTCTGCACGGGCTTGTACTCGCCCGCCTCGTAGTCCCAGTAGTAGCGCTGTTCCCCTTCGGAGGTCTTCTGCTTCTTGTAAAAGCCCTGCTTGGTCTTGTCCCCGAGCTGGTTGTTGGCCAGCATGGTGTCCACCCAGTCCGGCAGGAGGAAGGCCTCGCGCTCCTCGTCGTGGGGGAGGTTGTCGTAGGAGTTCCTGGCCACATGGGCCATGGTGTCCAGGCCGACGAGGTCCGTGGTCTTGAAGGCGGCCGTCTTGGGACGGCCGGTGGGCTTGCCGGCCACGGTGTCCACCTCCTCCACGCTCATGCCCATGTCCACCATGTGCTGGAAGGCCTTGGCAATGGAGTAGACCCCGATGCGGTTGCCCACGAAGTTGGGGGTGTCCTTGCAGTAGACGATCCCCTTGCCCAGCCGCTTGTTGAGGAATTCGGCCATGTCTCGAATCACAGCCGGATCGGCCTCGTTGCAGCCCACGATCTCCATGAGCCGCATGTAGCGGGGCGGATTGAAGAAGTGGGTGACCATGAAGTTCCTGCGCACCTCCTGGGGCAGGGCCGTGGCCATCTCGTTGATGGACAGGCCGCTGGTGTTGGAGGAGAGCACCGCTCCCTCCTTGAGGTGGGAGGCCACATTGGGCAGGATCTTCTTCTTGATGTCCATGTTCTCCACCACGACCTCGATGACCCAGTCACAGCCCCCGAGTTTGTCCATGTCGTCCTCGAAGTTGCCCACTTCGATGAGGCGGGCATAGTCGTTCTGCAGGAAGGGGGCCGGTTTGGTTGTGTACAGGGATTCCAGCCCCTGCCTCGCGATGCGATTGCGCACCTGGGGGCTTTCCAGGGTCAGGCCCTTTTCCTTTTCTTCGTCGGTGAGATCCTTGGGAACGATGTCCAGAAGAACCACTTCCAGCCCGGCATTGGCCATGTGGGCGGCAATGGTAGCCCCCATTACCCCGGCGCCGAGTACTCCTGCCCGTTTAATGCGTTGCATGGCGTACCTCCGTATTTTTGTGCGGATTGTAAACCTACCGTCCGGTAAGTCTATTGAGGCATGAATGAATATTCATTCACTAAGAAATAGTAGAGGCGCAAGGGCTTGTCAAGACTCTCCGCAAAACGGAGGGGAGGCTGAGTGCCTCCAACTATGGGAGAGGGGTCGGGGTATCCGGGGATCGGATCTTCCGGCTCAAGCGCCGTCCCTGCTCCTGTCCATCTCGAGGTGATCGGAGACACTTGAACGAACAAGCACAAGTCGAATCCTGCTCAGGAACAAGGCTTCAAGGAAGAGCGGAAACAGGCTCCATGAATTGACAAAAAAGGGGGTGGGGATTAAAACTACGAGACGGATTTTTTCTTCTCGGTCGCCGGGAACGTCCAAGGACGGCCCTATCCCGTGGTAGCGGGCAAAACGTCCTGTTTTGGGGCTGACGGAGAAAAATGGCGACAGGAGGTGCGCCTCGCCGAGCCGAAGGGCTTTGCGGATGCGGCAGCTCCTGTTGTCCCGGCAAATAATTACCCCATTAAGGGACAGGAAAGGAGGAAAACATGGCTGAAGCCGCTATAAGATTGGAAGGGGGGCCGCATGAGTCCACCTTTATGGAAGAGGTGATGAAGGCCCTGCCCGAAGGCGGCAACCTGAATCTGTGCCTCACCTGCGGCGCCTGCTCTTCGGGATGCCCTGCCTCGGGCATCGAGGGCATGGACCCGCGCAAGTTCCTGCGCATGGCCGCATTGGGCCTGGATGAAGAGGTGACCAAGCACCCCTGGGTCTGGTGCTGCACCCAGTGCCGACGTTGCGTGCACGCCTGTCCCATGGGCATCGACATCCCCAGGCTGGTCTATAATGCCCGCGCCAGATGGCCCCGCGAGGAACGGCCCAAGGGGATACGGGGCTCCTGCGACGCCGCGGTGCAGAATGAGGGCAACAGCGCCATGGGCGCGGGCTCGGAAGACTTCAAGTTCGTGGTGGAGGACGTCCTGGAGGAGGTCCGGGAGAACCAGCCCCGGTTCAAGGATATGGAGGTCCCCATCAACAAGGAAGGGGCGGAGCTCTTCCTGAACCAGAACTCCCGCGAGCCGGTGACCGAGCCGGACGAGATGGTGCCCCTGTGGAAGATCCTGCACATGGCGGGTGCGGACTGGACCTATGGCACAGCCGGATGGGCCGCGGAAAATTACTGCATGTTCCTCTCCGACAGCGAAAACTGGGAGAAGATCGTTCGAAACAAGGTCCAGGCCGTGGACGGCCTGAAAGCCAAATACTGGCTCAACACGGAGTGAGGCCACGAGCTTTATGCAGTCCAGGAGGGACTGCGCAAGTTCGGCATCGAGCACAACTTCCAGATCCAAAGCCTCATCTACCTCTACGCCCAGTGGATCCGCGAGGGCAAGCTTCCGGTGGATCCCAGCTGGAACGACGATCTCAAGATCAAGTTCACTGTTCAGGATCCTTGTCAGCTGGTGCGCAAGAGCTTCGGCGACGACGTGGCCGAGGAGCTGCGCTACGTGACCAAGTCCGTTGTGGGCGAGGAGAACTTCGTGGAGATGCAGCCCAACCGATCCAACAACTTCTGCTGCGGCGGTGGCGGAGGCTTCCTGCAGGCCACCGGATACGCCGAGGACAGGCGGGCCTACGGCAAGACCAAGTTCGACCAGATCATGGCCACGGGAGCGGATTACTGCATCACTCCCTGCCATAACTGCCATTCCCAGATCCACGACCTGAGCGAGCACTTCGAAGGGGGATTTCCCGTGCTCCACCTCTGGACCCTGATCTGTCTCTCCATGGGAGTCCTCGGAGAGAACGAACGGGAATACCTTGGCGAGGATCTGAAAGAGGTCAACATGCCGGATCAAGGCGAGGCCTAGGGACGAGTACACAAAGAAGGCCGCCCGAGAAAGGGCGGCCTTTTTTTTGCAATATACGCAAGGAGGAGGCTATGGCAAAGCGCGTCGTGGTTATCGGGGGTGTGGCCCTGGGACCGAAAGTGGGTGCCCGTTTGATGCGCTGCGCCCCAAAGGACGAGGTCATTCTGTTGGACAAGGACCGCAATATCTCCTACGGGGGATGCGGCATCCCCTACTATGTTGGCGGGGATGTCTCCGAGCTCGAGGAGCTGCGCAAGACCATGTACCACATGGTGCGGGACGAGGCCTTCTTCCGGGATGTGAAGCACTTCGAAACCCGAACCGGTAAGGAGGTCCTCTCCATCGACCGCTCCAACAAGCGGGTGGTGTACAGGGATGTGGACGACGGCACCGAGGAGAGCCTGGAGTACGACGATCTTGTGATCGCCACAGGGGCGACTCCTGTGTTGCCGCCGCTGCCCGGCACGGATCTACCCGGGGTTTTCGTGGTCTCCAACCTGCATGACGCGGAGCGGATCAAGGGCATGCTCAGCTCGGGCCAGCTCGAGTCCGCAGTGGTCGTGGGCGGAGGGGCCATCGGCATAGAAATGGCCGAGGCCTTGACCGACCTCTGGGGCGCTGAGACATCTCTGGTGGAGATGATGGACCAGGTCTTGCCCGCTGCGGTGACTCCGGTCACGGCCAGGATGATGGAGAAGCATCTCCGGGACAACGAGATTCCCGTGTACACCGGCACCAAGGTAAACAGGGTCCTGGGGGATGAGGACAGCGGAGTTCAGGCCGTGGAGACCTCTCAGGGACAGATCCCCTGTCAAGCAGTGATCTTCAGTGTGGGCGTTCGGCCCAACTCCTATCTGGCCGAGCAGGCCGGGCTCGCCCTGGGCCCCAATAAAGGGGTGCTGGTCAACAGACGGCTGATGACTTCGGATCCGCACATCTATGCCGGGGGGGACTGCATCGAGCAGCGGCACCTGGTGAGCGGGGACTATATGATCCTGCCCCTCGGATCACTGGCCAACCGGCAGGGCCGGGTGATCGCGAATAACATCGCCGGATGCATGGATCATTTCTCCGGTGTGGTGAGCAATTTCTGCGTCAAGGTCTTCGATCACGGCCTGGCAAGGGCCGGCCTGACCTATGAGCAGGCCAGGCAGGCGGGGTTCACACCCATGACCGCATTCGTGGTGCAGCCGGACAGGGCCCATTTCTATCCGGACTCCGCGCTCATGTTCATGAAGCTCATTGCGGACGCGCGGACGCGCCGGGTCCTGGGGGTGGAGGCCTATGGGCCCAAGCTGGACGCGGTTAAGGCTCGCGTGGACGCTATTGCCCCGCTCATCTCTTCCCGCGAGGACCTCTCGGAGATCTCCAACCTTGAGGTATGCTATTCCCCGCCCTTCTCCTCGGCCATGGACATCGTCAACGTGGCCGGGAATTCCATGCAGAACGTCCTGGACGGGATTATGCTCTCAGTGGAGCCCCAGGATTTCGTAGAGCTCTTCCACAGCACGGATTGCAATGTGCTCGATCCGCGCAGCGAGGCCATGGCCGGGCCCTGTGTGGAGAAATACGGCTCGCGCTGGATCAATATCCCCCTGAGCCAGGTTCCTTATCGGCTTCAAGAGATTCCGGGGGACAAGCCGCTCTATGTCTTCTGCAACACCGGAACAACATCCTTCGAGGTCCAGCGCTACCTGAATTCGATGGGCTATACCGATGTGTGGACTGTCGTTGGCTCCTACGCGGCCATGCTCAACATCGATCCGGAGTTCGTGTCCTGAAGGCTGAACTGGTGCGCCGGGGCTGTGCGAGCCCCGGCGACTCTTGGTCCGCATACCCTATTTCCCATTCCCTGCCATACCTTGTAAGCGCCATCGTCCTCCGCTCGAAGCCTGGAGCGGATGACTGCCCTGACCGCTCTACCGGGGATAGCACCGCAAAACCGAGATCATCTCACCCAGACGCGGCTTTCGATCCGGCCGCATTTTTGCGAAAATCCGCGTGACGATTCCGCCTGTTGCTTATAGAGTGGATGCAGGGAATATGGGAGGCGACGGGCGATAGGTAAAGGGTGCTGGTCGATGGGCGGGCCGGAAACCAGGGGTCAAAAAAACAGATGAAAGGGATCGAAGGATCAGACAGCTGGCCTCTGATGGTGGCTCCGAATGAAGCCAACAAATGGCCCTCGTTGCTCTTTTCGCTTTACGGATCACGGTTCAGAGATCACGATGAAGCAGACACCAGTCAGGCTAGCAGGATGAAGGTTTACAGGAAACCGGAAAGGGTCATTACGGAAAAGCAATAGAGCGATCCCGCAACTGACCGCAAGATTGGAGCAGTATGGAACCCGTTCACTTTGCCAATGCGGAGCGGATGAACATAGCCCTCGTGGGGGGAGGCGACTTCGCCGCGGAAGTCCTGGACAAGACAGTGCTCGTTTCCAGCCGGGAAGAGGTCAGGGCCAGCATTGTCGCTGTGGTGGATCCGGAGGAGAACGTTCCGGGCAAGGTCAAGGCCAGGGAGCAAGGGCGCTCTGTTTTCAGCGACTACAGGGCCCTGTTCCAGCCGGAGCACGACATCGGGCTGATCATCGTTCTCGATCCCGATCAGGAAGTCTTCGAGGAGATCCGTCTGGCCAAGCCCCCTCACATCAGGATCCTCGCCTACCACACCTTCAAGCTCTTCTGGGATTCCCTGAATCAGCAGATCGACCTCCTGGAGCAGAGAAACCGGGAAATCGAGACCGTCCTGAACGGAATCCAGGATTCCATCCTGGTGCTCAACCCGGACATGTGCATCGTGGAGGCCAATCAGGCCTTTCTGGACAACATGGGGTACACCCGCGAGGAGGTAATCAACCACAAGTGCTATCAGGTCCTGCAGGACCGGAACTACAAGTGCGAAGGCCACATGCTCTGTCCCGTGGACGAGGTCCTCTCCACAGGCAAATCGGTGCAGCGGGTGCTCCCGCGGGTGAATCGGGAGGGTAGCGTCGTCTACATCGAGGTGAGCCTCTACCCCCTGGTCGAGGAGGATGGGTCGGTGAACCGCCTGGTGGAGATCAGCAGGGACGTCACACGGCTGGCCCGGGAGGACGAGGAGATCAACAGGCGTCTGGAGGAGCTTCTGGAGGAGCGCACCAAAGAGCTGCAGAAACGCAACATAGAGATCCAGCATCAGGACAAGATGGCCTCTCTGGGCAAGCTCTCCGCGGCGGTGGTGCACGAGATCAACAATCCCCTGGCCGGAATCCTGAACCTGCTGCTTTTGATCAAGCGGATTACCCGGGAGGGGCCGGTGGACGAAAAGACGACAGCCCAGTTTACCCGCTATGTGGAAATGATGGAGCAGGAGACACGGCGCATCAGCAGCATCACCACCAACCTTCTGGCCTTTTCCCGGGAGTCCCAGGGCGAATTCGGCCAGCTGGACCTGAAAAGTCTCCTGGAGGATGTGCTCTTTCTGAACGCCAATATGCTGCGTCTCAATGAGATACAGGTGAACAGGGACTTCGCGGAAGATCTCCCCCGTGTTGTGGCCGATGGGGAGCAGCTCAAGCAGGTCTTTATGAACCTGATCACCAATGCGGTGGAGGCAATGGAGGGATGCGAGACCAAAGAGCTCAGCCTGAGCACATCCTACGGAGAGCACACCATACAGGTCTGCGTGGGCGACACCGGACCCGGTATCCCGGAGAACAGGCAATCCCAACTCTTCGAGCCCTTCTTTTCCACCAAGAACCGAGGGAGAGGAGTGGGATTGGGGCTTTCCGTGGCCTACGGCATCGTCCAGTCCCACTGCGGCACCATCCACGTGGACTCCGAAGAGGGCAGGGGGACACGCTTCACGGTGACCCTGCCCCGAACTCAGCCCACGACGTCCTATATTTAGTGATTGGACGAAAACGCACCCATCTACTTCGTCGCTGCAAGATTTTGAAATCCTCATGTATTAATATACACTGCGGTTTCAAAATTTCTTGCTTCTCGTATCTGGGCAAGTTTACGTCCAATCACGATTTTCGGTCAGGCACTATTTAGGGTTCTGCGTGCTTTCAACTCATTGCTTCACACTCACTCCTTTCACCAATCACTCACACACTCACCACGCACTCAGGAACGGAGGAAGCTCTGGGCCAGCTCGCTCCAGTCCAGATGGGGCAGATTGCCGCAGAGATCCTGGGCGAGGTCGCCGCCGTCCGCGGCCAGAGGGCCTTCGATTTCCTCGATTCTGGAGAAGAGGGCTTTTGCTTCAGTCTCCAAAAACTGCGTGGCTTCCCCGCCCAGCATTGCGGAGCCCAGTTCCTGACGCAGGTTTTTGCAGTGGATTCTGGCGATCCAGCCCCAGGTGTAGGCCCCCATGGATGAATCCAGTCCGGATTCGCGCACCAGGGGATTGATGTCGGTGACTACGCCGCTGACAGGGGATACGGCCCAGGCGACGTGTTCACCGCGCCGTATGGCTATCTGGGGTGTGTTTTGGCTCAGAGTTTCCCCGGTCAAGGGCGCATCGATCCGCTCCAGGGGACCAAGGATTCTGAGGATGAAGTCGTCCAGCCCGATGCGGACGGTGGCGTCCTCCTCGAGCTTGAGCCATACGTGTCCCGGACAGAGATAGTATCCGTGGGGCTGGGAAAACCCCTTTACATCCAGGAAATCCACCGGATTGACCCTGGCGTTTACCCTGTACAGGGCCTCGAAGTAGTGGTCAAAGCCGCAGCTGGGGCAGGAATAGTCTTCGGAACAGGCCTTGAATTCCATTTCCCCCTTCATGGAATGGACACAGGGCCTCTTGTCACGGGGCAAATTTCGCATTCTGTCCTTCCAGTGCGGCAGGCGGCCCTCGTCCGCAGCACCACGCAGGGCCCTGTCGTAGGGACATATCAGACACTGGTACTCCCGCGGGCAGTCCTTGTGGCGGACCACTCCAGCCTGCATCCAGATGCAGGGCTTGGCCGCGGTTTTTTCGTCTCGAATGGCATGGCTCATGCCGGCCTCCTTGCCGTTTCCGGTCCGGCCTGTCCCGTTTCATCGACGCGGAAGGGACAGGCCTCTCCGGCTGCCGGATAGTTGCGCGACGCGTTCCCGCGCCGTTTCATTCCCAGGGCTATTTCCTGTGCAGGAAGGTCCGGCTCAGGCGGTTCCAATCCAGATCGGGAAGATTACCGTATACGTCCTCGCCGAACACACCGCCGTCCGCGGCCATGGGGCCGGCCACTTCCTCCACCATGGATTCCAGGGTGTTGACTTCCTGCTTGGTCCACTCCAGGCCCTGGGTGTCGCTCATGAGATTTTCCATGGCCTTCTTCAGATTGGGGTGCCGAACCAGGAAGATCCACCCCTCGCCATAGGGACCGTTGTTGGCGCGGACAGGATCCTCGAGAAGGGCGGTGTTGACCTCGCAGATGATTCCGCCCACCGGGGAGAGGACCTCGGCTTTGTTGTTTTGGCGCTCGATATCCCACCCGGGCCGGTCCTGGTCCAGCTCGTTGCCCAGAAGAGGCATCTCGAAACGGTCCATACGGCCTAAGACCTTGAGGGCAAAGTCGTCCATCCCGAGACGGATGTAGCCTCCGCTCTCAATACGGGCCCAGGTGTGGCCCTGGTGGAAATAGTACCCCACCGGGATCTCGAAACCGCGCACCTCATGGATTTCCGGGGGCAGGCCCGGAGTTTGCGGGGCCAGGTAATCCTCGAAGTATTGATCGAAGTCACAGCTGGCGCACTGATAGTCGTAGGCGCACAAGCGGTGTCCGATCCGCTGGGTCAGGGTGTGCCTGCAGACGCGCTCAAGCTCGGGCCTGCGCCGCATGGCGTCCTGCCAGCTGAGCTGCTTGCCCTGGACCACCTTTTTGCGCATGCCGTGGTCGTAGTTGCAGGTGGTGCAGTCGTAATAGTTGTTGCAGGTCTTGAATTTGACCACACCTGCCTGCATCCAGAGGCAGGGATTCTGCGGCTTGGGTTCCTCGTCCGGCTTCACTCGCCAGACCTGTCCGCCCAGAACGGCTTCCAGGCCGTCTCCCCTCCCTGTGTTTCCTTGCCTGTCACGGGTGTAAGAGGATCCGTATCCCGGCCATGCGTTTTGCTGAGATTTTTGTGTCATGGCTGTTCTCCTTGCTTGGTTGTTCTATGCGGTTTTACGGGATGTTACTTTCTATTGAGCAAAGCCTGTGCCACGAGCTCGAACTCGTCCCGTATCCCTTTATTGCCCCGCGAAATACGGGTTGTGAAAAAGAGCTTCGCTCTATGGGTTGGAGAAAGGAGGCGGCTGATGTGGCAAAAGACAACAAAGGAGTGGCCATCTTTATCCGGATATGCGGCAATCCGCTCAGCGGGGCCGAATTGGGCAGGTGTGGTTTTTTGCCCCAGCACTGTCGCGGAATCCAACAAAGTGATTCCTGGGCCTGGGGGCTTGGGCGCAGGGACCGATCGTACATATCAGGCCCCTCTGTTGACAGAGGTGTGGGATTGAATTAGAAATTCCCAAACTAGAGACTCTTCACCGAAGGGGCTTCCAAAAGGAGTGAAACAAGCATGGCGAAGGACCCTTGTGGGTTCATCAACGCGTGAATGCTTTTGCAGATGAAAAGGGCTCCGCTCGCGGATTCCGTGTGTGCGGGCAGGCGGGCGGCGCTTTTTTATGTCCCGGCTCACTGCCCCGGGAAAGAGGCCAGGATGAGGCACGACCTCCCCTTCGGTTTGGGCTGAACAATAAAGCAGGCAAGGAGCAGGTATGACCACCAGGACCCCAGCGCAACAGATAAATGGCTCGGTCATGGTTGTGGGGGGCGGAATCGCTGGAATGCAATCCGCTCTGGATCTGGCGAACTCGGGATACTACGTCTACCTCGTGGAGAAGACGAGCGGTGTCGGCGGAGTCATGGCGGAGCTGGACAAGACCTTTCCCACAAACGACTGCGCCATGTGAATTATCTCCCCCAAACTGGTCGAGTTCGGCCGGCACCCCAATATTGAGATCGTTACCTACGCCAATGTGGAGAACGTCGAGGGCGAGCAGGGGAACTTCCAGGTGCAGGTGCACCAGGAGCCCCGGTTTATTGATATCTCCAAATGTACCGCCTGCGGAGACTGCGAGGGCGTCTGCCCCGTGGATCTGCCCAATGAGTTCGATCAGGGCATGTCTCGGCGCAAGGCCACCTTCAAGAAATTCGCCCAGACTGTACCCGGGGCCTATGCCATTGAGAAATCGGAGTCGGCCCCCTGTCGCAAGACCTGCCCCGCAGGGCTCAACGTCCAGGCCTATACCCAGATGGTCCGGCACGGCAAATATGAGCGGGCCCTGGAGATCATTATGGACGATCTCCCGCTGCCCGGTATCCTGGGCCGCATCTGCCCCCGCGGCTGCGAGGACGCCTGCCGGCGCTGCGAGGTGGACGAGCCCGTGTCCATCCGGAACCTGAAGCGCCTGGCCGCGGATCAGTTTGATGCGCGCCAGGTGCAGATACCCTGTGAGCCCGAGCGAAAGGAGCGCGTGGCCATTATCGGCTCCGGGCCCGCCGGGCTGTCCGCAGCGTACCATTTGGCCCGTTCCGGGATCCGCTCCACCATCTACGAGGCCCTGCCCCAAGCAGGCGGCATGCTTCGGGCGGGCATCCCCGCCCACAGACTGCCTCGCGAGATCCTGGACCAGGAGATCGAGGTGGTCACCAACATGGGGGCGGAGATCCGGACCAATACCGCACTGGGTCGCGACGTGAGCATCGACGGGCTCTTCGAGGACGGCTACAGCGCGGTCTATCTGGCCCTGGGCGCCCACAAGGGCATGGAGCTCGGCGTCCCCGGGGAAAAGGCCAGCGGCGTGCGCCAGGGGGTGGACTTCCTGCGCGAGGTGAACCTCTCCGGCTCGGCCCTGGTGGGCCGGAAGGTGGCCGTCGTCGGCGGCGGGAACGTGGCCGTGGACGTGGCCCGCAGCGCGCTGCGCATGGGCGCCGAGGAAGTGACCATCGTTTATCGCCGCACCCGGAACGAGATGCCCGCCCTGCGGGAGGAGATCGAGGCCGCTGAGTGCGAGGGCATCCGCATCGCCTATCTCTGCACCCCGCAGGAAATCCTGGACCGGGACGGAGAGGTCTCTGGCATCCGGCTCATCGAGATGGAGCTGGGCGAGGCGGACTCCTCCGGCCGGAGGCGTCCGGTGCCTGTTCCTGGAAGCGAGTTCGAGCTCGAGGTGGATCAGGTGTTCCCGGCCATCGGACAGCGGCCGGATATCAGCCCCATCGAGGACGAAGAGGGAATGGAGTTCACCCGCTGGGCCACCACCGAGGTGGATTCCATCACCTACGAGACGGGCCGCCCCGGGGTTTTCGCCGGTGGCGACCTGCAGACCGGGCCCTGGGTGGCCATCGGCGCAGTGGCCCAGGGCCGCGAGGCAGCCGAATCCATCCTGCGCTCTATTGACGGACGCGATATGAGCCAGGGGCGGGAGCCGCTGGAGCAGCCCTCGGAGGCCGATTACCGGCCCATTTCCGAGGACGAGCCGGTGCGCAGGCGCGTGGACATGCCCGAGCTTTCCCTGGAGGAGCGAACCTGCACCTTCAAGGAGGTGGAGCTGGGCCTGAACGACGAATCCGGCCGCAACGAGGCGGACCGTTGCCTCAACTGCGGCTACTGCTGCGAGTGCTTCGAGTGTGTGAATGCCTGCGGGCCCCAGGCGGTGACCCTGGAGACGCACGCCCAGGAGCCGCAGAGTCGCTCCTTCGACGTGGGCTCCCTGGTCCTGGCCTCCGGCTTTTCCCCCTATGACCCCAAGGGCCTGGACGTCTACGGCTACGGGCAGTTTCCCAACGTGGTCACCTCCTCGGAGTTCGAGCGCATCCTTTCCGCCTCGGGACCGACCGGCGGGCACCTTGTCCGGCCCTCGGACCACGGGGAGCCGACAAAGATCGCTTGGCTGCAGTGCGTGGGATCGCGCGACGTGAATCGCTGCAACAACTTCTACTGCTCCTCGGTCTGCTGCATGTACGCCATCAAGGAGGCGGTGATCGCCAAGGAGCACGCCGGTAGCGGCCTGGACTGCTCCATCTTTCATATGGACATGCGCACCTACGGCAAGGACTTCGAGAAGTACTACAACGAGGCCGAGGAGAAGCACGGGGTGCGCTTTGTGCGCTCCCGCATCCACACCATCGATCCCGTCCCCGGGACGAACGATCTGCAGGTGCGCTACTTCACCGAGTCCGGGGAGCTTGTGACGGAGACCTTCGACATGGTCGTCCTCTCCGTGGGCATGGAGACCCCCCAGGAGCTCAAGGATCTGGCCGGCAACCTGGGCGTGGAGCTCAGCGAGGGCGGCTTCTGCCAGACCTCGAGCTTCGAGCCGGTGCAGACGAGCCGGGCGGGAATCTACGTCAGCGGTACCTTCCAGGGACCCAAGGACATCCCCCAGTCCGTGATCGACGCCAGCGCCGCCGCGGCGTCCGCGGGCGAAGCCCTCAGCCCGGCGCGGTTCTCCCGGGTTATCGAGCCGGAACAGGTCCAGGAGCGAGATGTGGCCGGCGAGCGGCCGCGGATCGGGGTCTTCGTCTGCGACTGCGGATCCAACATCGCCGGGGTGGTGGATGTCCCCTCCGTACGGGACTATGCGGCCCAGCTGCCCTATGTGGAATACGCCGCGGAGAACATGTTCTCCTGTTCCCAGGACACCCAGGATACCATGGCCGAGTTGATCCGGGAGAAGGGGCTGAACCGGGTGGTGGTCGCCGCCTGCACTCCCAAAACGCATGAGCCCCTGTTCCAGGAGACGCTCATGAGCGCGGGGCTCAACAAATACCTCTTCGAGATGGTGAACATCCGGAACCAGGATTCCTGGGTGCACAAGAACAATCCGGATCTGGCCACGGACAAGGCCAAGGATCTGATTCGCATGGGCGTGTCCAGCGTGGCCCTGAAACAGCCCCTGCAGGAGATGGAGCTTCAGATCGACCAGAAGGCCCTGGTTATCGGCGGAGGCATATCCGGGATGACCAGCGCCCTGAGCCTTGCCAGGCAGGGCTATTACACCCATCTTGTGGAGAAAAACGAGGTCCTGGGCGGCCAGGCGCGCAATCTGTTCAGGACCTGGAAGGGCGAGGACATCCAAGAGAATCTGGCCCGGATGATCCGGGAAGTGGAAGCCGAGGACAACATCGCGGTTCACCTCAATTCCGGGCTGAAGAACGTGGACGGTTTCGTGGGCAATTTCGCCACGACGCTCCAGGATCCGGAAGGAGAACAGCAGATCGATCACGGCGTGACCATCATCGCCAGCGGGGCCGGGGAGCACAAGCCGAATGAGTACCTTTACGGGGAGGACAGCCGGGTAAAGACATCCCAGGAAGTGGATCGGATGATGATTGCGGACGATCCCTCCCTGGAGCAGGTGAATTCCGCGGTGTTCATCCAGTGCGTGGGCTCCCGCGAGCCAGAGCGGCCCTACTGCTCCAGACTGTGCTGCACCCACTCCATGGAGAGCGCTCTGGAGCTCAAACGGCGCAATCCCCAGGCGAGCGTATACGTCCTGCATCGGGACATCCGCACCTATGGGGAGAAGGAGGCGCTGTACAAGGAGGCGCGCGAGCAGGGAGTCATCTTCATCCGCTACGATCTGGAGAGCAAGCCTCAGATGGTCACCGAAGGGGATAAGCTCCTGGTCCGGGTGACGGATCACATCACAGGCTATCCCCTGGAGATCGAGACCGACCTGGTCAATCTGGCCTCTGCGGTGGTGCCCCACGGAGGGGACCAGCTGTCCCGGTTCTTCAAGCTGCCGGTGAACAACGAGGGCTTCTTCGTGGAGAGCCACGCCAAGCTCGGGCCGAACGAGTTCGCCATGGACGGGGTTTTCCTCTGCGGGCTGGCCCACTATCCCAAGCCCATTGACGAATCCGTGGCCCAGGGCAGGGCAGCCGCTTCGCGGGCCATCACCCTTTTGGCCAAGGAGAAGATCCTCTCCAGCGGAGAGGTGGCCGAGGTCCATCCCGGGCTCTGCGTGAGCTGCGGCACGTGTGTGGAGGTTTGCCCCTATTCCGCGCCGCAGTTCCTCGAGGAGGGGCCCAATGCGGGCAAGGCCTCTATCAATCCGGCCCTGTGCAAGGGATGCGGCCTGTGCATGGCCTCCTGTCGCTCCAGCGCGATCACGCTGCGCGGCTTCGAGGAACAGCAGGTCTACTCCATGCTCAAGGCCCTGGCCTAGCAGTCAAAATCGCCATCAGGGGGGCTCGCAAAAGCCCCCCTGCCCCCGAGAGAGAAATAGCAGCCAAGGAGTGGTGCGCAATGCAAGAATGGCATCCCACGATTGTCTCGTTTTTGTGTAACTGGTGCAGCTACGGCGCCGCCGATCTGGCGGGGGTGAGCCGAATGCAGTACCCCCCGGATCTCAGGGTGATCCGCATCCCCTGCACCGGAAGCATGAACCCCAAGTTCATCCTCCAGGCCTTCCGCCAGGGCGTGGACGGCGTGTGGGTCTCCGGCTGACACCCGGGCGACTGCCACTATATCAGTGGCAATCTGTTCGCCAGACGGCGGTTCGTCGTCTTCAAGAATCTCATGGAATACATCGGTCTCGAGCCGGGTCGCCTGCACTTTTCCTGGATCTCCTCCTCGGAGGCGGGAGATTTCCAGAACAAGGCCACGGAGGTCGTGGAAGCGGTGCGGGCCCTGGGACCGGCAAAGCGGCTGGTCAAGGACATTCGACCGGAAGAGGCCGGGGCCCGGGAGGCCCGCTAAGGGAGGACGCATGCAGGAGCTCACTCAAAAGATACGGGAATCAGCCAAGAGGCTCCTCCAGGAGGGCCAGGTGGACTGCGTCCTGGGCTATCGCAAGGGCACCGTGCCCATGCAGGAGAGGCCCTTTTTCGCCTATACCCCGCAAGACGCGGATCAGCTGGTATGGACCAGGTTCTGTGTGAGCAATCTGGCCAATTTCCTCATCGGCCGGCAGGACCGGGTCGCGGTGGCGGCCCAGGGCTGTGTGAGCCGGAATATCGTGGGCCTCATCCAGGAGAAGCAGATCACCCGCGAGCAGGTCTATGTGATCGGCCTGCACTCTCCGGGAATGGTGGATCGGGGCAAGGTCCAGGCCCTCTTTCCGGACCGGGTCATCCACAGCGTTGAGGAGGACGGTGAGGAGCTCATCGTCAACGGGGCCGACTTCAGCGAGCGCATCAAGGTGCGCGACGTCAAGCGGGACAACTGCAACACCTGCATTCGCCGCAACGCCGTGATCTACGACGAGCTCATCGGCGAGCAGGGCGAGGAGAGCGGCGGCGGGAACATCGACAAGGTGTCCGCCCCCTGGGAGAAGCTCTCTCCGGAAGAACGGTGGGAGCGCTTCGAGGAGACGTTCAAGGACTGCATCCGCTGCTACGCCTGCCGGGATGTCTGCCCCCTGTGCTACTGCAACCAGTGCTTCGTGGACGAGAATCAGCCGCAGTGGTGCGGCAAGACTGTGGAAGAGACCGATGTGCACACCTTCCACATCCTGAGGGCCTTCCACTGTGCCGGAAGGTGCACGGACTGCGGGGCCTGCGAGTCCGCCTGCCCGGTGGGAATCAAGATGCGCCGGCTGACCAGCAAGCTGGAAATGGACATCCGGGAGCTCTACGACTATTCCCCCGGGCTCGATCTGGAGAGCACGCCCCCGCTCTCTGTGTATCGGCCGGACGATCCGGAGCCTTTCGCCTCGGGGTAGATCCCTTGGCAGGGCGTTGAAAATCTTCCAATTGCTGCGTTGTCCGGCACCTATTTGAGGTGACAAAAGGGCGTCTGATTGACTTGGCTTCACAAATAGGTGCCGGATTCAAGCTCTTACGTAGGCTAACTACCCTACGACCTTGAACTTTTTTCGCCGGTCACTTGAAATTTTTGAACGCCCTGCCTGATAAGGTTTTTTTCAAATGGCTGTTGCCTCTCGCGCGCGGAGAGCGAGACGGCCCCGGCACTGCAGCGACGGGCGCGGTGCGGGGCGGCGTGGAACCCGTTCAGACAAGGACAGCCCTATGCAGGACAAGATACTGGATAAATCCGAGATGGACACCTTCCTGGAAAGGCTCGGCCAGGAGTACGACGTATACGCCCCGGTGCCGGAAAAAGGATCCGTGGAGTGGGCACCTGTCGACTCCAGCCGGGACCTGGTCTGGGAGTTTACCAATACCGGGGTGTCGCCCAAACGCTACGCCTTTCCCCAGACGGAATGCATGATGCGTTTCACGAATCGCAGCGACGATCCCGAAGGCATGATCATGAAGGAGGAGCCGTGGCTGGAGCGCCGGCAGGCCCTGTTGAACATCCGTCCCTGCGACGCCAAGGCCTTCCGGGTCCTGGACAGGGTCTACTGCCAGGACGAGAAGAGCAACGACGTCTATTGGCGGGACAAGCGGGAGAAAACCCTGTACATGGGCCTGGCCTGCAAGTCCCCCTGTCCCACCTGCTTTTGCACCTCGGTATACAGCGGCCCCCATCACGAGGAGGGATTGGATATTCTCCTCGTCGACCTGGGGGAGCGGCTGCTCCTGCGCCCCTTGACCGAAAAGGGGGAGGCGATCGCCTCGCCCCTGGACGACGCCCCGGAGGAGGCGGTGCAGGAAGCCGCCAGGCAGAAGGAGGAGGCCGAGGCCGCCATCCAGAGCAAGGTGGACATGGAGAACATCGAGGCCCGCGACGTCATGGAGCTCTACGAGGCATCCATGTGGGACCGGGAACACGAGAGCTGCCTCAATTGCGGGGTCTGCACCTATGTCTGCCCCACCTGCCACTGCTTCGACATTCAGGACGAGACGCAGGGAGAGCACGGCAGGCGGGTGCGCAACTGGGACACCTGCATGAGCTGGCTCTTCACCCAACACACTTCCGGGCACAATCCTCGCGTGACCAAGAAGGACCGCTATCGCCAGCGCTTTATGCACAAGTTCAAGTACATGCCGGTTAAGTTCGACGTGATCGGTTGCGTGGGCTGCGGGCGGTGCACGACGAGGTGTCCGGTGAACATCGACGTGACCGAAGTGGTCCAGGGGATGAATGAACAAGAGTAAAGGCGAGTGACTATGCGCAATAATAATCCCTATCTCCCGTATCCCGTCCGCATCAAACGGGCGGAGATCGCCACCGAGGACAAGAGCCTGCGCACCTTCGAGCTCGAGTTTCTCTATCAGGAGGACGCAGAGGCCTTCAGCTATCTCCCAGGGCAATTCGCGGAGCTGAGCGTGCCCGGATACGGGGAGGCCCCCATCGGGATCGCCTCGAGCCCCACAGAGGGGGATACCCTGCTCTTTACCGTGAGCAAGGCCGGCTCGCTCACCACGAAGCTGCACAGCATGAGCGAGGGCGACGTGATGGGTGTGCGCGGCCCCTTGGGAACCAGCTATCCCCTGGAGCAGATGGAGGGGAAGAACGTGGTCATCCTCGCCGGAGGCTACGCGGTGACCACGCTGCGCTCCACAATGGTCTGGCTCCTGCATCCGGACAACCGGCCCAAGTACGAAGATATCACCTTCGTCTACGGGGCCAGGACACCGGGAATGATCCTGTATAAGGATCTTTTGGAGGAGTGGGAGACGAACAGTGACGCAAACATCCACCTCACCATCGACAAGGAGGCCCCGGGCTGGGACAAGCACGTGGGCTTCGTCCCCCAGATTGCGGAGAAGATCGCGCCGAGCCCGGAGAACGCCATGACCCTGGTCTGCGGCCCTCCGGTCATGATCAAGTTCACCCAGCCCATTCTGGACAATCTGGGCTGGCAGAGCGATCAGATCATCATGAGCCTGGAAAACCGCATGAAGTGCGGCGTCGGCATTTGCGGCCGCTGCAACGTGGGGCCGCACTATGTGTGCAAGGACGGCCCTGTGTTCAGCAAGGCCGAGCTGGACGGGCTCCCCAAGGAATACTGATTCCTCTCTGCGGCGGACGGGCCGAGCCCGTCCGCCGCACTCCCTTCCTTGGCCCGTGCCCCGGGACCTAACAGCCTGTGGAAAAAGTCCTTATCAGGCAGGGTGTTCAAAAAATTTAAGGGTCAATCGCGACCCGGCACTCACTTTTTCCCGAAGTTCAATATATTACACGAGCAAACATA
>JAZKRN010000018.1:0-26126 GCA_036628655.1 Desulfohalobiaceae bacterium | reverse complement strand
CCCTCTCCAGCGCGGTCTTTAAAGGCAATACCAGCAAGATCCCCATATCGCGAACAACAAAGGCTCGCCCGTTTATGAAACACGGCTTCAGCGCACTCCCTGACGAGCCTCGCTGTATCTCCTTGTAATTCAAAGTGTTGGACACATTTTCATATACAAAAAGGGGACAAAGCACCCGGGAGGGGGCTTGCCGCTTATTCCGCGCCTTCGCCTGCCGAGCCATTCCGGCGTCTGCACTCGTCGATGACCTGCATAACGCAGTTTGCCCCTCTGCACAAGGGGCTTGCTGAGAGGAAAAAGAGCCGCTCCCGCGGGAGCGGCTCTTTCCATGCCATAGACAAAAGGAGCAGGCAAGCCCGACGGCTATTCCGCCTTTTCCCGGACCTTTTCCAGGATCGCCTCCTGCACGTGGGGCGGGGCTTCCTCATAGTGGTCGAACTGCATGGAGAACACGCCCTGTCCTCCGGTCATGGCCCGCATATCCGGAGCGTATTGCAGGATTTCCGCCATGGGGGCCTGAGCCCGGATCTCGGTGATGCCCTGGCTCGTCTCGTATCCCAGCACCTTGCCCCGGCGACTGGAGATGTCGCCAATCACATCCCCCATATACTCGTCCGGCACCTCGATATGCAGGGCCATAATCGGTTCCAGAAGGGTCAATCCGGCCTTTTCCGCCGCCTTCTTGAAGGCCATGGATCCGGCCACCTTGAAGGCCATCTCCGAGGAATCCACACTGTGATAGGAACCATCGTAGCAGGTGACCTTGAAGTCCACCACTGAATAGCCCGCCAGAATCCCCTTCTGGGCCGCCTCCTGGATGCCCTGGTCCACTGCGGGGATATACTGCTTGGGAATGACGCCGCCAACGATCTTATTGAAGAAGTCGTATCCCTCTCCCCGATTCAGGGGCTCGATCCGGATCACGCAGTCCCCGAACTGGCCCCTGCCCCCGGTCTGCTTCTTGAAGCGCCCCTGGGCGTCGGCCCCGGCTTTGAGGGTTTCCTTGTAGGGAATCCTGGGCTCCTGGAGCTTGGCCTCGACCTTGTTCCGGCGCTTGACCTTTTCCACGGCCATCTCCACGTGCTGCTGGCCCATTCCGGAAAGCAGGATGTCCCCGGTCTCATCGTTATGCTCCAGCTTGAGGCTGACATCCTCCTCCAAAAGCTTGTGCACGGCCATCATCATTTTGTCCTCGTCCTCCTTGGACCCGATCAGGGCATAGGACAGGACCTGGGCCGGCAACTGGGGCCTGGCGTAGGTGAAAGGCTCCTTCTCCGAGCAAAGGGTGTCCCCGGTCCCCGTATTCTTCAGCTTGGCCACGGCGACCAGCGCGCCCGGTCCCACCTCCTCCTTGCAGGGCTCCTGCTTCTTGCCCACGGCCCACTGCAGCTGGCCCAGCTTTTCCTTGGCCTGCTTGTGGGGGTTGGAGACCTGCATATCCGAAGCGAGCGTGCCGGACATGACCCGGAGCATGTTCAGTTGCCCGCCAAAGGGCGTGACAATGGTCTTGAACACGAAACAGGAGGGGGGCGCCTCCGGCGAAGAGGCCCGCTCTTCCCCTTCCGTGCCCTGCCACGGCTCGCGTTCCAGGGGCGAGGGGAACAGCTTCTGGATCATATCCAGGACCAGACCGGCTCCCTTGCCCTCCAGGGATGCCGTGGGGGCGACCGGGGTCAGCTCCCCGGCAAAAACGCCCTTGCGGAGCCCGGACTGGATTTCCTCGGCCCCGAGGTCCCCTTCCTCGAGGTATTTCTCCATGAGCTCCTCGTCACTCTCGGCAATGTTCTCCAGGGCGGCCTCGTACATCCGCTGGAGGTCATCCCGCATTCCCTCGGGGACTTCGCCGGAGGTCGCCGCGCCGGAATCCGGATCAAAGAAATAGGCTACATCGGCAAACACGTCCACCACGCCCTGGAAGTCGCCGGCCTCGCCGATGGGCAGATAGCAGGGAACAGGCTTCGCACCGAGCGAGTCCCGCAAACCGTTGATGAGCTGCTCCATATCCGCGCGTTGCCGATCCAGCTTGTTCACAACGGCCATCATGGGCAGGCCGAAAGAGCGTGCCTCTCTCCAGATCCTCTTGTCCTGCGGCTTGATCCCGCCCACGCCGTCGAAGACGTAGACCCCCGCGTCCGCAGCCGCCAGCTGGTAGGGCAGCTCGCCCTGGAAATTCGTGTCCCCGGGAATATCGATCACGAAATGTTTGTTTCCCTCGTAGCTGTAAACCGCGTACGCGGGCTGAATGCTGCCCCCTTTCTTCACTTCCTCGGGCTCGAAGTCCATAAAGGTGTTGCCGCCCTCAATGCTGCCCATGCGGGTGCTTGCCCCACCCCAGTAGAGCAGCATCTCAGCCAGCGAGGTCTTTCCGGCACCGCTGCTCCCCAACAGGATGTAGGTCCTTTGCTGCTGCAGTTCTTTGTCCATGCCAGGCCCCCTTGTCTTCAATCGTGAAACACCCGCCCCCACAACGCGATCAAATCCACAGGCCGGGAATCACGAGCCTCTGCCCCCGATACCCGGACTCCGGCTTCAGAGCGCGGAAATCTTTGGTGGCCTATAGCGCATTGTGCGTCGCCCCCGAAACACCTCCGCACAGAAAGAGAATAGTCTATTCACGCTGAATCCTAGGTAAGGAACAAAATGCCTGTCAAGGAGGATGCGCACACATCGTCCTCCCTGATGCCGATTTTTTTTGGAATGGATGGATTCATGAGGGCAGGATGAGGCATTGTGCGGATCGGGACAGCCCGCGCAATTGGCGGGGACATGTGCAATCCGCTCGGGACCGGGCAACGTTGCAAGATCCGCCCAATCGCTTTAGGATTGATCCCTTCGAGGCACCAGCTTGTTCTCTTTGGACAACCCAAGGTCAGCACGTTCCCGAACAGGAAAGAGCTCCCAGACACACCACAAACAGGGTAAGAGAGGCCAGCATGCCCATCATCATGGGGACAGCCGGACACATCGACCACGGAAAGACCACGCTCATCCGCGCCTTGAGCGGTATCGACTGCGATCGCCTCAAGGATGAGAAGAAGCGCGGCATCACCATTGAGCTCGGATTCGCCTTCCTCGATCTCCCCGGGGGCGAGCGCCTGGGAATCGTGGATGTCCCGGGGCACGAAAAGTTCGTCAAAAATATGGTGGCCGGTGCCGCAGGCATCGATTTCGTCCTGCTCACGGTCGCCGCGGACGAGGGGGTCATGCCGCAGACCCGGGAGCACCTTGAAATCTGCTCCCTGCTCGGCATCGACAACGGCCTTGTCGTCCTGACCAAGACGGACGCCGTGGACGAGGAGCTTTTGGAGCTGGCCACCGAGGACCTCAAGGATTTTCTCTCCGGCACTTTCCTGGCGGATGCGCCGATTATTCCAGTTGCCGCCCACACCGGCGAGGGAGTCGACCGTTTGCGCGAGGCCCTGCAGGACAAGGCCCGCAGCCTGAAACAAATGGATAAGCCGGACATCTTCCGGCTTCCCGTGGACCGGGTCTTCACCATGCGGGGCCACGGCACTGTTATTACCGGGACCCTGGCCTCGGGCGAGGTCCATCAGGGGGATGCGATTGTGGCCCATCCCCGCGGAAGACGGGGCAAGGTCCGCGGCATCCAGGTACATGGACAGAGCGAGGAAACGGTGAGCGCAGGCCGCAGAACCGCCCTCAATCTGGCCGGCGTGGAGGTGGAGGACCTGGAGCGGGGGGACACCTTGGCCCATCCGGATCGCCTCTTTCCGGCAACCGCCTGGGATGTGGAGATCACCTGCCTTTCCTCGGCCCCGCGCCCCCTGAAGCACAAGCGGGAGATCCACTTCCACCACGGAACACGGGAGATCCTGGCCCGAGTTCATCTTTTGGACGCAGAGGAGCTTGCGCCGGGCCAAACCGCTCTGGCCCAGGTCCGGTTCCCCTCCCCCATGGTCGGCGTTTTCGGCGACCGTTTCGTGGTTCGGGCCCACTCCCCACTGCGAACCATAGCCGGAGGCAAGCTCATCAATCCCCTTGCCCAAAAGGTCAAACGCTTCTCCTCCCAGCTGAATCCCCTGTACACCCTGGCCCAGGGGGACCCGGAAACAGTCCTGCTCACCCACCTCGAGCTCGCCGGAAGCAAGGGCCTTGACTTCGCGCGGCTCCAGGTCCTGTGCAATCTCTCCAGGAAAGAGTTGAACAAGCTGCTCCAGGATCTTGCCTCCAAACAGCGCATCTTCTGTTTCGACAAGGATAACCGGATCTACGTGTCCGCAGGCGTGGTTCAAAGCCTCAGCACCGATCTGGAGGAATATGTCCGAGCCTTTCACCGGGCCAATCCCCTTCAGGCCGGAATATCCCGCGGGCGGGTTGCCTCGGACTGGGGCAAGAACCTTCCCCCCAAGCTCCTGCATTTCATTCTGGAACGCTGTCAGAAACAGGGAGGTCTCGTTTCGGAACAGGAAGTGCTTCGGCTGCCCGACCACCAGGTAACCCTGGGACAGGATCAGACCGAGCTCAAGGAGAGCATCCTGCAGCACTACGAGGAGGGAGGCATCACTCCCCCCAACCTGAACGATGTGCTGGAGGCCCTGAGTATCGACGCCAAACAGGCCACGCCCATCTTGCAGCTTTTGACCGAAGAGGGTAAGCTGATCAAGATCAAGGACGGGATGTACTATAGCGCCGGCGCTCTGGAGCGCATCCAGGAGCTGGTCCGGGACTACTTCGCCAGCAACAAAGAGCTCGGCCCCAAGGAGTTCAAGGAATTGACCGGGCTGAGCCGGAAGTACAGCATCCCGCTGCTGGAGTATCTGGACAAGGCCAGGGTCACCATTCGCGTGGGGGACGTTCGCAAACTGAGGAAGGGTCAGGCCACGTCGCGCGAAGAGAGGGAGTAGACGCGGCGGGAACAGATTGGGCGATCGCACTGACAAAAAAAGGCCGCGCTGAGCGCGGCCTTGCAAATGGGGTGGGTGAGGTGATTTGAACACCCGGCTCCCAGGGCCACAACCTGGTGCTCTGACCTCTGAGCTACACCCACCATGTCCTCTTTCCGAGAATCAACATAAAGAATGAAAGGAATGCGGTCAAGGGCTATGGACCAGTTCGTCATCGAAGGAGGCAAGCCGCTTGCCGGCAGAATACGCGTCAGCGGCTCCAAGAACGCGGCGCTGCCCATCCTGCTGGGGAGCATGCTCGTTCCCGAAGAGATTGAGTTATCCGGACTTCCACAGCTGCAGGACATCGCCACCACTGTCCAGCTCCTCACCCTATTCGGGTGCCGCTGCCATCGGGAAGAAGACAGGGTCAGCATTTGCGCAGACCCGGACATAACTCCGGAAGCGCCCTACGATCTGGTCCGGACCATGCGGGCTTCGGTGCTCTGCCTGGGCCCTCTCCTCGCCCGCCTGGGACAGGCCCGCGTCGCCCTGCCTGGAGGATGCGCCATCGGCAGCCGGCCCATCGACATGCATTTGCGGGCCCTGGAGCGTCTGGGGGCCAGCTTCGACCTGGACTCTGGGGACATCGTCGCCAGGTGCGACAAGCTGCAGGGCGCCCACGTTGTTTTCGATTTCCCCACTGTGGGAGGCACGGAGAACATGCTCCTCGCAGCGGTCCTCGCCCAAGGGGAAACCGTTCTGGAAAACGCCGCGCGGGAACCCGAGGTGAGCGACCTGGCAAATTTTCTCAATGCCTGCGGCGCGCGCATCAGCGGACACGGCACCAGCATGATCCGCATCCAGGGAGTGGATTCCCTGCGGGGCTGCCGCTACACAGTCATGCCGGACCGCATCGAGGCGGGGACCTACATGGCGGCCGCGGGAATCACCGGAGGTGAGCTGGAGCTGGAGAACTGTCCGGATTGGGCCCTGGACACGGTGATGGACAAGTTTCTGGAGATGGGCCTGGAGATCGGGCCGGGATCGGAGGGCTCGACCCTGATCCGTGCCCAGGGCGAGAGGGTGTGTACGGACATCGTGACCCAGCCCTATCCCGGTTTTCCCACGGACATGCAGGCCCAGTTCATGGCCCTGATGAGTATTGCCTCCGGCTCGGGCATGATTCAGGAAACCATCTTCGAGAACCGCTTTCTCCATGCCCTGGAGCTCATGCGGTTGGGAGCGCGGATCAAGATCAGCGGGGACACCGCTGTGATCCGCGGGGAGCGCAGCCTGATCGGCGCCCCGGTTCAGGCCTCTGACCTGCGGGCCAGCGCTTCTCTTGTTCTGGCAGGGCTTGCTGCCCGGGGAACGACCAGAGTGCGCCGGATCTATCATCTGGACCGGGGGTACGAGCGCATGGAGCATAAACTGAACCAGGCCGGAGCACGGATTCAGCGCGAATCGCACTAACACCGGGCAGGTTCCGTTACGGAACGATTTTTGACGAAACCGGCGCACTCTTAGAAACAGGGCTCGCCCTCGCGCAAGCCCCTATTCAAACCGGCAAGCAAATTCGGCCTTCTCCGGCCGCGCCTCTTGACAAGTTTCCTCTTTTTGCGCATAATTTGTCTGTTTCGAGCGGGTGTAACTCAGTTGGTAGAGTACAAGCTTCCCAAGCTTGCTGTCGCGGGTTCGAGTCCCGTCACCCGCTCCACTCCGTCTCGATGTACCAAACGTGTGAGCATACTGGAGTGGGCCGATCGGTCCACTCTTTTTTTTGACACCAGAGCCGTATTTGGGGGAACAGATCATGTTCCAGCAGGAAACGCTGCACTCCCATCTCGACGAGCTCTTTCGGCCCCTTCTGGAGTCGATGGGCCTGAGGCTCTGGGGACTACAGGTCCCGGCCTCCCGTGGAGGCACCGTGCGTGTCTTCATCGACGCCCCCCAGGGGGTGAGCATCGATCAGTGCGCTCAGGCGAGCCGCCATTTGAGCCATGTGCTCGACGCCGAGGACCCCATTCCCGGATCCTATACCCTGGAGGTCTCCTCTCCAGGGATGGAACGGCCCTTCTTCTCGCTGGACCAGGTCCGCGAGTACCTGGGCAGCAAGGTCCGCCTCAAAACGCGGACCGCAGTGCAGGGCCGGAAGAAATGGAGCGGCAGGATCAAGGACACGGAGCAGAACCGGCTTTACCTGGACACAGACTCCGGATCGCAGGCTTTCGAGTGGGAAGAGATCCGCACCATTCATCTTGTTTACGAATAACCCCGGCGAAGGGGATCAGTCGAAGCCACGGCCGGGAAGGACCGGAAAACAAGCGCCGAAGACAAACACCCGGTGCACTCACAGCGACAGACGTCGCAATGGACGCTTATTGCGGAGGAACTCCATGAGCTTGGAACTCAAGAAATCCATCGATCATATCAGCAAGGAACGCCGCATCGAACGGGATGTCCTCGTGGATACCCTGGAAGAGGCGGTTCGGGCGGCAGTGAACAAGAAGTTCCGCAACAAGCTCGATATCGAGGTGAACTTTAATGAGGACACCGGGGATATCGAAGCCCACCAGTTCAAGATCGTGGTCGACGAGGTGGACGACCCCAACACGGAGATCTCCCTGGAGGAGGCCCGGGAGGTCGACACCAATGTACAGCTGGAGGACGAGCTCGGGTTCAAGCTCCACGTCGAGGATCTGGGGCGCATTGCCGCCCAATCCGCCAAGCAGGTGATCATCCAGCGCATGCGTGACGCCGAGCAGGAAATCATCTACGAAGAGTACAAGGACCGCATGGGCGAGATCATCAGCGGTATCATCCAGCGGCGCGACAGGGCCGGCTGGATTATCAACCTGGGCCGGACCGAGGCCATCCTTCCCAAGGAGGAACAGGTCCCCAAGGAGTACTACAAGCGCGGTGATCGCATCCAGGGCTATATCGTCGACGTGCGCAAGGAGGGCAAGGGCCCGCAGATCGTCCTTTCCCGCTCCCATCCGGCCTATATGGAGGCCCTCTTCCGCCTGGAGGTCCCGGAGGTGAGCGACGGGACAATCAAGATCATGGGCGTGGCGCGAGATCCGGGGTACCGGGCCAAGGTGGCCCTCTATTCCAGCGACAGGGATGTGGACCCCGTGGGCGCCTGCGTCGGCGTGCGTGGCTCCCGCATCAACAAGATCGTCCAGGAATTCAAGGGCGAAAAGGTCGATCTGGTCCTGTGGAGCCCGGACATCACCACCTACGCGGTCAACGCCCTCGCTCCTGCCCGCATCTCCAGCATCACCGTGGACGAGGACGAAAAGTCCCTTGAGGTGGTCGTTCCGGATAACCAGCACTATCTGGCCATCGGCAAGAAGGGGCAGAACGTCAAGCTGGCCAGCAAGCTCCTGGGCTGGAACATTGACGTGATCACCGAAAGCCGCTACAGCGAGATGCACAACGTACAACCCGAATTCGAACGTTTAAGTCAAATAACCGATATCCCTCAGGAAAATTTTACCCAATCCGGATTCAACTCCATCGAGGAGGTCAAGGCCGCTTCCGACGAGGAGCTACTCGCCATCGAAGGAATGACCTCGGAGAAGATCTCCGAGCTCAAGTACGCCTTGAGCCTGCTGCAGTCCTAACCCCGGACTCGCTCGCGCCGGATGCTGGGCCAATGAGAGCCCCGCCTCCTCCTCTGTAGGGATACTTCGGAGGCTCTTCCGGGCGAGCCCAGTTCCAAGAGGCGGTCCCGGCACCATTCACCCGGAGAATCCAGCTTGGCCCACGTGCCCTACAGGATGTGTCATGTCTGCCGGCGCAAATCCCCCAAGAGGGAACTGGAGCGCTATGTCTGCCGGGTGGACGACGAGGGGAACAAACAGCTCTATATGGATCCAGAACAAAAAATGCCAGGACGCGGCCTCTATATCTGTCGCCATCGAGAGTGCAAAAACTCGAAGCGAGCCTTTCGGGGTCGGCTGAAGACGTGTAGGGGGGAGATATGAGCACAAAAATGCGCGTGCGCGAACTCTCGGCAGAGCTGGGGCTCTCCAACAAGGATATGCTCAACATGCTGCGAGAGAATAACATCCAGGTCAAAAGCCACATGAGCGGCCTGGACGAGGAAGACGTGGAACACATCCGCCAAAAGTTCCGTTCCGGCTCCCAGGAGGAATATGCCCAGAGCAAGGTGACCTCTTCCGGCGTGATCGTGCGGAGACGTCGACGCGGCAGAGGTCAGAAGCAAAAATCCGCCCAGGAAGACTCTGAGAGCCGGGAGACATCCCAGGAGCAATCCGCCCCTCGCGAAGCATCCCCTGAGGTCGAAGCCGGTCAGCGGGAGGAGCCCCCTTCCCGAGGCGCAGAAGAAGCTCCGGCTGCCGAGAAAGTCGAAGAAAAAGAGCCTGTCCAGCATGCAGAGGGTCATGAAAGCGAAAAGGTGGAGGAGGAAACAGCATCGACCTCATCCCCTCCGAGCGAGGCCGCCGAACAGGCTTCGGAGCATGCTTCCGGAGAGGCTTCCGAACAGGCCCCTGAACAGACTTCGGAACAGCAGTCGGAACAGACTCAATCCCAGGGCAAGCGCCGCAGAAAGTCTCGCAAAAAATCGCGGTCCCAGGCCCAGGCCCAGCCCGAGGTGACTGTCATATCCCGTCCGGAGGTGGAAGAACAAAAGCCCTCAGCTCCCGCGGATGATGTGGCAAAGACCGTACAGACCGGCGCACCCGCTTCCGAAACCGACCAAAAGGCGGAGAAGCCCACCAAGAAGAAAAAGAAGAAGGAAAAGCGCACTGTCGATGTCTCCGGCCTTTACGGCGAAAAGGAAGCCCAGGAGACAGTGACCGAGGACAAGCAGGAGAAGCCGACGAAGGGCAAGGGCGGCAAGCAGCCCGGTAAGAAGAAAGGCGCCAAGGGTGGCCAGGCAAAGCCTGGCAAACAGAGGCAGGAGAGCAAGCCCTCTACGACGCAGCCCCAAAAGGCGGCCAAGCGCAAGATTCGAATGCAGGAGGCCATCAAGGTTTCCGAGCTGGCTCAGGAAATGGGCGTGAAGGCCCAGGAGATCATCAAGGCCCTTATGGGGCTGGGAACCATGGCCACCATCAACCAGTCCCTGGATGCTGATACCGCCTCGGTCATCGCGGCGGAGTACGGATATGAAGTGGAAGAAACGGGCTTCTCCGAAGAGGCCCACCTCGAGCCCAAACGCGAGGACAGCCCGGAGGAGCTGGAGCCCAGGCCCCCGGTTGTGACCATCATGGGCCACGTGGACCACGGAAAGACCTCGCTCCTGGACGGCATTCGCGAGTCCCACATCATGGACCGGGAATCCGGAGGCATTACCCAGCATATCGGGGCCTATCAGGTTACCCTCCGGGACAACACCATTGTCTTTCTGGACACACCGGGGCACGAGGCCTTCACGGAAATGCGCTCCCGCGGAGCCCAGGTCACGGACATCGTGGTCCTGATCGTTGCCGCGGACGACGGAGTGATGGACCAGACCAAGGAAGCAATCAATCACGCCAAGGCCGCTGAAGTCCCCATCCTCGTCGCCGTGAACAAGGTGGACAAGGACAACGCGGACACGGAGCGGGTCAAGCGCGAGCTCGCCGAACAGGACCTTCTCCCCGAGGAATGGGGCGGTGAGACCATCTTCACCTATCTTTCGGCCAAAAACAGAGAGGGGATCGACCAGGTCCTGGAGATGATCCTGCTCCAATCGGAAATGCTCGATATGAAGGCGAACCCCAACAAGCGGGCCAGCGGCCATATCGTGGAGGCCAAGCTGGACAAGGGCAAGGGCCCCGTCGGGACGGTGCTTGTCCAGGAGGGGACGCTCCACACCGGAGATGCCGCTGTTTGCGGCCTGTATCACGGCCGTGTCCGTGCCCTGTTCAACGACCGCGGCCAGAGGATCAAGAGCGGCGGTCCCGCCACCCCTGTCGAAGTACAGGGTCTGGAAGGCGTGCCCAACGCAGGCGATGAATTCGTGGTCCTGCAGGACGAGAAGATCGCCAAGCGGATTGCGGAGACCAGACAGCAGAAACAGCGGGAAAAGGATCTGGCCCAGGAAAGCAAGGTCACTCTGGAGAGCTTCTTCCAGGCCAAGAAGGAGGAGGAACTCAAGACCCTGAACCTGATCCTCAAGGCGGACGTGCACGGCTCTCTCGAGGCCGTCTCCGAGGCCGTCCAGAAGCTGGACACGGACGAGGTGCGAATCAAGATCATTCACGGCGGAATCGGGGGAATCACCGAATCCGACGTCAAGCTGGCATCCGCGTCCCACGCCGTGCTCGTCGGCTTTAACGTGCGGCCCACCGCGAGTGTCATGGATATAGCTGAGCACGAGGGCGTGGACATCCGCTATTACAATGTGATCTACCACCTCGTGAATGAGGTCAAGGAGGCCATGGCCGGCCTGCTCACCCCGATCACCCGCGAGGTCTACCTGGGCCAGGCCGAGGTCAGGGATGTCTTCAATGTGCCCAAGGCGGGGACTGTCGCGGGATGCTACGTGGTGGACGGCAAGCTGCAGCGCAATGCGGGCGTCAGGCTCCTGCGCGACGGTGTCGTGATCCACTCCGGCAAAATGGACTCCCTCAAGCGCTTCAAGGAAGACGCCAAGGAAGTCACCAAAGGGTACGAATGCGGAGCAGGAATCTCCGGGTACAACGACATCAAGGTCGGCGACGTCCTGGAGGCCTATACCGAGGTCCAGGAACGGCCGTCCCTGGACTAGTGACTTGTCCCGCGCATGCGGAGACGTTTTTTGACGGGACCCGCTCCGCATTCCGGACCCAGCTGCGTCCCGACTCAACCAAAGAGCGCCATGTTCATCGGATCACTCCAGATTACATTCAGACTGCACGGCGTTTTCTCCAAGAAACAGAAGCGCGGCGTGGCCAACAGCCTGAAACAGAAGCTGCGCAATTCCTTCAACGTCTCGGTTTCCGAGATTGCGGAACAGGAAAGCCTGGACTTCCTGGTCCTGGGAATAGTGACCCTGACCACAGATACCAGATCCGCGCACAGCGCCGTGCAAAAGATCCTGAACAAGGTGGAAGCCACTGCCACGGAGGAAATCACGGAAATCTCCACCGAGGTCTTCCATGCCTGATCTCTCCGGCCGAGCACCCTTCTGCCGGAGCTTTGGAGGATAGAGACTATGCGCAAGGCCACATCCAGACGGGCCTATCGTTTGGAAGAACACATCAAAAAGGAGCTGAGCCGGATCCTGATCGAGGACATCCAGGATCCCAGACTGGATCTGGTCACCATCAGTGGGGTGCGGCTCAACAGCGACCTCTCCATTGCCGAGGTCCTGTACACCCACTCCTCGGACAGCGACAAAAAGGAAGAGGCCCTCCAGGGCCTGCACAGCGCCAAAGGGCGCATACGTGTCCTGCTGGGACAGAGCCTGAACCAGAAGTTCGTTCCCGAGCTCCGCTTCAAGTGGGATGACTTTCTGGAGTCCATGATCTATGACTCCCCGTAGCCGGATCCTGGAAATCATCCGCGGGAGCCGCCGCTTTCTGGTGCTTTCCCACACCAGCCCGGACGGCGACGCGATCGGCTCCATGTTCGCCTTGGGGTGGATACTGCGCGCTCTGGGCAAAGAGGTCCTCTACTGCAATGAAAGCGGCCTTCCGCGGCAGTATTCCTGGCTGGCCGCGGCGGACCGTGAGGTGCTCAGGGAAGCCCCCTCCGATGGCCACGATTGGGCTATTGCCCTGGATTGTGGTGACTCCTCGCGTTTGGGCGCCTCGGTGGAATCCGCTCTCGACGTCAACAGATGCGTCAACATCGACCATCACCAGGGCAACACCGAATTCGCGGCAATCGACTGGATCGAGCAGCGCTCCTCGGTGGGCGAGATGATCGCCCTCTTGGCTCGCGATCTTGACGTAGCCCTCGCCGGTCCCCTCGGGGAAGCCCTGTATCTGGCCCTCGTGACCGACTCCGGCTTTTTCAGCTACAGCAACACCAGCGGGGAAACTCTTCGCATCGCCGGGGACATTCTGGACCAGGGCCTGGATCTGGATCGTTTCAACGCGCATCTGCTTCGGCAATGGAGCCCGGGCACGATCAAGCTGCACGGACTGGCCCTGCAGAACGCCTTTCTCGCGGTAAACGGCCGCGTCGGAGTCGTGGCCATCGAGGAGGGTATGGTGGATCGGACAGGGGCCACCTGGGAGGACAGCGACAACCTCGTCGACTATATGCGCCGTGTACAGGGAGTACAGGTCTCGCTCTGCCTCAAGGAGAAGGAACAGGGCCGCACCAAAATGAGCCTGCGCTCCTGGGGCGAGGTGAATGTCCGCGCCATCGCGGAGGGCCTCGGAGGCGGCGGACACGCCAACGCCGCCGGCGGAGTGCTGGATGAAGGCCTGCAGGAAGCGCTCGATCGGATCCTTCGGCTGATCGCCTGGCACATGGGAGAATCGTGGACCGAAACCCCCCAGACAATCAATTTCTCCAGATGAGGTCATCGCTTCCATGAGCTCCCCACGGAGTCGCCCCGAGCAACAGCACGGCCTATTGGTCCTGGACAAGCCTCAAGGCCCCACCTCCACCCAGTGCTTGGAGCGGATCAAAAAGGAGCTGTGCCAGAAAAAGATCGGGCATGCCGGAACCCTCGATCCTTTGGCCACAGGCGTTCTCCTGGTCGCACTGGGCAGGGCTACCAAGCTCACTCCCTATCTCATGGACGGGGACAAGGTCTACAGTGGGTGGATCCAGCTGGGCCTCACCTCGGACACCTACGATATTCAGGGAGAGATCCAGTCCGAGGAGGATTGGCGCAATGTTTCCGGCGATGCCATCCAGAGGGAGATCGCCGCCTGGCGCGAATGGACCGAACACACTGTGCCGCCCTTCTCCGCAGCCAAGCACCAGGGCAAGCCCCATTACAGCATGGCGCGCCGCGGAGAAGAGCCGCCCCAAAAGACAAAACCTTTACGTATTGACCGTGCGGAGGTCTTGGCCATACAATTGCCTTTTGTTCAGTTCCGAGTCGCGTGCTCCAAGGGCACCTATATCCGCTCCCTGGCCCACAGCCTGGGGATGCGTCTTGGTTGCGGAGCCGTGCTTTCGGAGCTGACTCGGAAGGAAAGCAGTCCCTACGGACTGGACCGGGCTGTGGGGCTCGAGGATCTGCTCCACAACCCCGGGGCCCTTTCCGCGAACGTGCTTTCCCTTCCGGAGGCATTGCCCCACTGGCCCAAGCTCTCCCTGAGCAGCGACCAGGCAGCCGGCATCAAGAACGGAAACTGGCTGCGCGTCGACGAGCTGAAAGGGTATACGCCCCGAGGCGAGGGCGAGCGTGCGCTCTTCGTCACCACGCAGGAAGCGCCTATCGCCCTGATGGAAACACGCCTCTGGCGGGGACAGCTTTATTGGGCCATCCTCAGGGGGCTTTGGTCATCCTAGCTCGAACACCCAAAAACGATGCAAGGAGGAATGCTGTGGCCCTATCAGTGGAGAGAAAGCAGGAGATCATCGATCAGTTCAAGCAGCACGAGAGCGATACCGGATCCCCCGAGGTCCAGATCGCGCTGCTCACCAACAGGATCGAGCATTTGACGGAGCACTTCAAGACCCACAAGCACGACTACCATTCCCGAAATGGTCTGCTGCAGCTCGTGGGCCAGCGCAGGAAGCTCTTGAACTACCTGCGCAAGAAGGACGTCAATCGCTACCGCGATCTGATCAAGCGACTGAATCTGCGCAAGTAAAGGACACGCTTCGAGCGGCGCGGCTTCGGACGGGACTCGAGCTGTCCCCCTTTGCCGCACCGCCCGCGGCACCACACGCAACGGACCGGTTCGCTTCCCGAAAGAGAATACGTCCCTTTGCGAGTGGAAACAGGTATTCCAGGAGCAGAGACATATATGGCAGAGAATTTCACAAGCACGCGCGTCAGCTATCGTCTCGCGGATAAGGACATTGTCCTGGAGACGGGGAAGCTTGCCAATCAGGCGGACGGCGCAGTCTGGGTACAGAGCGGGGATACAGTCGTGCTGGTCACCGCAGTGACCCAGCCCCTGCAGCGGGATATCGACTTCATGCCCCTCGTGGTGGACTATCAGGAGATGTCCTACGCAACGGGCAAGATCCCCGGAAGCTATTTCCGCCGCGAAATCGGCAGACCGAGTGAGCGGGAGACCCTGGTCTCCAGGCTCATCGACCGCCCCCTTCGTCCCCTTTTTCCGGAGGGATTCAAGCAGGAAGTGCAGATCATCGCCACGGTGCTCTCGGCGGACCCGGATTTCGATCCGGACGTTCTCGCCATGACCGGAGCCTCAACCGCCCTGCAGATCTCTCACATCCCCTTTAACGGCCCCATTGCCGGCGCCCGGGTAGGCTACGTAGATGACAATTTCGTCTTGAACCCCACCCAGGCCGAGCTCGCCTACAGCCAGCTCAATCTCATCGTGGCCGCGTCCAGCGAGGCGGTGGTCATGGTCGAGGGCGGGGGCCAGTTCTGCTCCGAGGAGCTCGTGGCGGACGGCATCTTCTGGGGTCAGCAGCAGATCCAGCCCCTGCTGGAAAAGCAGCATGAGCTGCGGAGCAAGGTGGGCGTGCCCAAAATGCAGGTTCCCGAAACCCTCGAGGATACGGAAATCCGGGATCGGGTGCGCGAGCTTGCCTACTCCCCTCTCAAGGAGGCCTTGTCCGTTCCCGACAAGATTGAGCGCAGGGACGCCAAGAATAAGGCCAAGGAGGATCTGAAACAGGCCCTTTCCGAGCGGTATCCCGAGGAGCCGGAACGGCTCAAATATGCCACCAAGTATTTCCAGGAGCTCGAAGCGGAGATCGTGCGCAACTGGACCATTCAGGACGAGACCCGCATCGACGGCCGCTCCATGGACGAGATCCGCGAAATGGGCCTCGAGGTGGGGCTGCTCCCCCGGGTGCACGGCTCTTCCGTCTTCGCCCGCGGCGAAACCAAGGCCCTGGGAGCGATCACCCTGGGCGGGACCCAGGACGAGCAGCACATCGAGAGCCTGGCCGGGGAGCAGAGCAAGCGCTTCATGGTCCACTACAACTTCCCCCCCTACTGCGTGGGCGAAGTCAAGATGATGCGCGGGCCCAGCAGGCGGGAAATCGGCCACGGCGTCCTCGCGGAGCGCTCCCTCCTGCCAGTGCTGCCGAACCCGGAGGACTTCCCCTTCACCATACGCCTCGTCTCGGAGATCATGGAAAGCAACGGCTCCTCCTCCATGGCCACGGTCTGCAGCGGGAGCATGGCCCTTATGGACGCCGGAGTCCCCATCTCCGCGCCCATTGCGGGAATCGCCATGGGCCTGATCAAGGACGGGGACAACTTCCACGTGCTGACCGACATCATGGGTGACGAGGATCACCTGGGGGATATGGACTTCAAGGTCGCCGGAAGCCGTGAAGGCATCACCGGGATCCAGATGGACATCAAAGTCACCGGCGTCTCCCGGGACATCCTGGTCCAGGCTTTGGAACAGGGCAAAGGGGCCAGACTGAACATCCTGGACCAAATGGCCCAGGTGCTGGAGCAGCCCAGACAGAGCCTGTCCGAACACGCACCACAGCTCAAGATCCTGGAAGTGGCTCCGGACAAGATCAAGGACGTCATCGGTCCGGGCGGCAAGAACATTAAGGCCATCACCAAGGAGACCGGCGCCTCCATCGATATCGAGGACAGCGGCCAGATCTCCATCTTCGCCCCCAACAGCCAGTCCCTGGAAGACACCATCGAAAGGGTCCTCTTCTACGACCAGAAGCCCGAGCTGAACAAGGAGTATCTGGGAACGGTGAAGTCGGTGAAGGACTTCGGCGCTTTCGTGGAGATCCTTCCCGGAGTGGAGGGCCTGGTCCACATCTCCCAGCTGGACAAGGGCCGCGTGGAGGATATCCACAAGTTTGTCTCCAACGGGGATGAGCTCTCGGTCAAGGTCATCGAGATCGAGGAAGGCACGGGCAAGATCCGACTGAGCCGAAAGGCGGTCCTCATCGAACAGGAAGGGGGTACATTCGATCCCTCCGAGGGGAGCGGTCCCCGCGGCGGCAAGGGCGGAGGACCGGACAAGGGTCCCAAAGGCCGTGGACCGGACAAGAAACCCGGCCCCCCGAACAAGGGCAAGAATCCCAGGGATTCGTCCGGCGGTCCCGGCGGAAAGAAGGAATAATCCGCTATAGTGCGGTCCGGGGGGTTCAATGGGGGTCGAGCGCGTCACGCCTCCCCCCCTTCTTCCCTCCGGACCGCTTCTTTGTGAGACGCTCACCTCGATGACGCGGGCTCTGGCTCCACAAGAGGACAGCGCGGTCAGATGCAAACCCACGCCACGCAGATCTCCGAAACACTCCCGGGATCTCCTTCATCTCCGGGGAGCGGTCCCATCTGGATCAGCGCTGTGGAGACCTCGGCGGATCTGCACGGCGCGGACCTCATGCGCTCTCTCCGCCACGACGATCCCGGGCTTTCCTTTCTGGGCATCGGCGGAGAGCTCATGCGCGATGAAGGCCTGGAGTGCATCGGGTACGCGGAGGAGCTTTCGGCCATGGGGATCAGCGAGGTCCTCGGCCTCATCCCCCGCGTGCTTGCCCTCTACCGCCGCATCAAGCGCATACTGATCCAACACCGACCCCGCTGTCTCATCCTTCTCGACGCCCCGGACTTCCACTTCCGCGTGGCCAAGATGGCCTCCAAGCTCGGCATACCGGTCTTCTACTACATCAGCCCCCAGGTCTGGGCCTGGCGCAAAGGCCGCGTTGCATTTATCCGGAAACACGTGCGGCGCATGCTGTGCATTCTCCCCTTCGAACAAACCTTTTACGCAGAGCACAATGTGGAGGCGGACTTTGTGGGGCATCCCCTGGTGCAATACATCGATCCCAGTCCGTCCCAATCCGGCTTCGCCGATTCCGGCGGGAACATTGCCGTGCTCCCGGGAAGCCGCAAAATGGAAATCCGCAAGCTCCTTCCCGAATTCGCCGAAGCCTGCAAAGTCCTATGGCGGCAATTTCCGGATATTGAATTCCATCTGATCCAGGCCCCGGGTGTGTCCGAGGAAGAACTCACCGCGCACTGGCCTGAAGAGGTACCGGTGAGCATCTGCCCTTTCCAGAATCGGTACGAGCGTATCCGATCCTGCACCATGGCCCTCACCACCTCCGGTACGGCCAGTCTGGAATGCGGCCTCCTGACCACCCCCGCGATCATCGCCTACAAGCTCTCCTGGCTCAGCTACGGCGTTGCCCGGATGGCTGTGGACGTCCCCTGGATCAGCCTCCCCAACCTCGTCCTGCAGCGCACGGTCTTTCCCGAATTCGTCCAGTCCCGGGCCAGAGCGGACCTTTTGGCCGAACAGGCCGCAATCTGGCTGCAGAACCCCACAGAGCTGGAGCGCATCCGCGGCGAGCTCCGCACCCTGCGGGATGAACTGGGACAAAAGCGTGCCGCCGAGGAAAGCGCCCGCATCATACGCGGTACCCTGCCATCCTCGGAAATGCCGGGTGTAAAAGCCTCGGAGGGGGATCCGTCGGGACAATAAGTGGCGGACGGCTCCCGTTGCGCTGAGCCACAAAAAAGCGGGCGAGCTCCCGGATGGAAGCTCGCCCGCTTTTTTTTTCAATATGCTTTTTCGCGAGTCAGGAAAAACGGAGCCCGTTTTCGGTGCAGATGGAAAACGGGGCTATTCCGTCTGTCCTTCCATGGAACGGAAATACTGGAAGAGCTCGCTCTGCGGTGTCAACAGCAGTGAGGTCCGGTTGCCGAGGCTCTGCCGATAGAGCTCCATGCTCCTGGTGAAGGCGTAGAATTCCGGGGCTTTGCCGTAGGAGCTAGCGTACACCGCGGTCGCGTTCGCATCCCCCTCGCCGCGGAAGACCTGGGCCTTGCGGCGGGCCTCGGAAAGCATGATGGAGCGCTCCTTTTCCGCTTTGGCCCGTAATTCCTCGGCTTCTTCCCTTCCCTCGGATCTGTATTTCCGGGCCTGCTGCTGCCGCTCGGAACGCATGCGCTCGAATATGGCCTTCTGGTTCTCCTGGGGCAGATCGGTCCGCTTGATCCGCACATCGAGCAGCTTGATGCCGAATTGGCTCAGCTCTTTCTCGGCCTGCTCCGACACATTGCGCATGATCTCGGTGCGCTTGGTGGTCACGATCTCGTTGAGAGTATGTCTGCCCAGGGCCACGCGGAGCTGGGAATAGACAATGTCGGCCAGCCTGGAGATCCCCCCTTCCACGGTTCTGGCGGTACGGTAGAAGGCGAGGGGATCCTCGATGCGCCAGCGAGCGTAATTGTCCACTACTAGGGCCTTTTTCTCCTTGGTCACCACTTCCTTGGGCTGGGCGTCGTATTCCAGGATGCGGTGGTCGAAGACGACCGCGTTCTGGATCAGGGGCATCTTGAAGTGCAGTCCGGGAGGAACGTTTTCCTTCACCGGATCGCCCATCTGCAGCAGCAGGCCTCGCTCGGTCTCGTCTACGATATAAAAGCTCTGGGAGATCCCCAGCACCAGGAGCAGCAGAATCACCACTGCTGCTCCTGGCGAGTATTTCGCCTGGGCCATATCTATTCGCCTCCCGATCCTTGCTTGTGCCCCGTCCGGCTCCGAAGTGGCCGCTCGGTCCCCTGGAGTTGATTCAGGGGAAGATAGGGGACCATGTTTTCCGAGGCGCTGTCGGTCAGGACCGTCTTTTGCCGCACGCTGCCGAATACCTCCTGCATGGCCTCCAGATAGAGCCGCTTGCGCGTGATGCGCTCCGCCTTGCGGTATTCGGCCAGAAGCTTGTCGAACCGGGTTGCCTCGCCCCGGGCTCGGCGGACCTTGGTCTCCTTGTACGCCTCGGCCTCGTTGAGGATACTGGCAACACGGCCGCGTGCCTCGGGAATGATCTTGTTCCGGTAGGCCCTGGCCTCGTTGATCAGGGTGCTCTTGTCCTCGCGCGCGCTGGCCACGTCCTTGAAGGCGTCCCTGACCTGGTCCGGTGGATGCACGTCCTGCATCTTGACCGAGGAGACCTGGATCCCGCTTTTATAGCTGTCCAGTATCTGCTGCAAAAGCTCCTGGCAATCGTTCTGGATCTCGAACTTCTGCGTGGTCAGGATGTCCCCGATCTCGCTGCTGCCCACCACATCGCGCATGGAGGCCTCTGCAGCCTCCTTGACCGCGGTCCGGGACTCGCTGATCTGAAACAGATACTCCACAGCGTCCTTGATGGTGTACTGCACTGTGTACTGCACATTGACCAGGTTCTCGTCCCCGGTGAGCATGAGCGACTCCTTGGGCACCTTGCGGAAGTTGGACTTGATCAATTCCGAGGTCCCCTCCGGGGTCCTGAATCCGATCTCGATGCGGCGGACCGAGGTCACGCTGGGGGTCTGAACGGTCTCCACGGGATAGGGCACATGGTAGTGCGGGCCGGACTGCACCATACGGGAATAGGCCCCGAACCGCTTGACCACGCCCACTTCGTCGGGGTCCACGAAATAGATCCCGGTGGCGAGCCACACAGCAATGATAATACCCAGGATGATTCCCACCCCGGAGAGCCGCAAGCTGGAAAGCTGGCTCAATTTGCGCTTCAGCTCCTCCCAGTCCGGAGACGGCCTGCCGCCGCCATCGCCGCCGCCACCTTGCCTGTTACGACGCTGTTGTTGAAGTCGATCCCAATCCCAATTCATATGTCCTTACCCTGGTTCCGTATCACCGCCGCTACGCGGCGCACTCGGATCGCCCTCGCCCGGCGGAAATGACCTCTTGACCTTCCGCAGCGAAGACCCGCATCGGCCGCATATCGACACACACCGATACCGGCCCAATGAAAATGGCACATTATCCCAGAGGCGAGTCGCGGTCAAGGAGATCTCCCAAAATCCCGGCCCTGTTTGCCTTGCACGAACCCCCATCCTGTGTAACATTTTGCCATGAAAGAGATATGTTCGCTCGCACGGCCCAACACCCTTTATGCCCGAATCCGGCCGGACACAACCAAGCATAAAAAATGCGAGGCGAGTCGCTTTACAATATTCTTTAAAATTCAGCGGGTTAAACACATTTTCTTAAAAAAAAGTGAGAGTTTCCCGGCGAGTTGAGGACAAGACAGTTTCCCGGATAACAGCAAAAGGAGCGGCATATGGCGAGATTCAATCCGGACTGCTTTCGGGCCTACGACGTACGCGGCCTTGTGGATGAGGATTTCGATTCGCAGAGCGTGGAGGATCTGGGCCGCGCCTGCGGCACCTATTTCCGTCAGCACGGCCTGACCCGCGCGGTTGTGGGCAGGGACAACCGACATAGCTCCACGGAGTACCAAGCCAGCATCGTCCGGGGGCTCGCGGACACCGGAGTGGATGCCGTGATGCTTCCCATGGTCCCCACACCGGTGTTCTACTACGCGGTCAGCAGCCTGGGCTGCCGGGCCGGGGTTATGATCACCGCCAGCCATAACCCCTCGGAATACAACGGCTTCAAGGTATGGACCGGAGAGGACACCATCCATACCCATGAGCTGCAGAAGATCCGGCAGATCCTGGAAAGCGGCGCATTCGAAACCGGCGAGGGCGTGGCCAGCGAGCTCGATCCCATAGAGGAGTATCTGCAGGAGATCACCGCGGGAATCCAGCTCCGGGAACCGGTCCGCGTCGTGGTGGACGGCGGCAACGGCAGCGCCGGCAACGTCTGCGCCTCTCTTCTGGAGCGCGTCGGCGCCGAGGTTATCCCCATCTACTGCGAGCCGGACCCTGATTTCCCCAATCACCACCCCGATCCGACAGTCATGGAGAACATCCGCGACTTGCGGCAGGCGGTGCTGGACAACGGCGCACACGCCGGCATCGGTTTGGACGGGGACGGCGACCGTATCGGCGTGGTTGACGAGCAGGCCGACGTGCTCTACGGAGACCAGCTGCTCGCCATCTTCGCCAGGGACCTGCTCCGCCATCACCCCGGAGCTTACGTCATCGGCGAGGTCAAGTGCTCCCATCTGCTGTTCAAGGACATTGAGGAGCACGGTGGGGAGCCGATCATGTGGAAGACGGGCCACTCCCTGATCAAGGACAAGATGCGCCAGGTCGGGGCCAAGCTCGCTGGCGAGATGAGCGGCCACATGTTCTTCGCGGACCGCTACTACGGCTTCGACGACGCCATTTACGCCGCCGCCCGCCTCACCGAGATCATGAGCCGGGATGTGGACAAGCCCTTGAGCGGATATCTGGCGAATTGGCCAGTAACCCACAACACTCCGGAAATCCGTCTGGAATGCCCGGACAGCATCAAATTCCAGGTCGTGGACAAGGCAGTGGAATACTTCAAAGGGCTTTCCGGGGACTTCGAGGTCCTGGATGTGGACGGAGCACGGATCAACTTCAGGGACGGATGGGGCCTGGTTCGCGCCTCCAATACCCAGGCCGTGCTTGTCATGCGCTTTGAGGCGGAAACAGAAGACCGGCTCCGGGAAATCCGGGAGTTCTTTGAAAGCCCGCTGCAGGGATGGATTCAAGAGCTGGGAGGATAATCGGGCTCTTTCACGCCTTGCTCCGGGCATTTTGGCAACACTGCGGACCGCCCGCAGTGTTCTCCCGGTAAATTACCCTCATTCCTGCGCAGACGCAGGCACAAAGAAGCAAGAAAATGCTGCGTGGCGAGTCGGGGAGTGCGCTGATGCCGGTGTTTCAACTCGGCGTCCAATGCTGGGAACGCTCAAGCTGATCGGTTCCAGCTAACGAGACACCGTAGGTTCTCCTCGAACCTTCTCCAACGCGGGCTTTGAAGGAGCTATCGGCAAAGTCCCCATATCGCGGACAACAAGGGCTCGCCAGCTTATGAAAGACGCCATCAGCGCACTCCTCGGCGAGCCACGCTTGGCTCTTTCTTTCGATAATTCAGCTTGTTGAACACATTTACATACAAACCGGATGAACAGGAACGAAGATCGGGATCCCCCCCATTCCCCAAGGGATGCGGGGTTGATCCCGACCCCGGTGATGGTCTAGGACACCACTGAAAAGGCCCTGCCGTGCATAGCGCCGTTCATCTCCGACACCCCGAAACAGGAACGACACACCATGCCCGATTCCGAGCAAAAATCACATGTGATCATCTATACCGACGGGGCCTGCCTGGGCAATCCCGGGCCGGGCGGATGGGCCGCCCTGACCAAATCCGGCGACGACTGCAGCGAAATCTTTGGCGGGTACCGCAGAACCACGAACAATCGGATGGAAATCCTCGCCCTGGTCCAGGCGCTCAGCCATCTAAAAGCCCCCAGCAGAGTCGAGGCGTACACTGATTCCCGCTATCTCAACGACGCCCTGAACAAAGGGTGGCTCAAGGGATGGGTCAAAAACGGCTGGCGCACCGCCTCCAAAAAACCGGTCAAGAACCGGGATCTCTGGGAAGCGCTTCTCAAACAGCTTGAGCGCCATGAGGTGGATCTCAACTGGACCAGGGCCCACAGCGGTCAGAAAGAGAACGAGCGCTGCGACGACCTGGCCAAGCTCCAGGCCCAAAAAGAGAATCTCCCCGTCGACACGGGAATGGAATCATCCTGACGTCACTGTTTGGAGAGGGATATATGAACGACGCACCTCTGGAAGAAATCCAGGAGCGGATCGGCTATCAATTCCGGGACAAGGACCTCCTGCAAACCGCGCTGATCCACAGCTCCTACGCCAATGAATACAACAACACCCTCCAGCACAACGAGCGCCTCGAATTTCTGGGTGACGCCGTGCTGGAGCTCATTATCTCCGAGGCTCTGTACACGAAGTATCCCCAGACCCGTGAAGGGGACCTGACCCGCATGCGGGCCCGCCTGGTCAGCGAGCCCGCCCTGGCGGACATGTCCCGCAGGCTCGGGCTCCAGGACCATTTTTATCTGGGTCGCGGCGAGGAGATCCAGGGCGGGAGGGAACGCGACGCCATCCTGTGCGACACTCTGGAATCCATCCTGGGAGCGGTATTCCTGGACAGCGGATTCGAAAGGGTCAAACAGGTCATTCTTCGGCTCTTCGGGGACATGTGGCCCAGCCACATCCGGGCCCAACTCAGGAAGGACGCTAAGAGCAAGCTCCAGGAGATCACCCAGAAGGAATATCAGGAACGCCCCAAATATTTCCTGGTGGACAGCTTCGGCCCGGAGCACGCCAAGACCTACCGTGTGGAGCTCACGCTCCCCGATGGGAGCACCCGCACAGCGGAGGCCTCGAGCCTGAAAAAGGCGGAGCAGCTCGCCGCTGAAAAGGCCCTGCAGGACCTGCAGGACCCGGAGGAGGGCTAGCGTCGACGCTCCGTCCCTCTCTCATCACCTCTCGTGGCGAGGGAAAATCGACACATCGCAAATGGGCGGCCTCCGGCCACTCATCATTCACTCTCCGGGATCATCCCTGCCCGTGTTCGAGCTGGCGTCCCCTAAACCGACCACCACCTCTTCCACCTCGTCAATAACCCGCCCCGGTGTGGAGGCCCCGGCAGTCAAGCCCACCGCGTCACAGCCCCTGATCCGCTCCAGCGGCAGTTCCGACGCCTCCTCCACGTGGACGCAGGGTCTGCCCCGCGAATCTGCCACCTGGGCCAATCGCCGTGTATTGCCGCTGCTGCGCCCCCCGACCACGATCATCAGATCAACCTGTTCGGTAATATCCCAGGTCTCCTGCTGTCTCTGCCTGGTCGTATCGCAAATGGTGTCCAGGACGGGGAGATCTCCGCCCAGACGTGAGCTGAGGATCTCATGGATACGCGTGTATTCCGAGCGATCCTGGGTGGTTTGCGCAGCCAGCACATAGTCCGTGCCCTCGGCGAGACGACCGGACAGCTCCGAAAGGTCCTGGAAGACCATGGTCTCGCTCTGGGCGTAGCTCACCAGGCCCACCACCTCGGGATGATCGGGTTCGCCATAGAGCAGCAGATTCCGGTCCTTGGTATGGGATTCGATGAGTTTCTGGGCCTTCTTCACCTTGGGGCAGGTCGCGTCCACAATGCGAACCCCGTTGCGCCGCAGTGCGCGGCGAATATGCCTGGGGACGCCGTGGGCCCGGATGACGACACTGCTGCCCGAGTGCGCCTTTTCCGGCTCCTCGAGCTGGGAGACCCCCCTTTCGGCGTAATCGGCCAGCACTTGAGGATTGTGGATGATCGGCCCCAGGGTATAGATCGCTCTCGCTTGATCCGCCCCTTCCGAGAGCTGGCGCTCCAGCTTCTTCAGAGCGAGATCCACACCCATACAGAAACCCGCTGTTGCGGCTCGAATCACTTTCGGCATGTTCCGTGCTCCCTCAGGGGATATTCCGTGAGCCCATGAGGATCATCTGGCTATTCCCAAGTCATTCCATCCAGAAAGGATTCGATCTCCTCCCAGGAGGAGGCCCGCACCAAGCGGCTACGGACAGCGCTCGCCTCGGGGAAGCCCTTCAAGTACTTGGGCAGAATGGTCCGCATCTTGAGCAGATTCTTGCGGCTGTCCGCATAGCGCCGGCATAAGTGGACATGGCGTCGGGCCACCTCCAGGCGCTTGGCGTTATCAGTACCGCTGTACCGCCCCCCGCCGTCCTGTACCATCCGATAATGATTCCGGAAAACAGCCGGATTGGCAAGGGCCCCGCGGGCATACATCACACCGTCCGCCGAGCACCTGGCCAGACAGTTCTGCCCGTCAGCAGCATGGTGCAGATCTCCGCTTGCCAAAAGCGGCACCCCCGGGACCCGCTCCCGCAGAAGCCGGAGATGGCCCCAGTCCGCACTTCCGGAGAGTCCCTGTCCTGCCGAACGCGGATGCAGGGCGACCCAGCCCAGCCCGAGGCCGTCAAGCCTGGACGCCGCCCTGGAGACGAATTCCGCTCCGCTCCATCCGGAACGGATCTTGACGCCCACACGGCCTTCACCGGCAACAGCCACCATCGCCTGCAGGATTTCCGCCATCCTGCCGCTATCCTGAAGAAGGGCCGCCCCCGCCCCGGTCTTGACCACCTTTTTCACCGGACAGCCGGCGTTCAGATCGAAATAACGGGCTCCCCAGTCCCGTAGACGCAGCACCGCCTCCCGAATGAAATCGACCTCCGCTCCGAAGACCTGAACCACCAAGGGACTGTCCTCAGGCACGCGAGGAATGCTGCGGACCAGGTCCCAGCTCCCCTTCCCGCCGTAGACCAGGCCCTTGGCGCTGACCATCTCCGTGCAGGCGACCGCAGCCCCGTATTCCCGGCAGAGCATGCGGAAGGGAAGATCGGAGAACCCGGCCAGCGGCGCCAGCCAGGGCTTGTCCGGAGCGACCGGAAGAGCAGTATCGCTGGGGATGCTCATAGGCTCCTTTGTGCTG